>JBBRRW010000121.1:0-9953 GCA_038245975.1 Burkholderiales bacterium
CACCAGTGGGCCGGAGCCAGGACACCCGGCGGGCTGATGAGGAGGCAACACCGCAGTCGAGATCACGCCCGGCGTCAGCGAAGGACCGCCGGCAAACACCTCTGAATGCACTCGGTCCGCGGGCACGCCCCACGCGGGCAGGCCCTTGCGCAGGTTTCCAAGAAAGTTCGCTGGGCCGCAGATGTAAGAAGTCGGCATCGCGCGGAACGCCCAGTGGGTCGAGCGTCTGCGCATCCACGTGGCCGGTGGCGTCGTAGTCCATCCCCTCTCGATCATCCGCGGCCGGACGGCTGTACCAGATTCGGCTTCGTCCGTGCACAAGCATGCCGAGAAGCTGTTTGGTCTCGATGACGAACGAATGAGACTTGCGGTCGCGTGCACCGTGCAACCACCAGACCTCTCGAGGTGTCGCGCTTGCTGCCAACGCATGAAGCATCGCGAGGACCGGGGTCACGCCGATTCCCGCGCTCAGGAGCACCACCGGTCCGGTGCCCGACTGCACGATAAAGCTGCCTCTGGGTTCGCTCACATCGAGGACATCGCCGGCCCGGACGCCACTCAGGTACTTCCCTGCGGCGCCATCGGGTTCCACCTTGACGCTGATGCGATATTGCTCGTCGGAAGGCGGCCCGGAAAGCGAATAGCTCCGCACGAACGGCGGGCGGTCCTGGCTCGGACGCATACGAACGACGACGAATTGTCCGGCGCGTGCGGCCGTAAGCCGCCTTTCATCGGTCGGTTGCAGCACGAAGGACAACACGTCCGCGCTTGCCACATCGATCTGCGCAACTCGCAATCGTCGGAAGCCAGGTGCCGCCGTCTGCGCTGCTCCCGGCGGGAGGAGGCCGGCATTCCCTGTCGCATCGGAGTGGGCATCCTGGCTTCGTAACAACGCCTCGAATGTCCCGCGCCAACCCGGAGACAGCGCCGAGATCTGCAGTACCCGCTCGAGCAGATCCCGAGAATGACGCGAGGAGTACAAGAGCGCGTTGACCTCGGCAACGGTCATGCGCTGCGCCCCTTTGGTCACGAGGAGGATCGAGTCCCCCGCGCTGACGTCGCCTTCCTCGATGACTCGGAAGTAGAAGCCGGGTCGATTGCTGGAGGTCAAGAGGCTTGCCATCTGTGGCTCGTCCATTCGAATACCGACTCGATAGCAGGTCACGCGGGGCTGAGTCACCTCGAAGAGAGCCGTGCCGATTCGATAGCGGTCGCCGATGCAGACCTCGTCATCCGCCAGTCCTTCGACGGTGAAGTTTTCACCGAACTGTCCATGGGCGAGATCGCGGCGCCCAAGCCGCCCCTTCCAGTAGCGATGTGATTCGATCTGATAGACGAAGACCGCGCGTTGCTCTCCACCGTGCCCGGCCAGATCGCCCTGGCCATCACCTTCGATATTGAGTCTCCCGACGCGACGGCGTCCGTGCACCGGTTCTTTCCAGATGCCGGTGTGCACTGTTCTTCCACGCCACTCAATGTCGCGCGGCATTCCGACGTTGACGGAAAGTAAAGAGGCCATCGATTGGCTCCTCATATCCTAGGCAGGGCGAACTGTGGGCCGGTCATCCGGGGTTCGTGTCGTTCTGCAGGGGTCTCGCGATCGGAGTGGGGTTGGGCACTCCGAACAACGGCATGCGGACCTCGGCACGCAGTGATTCGACCGCGCGCCGCCCGCGATCATCGAACGTCCCGCATCAATCCAGTGGCCACGGCATCGTCTTCGGCAACGTGATCGTCGATGCATCGGCCGGCGGACGGACGCGCGATCCCGCGTCGACGCCTCGCCACCACGGCGTCAGCACGTGCTCGTGCACCGGCTCGACCGCCTCGCCCAGTCGCGGCATCAGCAGTCGCGCGCCCTGCACCCGACTCAGCGCGACCAGTGTCTCCGCGGGCTGGTCCCAGTCGTGGAGCGCCAGCGCGAACGTGCCCCAGTGCACCGGCAGGAACGGCCCGCCGCCGAGCAGCGCCAGCGCCTCGAGCGCGCGCTCCGGGCCGAGGTGGATGTCGCCCCACGACGGATGGAACGCGCCGACCTCCAGCATCACGAGGTCGAACGGTCCGTGGCGTTCGCGGATCGTCGCGTACTCGGTCGTCAGTCCCGTGTCGCCGCTGAAGAACACGCGGTGGCGCGACGTGCCGATGACCATCGACGACCACAGCGTGGCGTTGCGATCCTTGAGACCGCGGCCCGAGAAGTGCTGCGACGGCGCGGCCGTGATCGTCAGGCCGGTGCCGGGCACGGTGTGCGTCTCCCACCAGTCCAGTTCGGTGATGCGCTCCTTCGCGATGCCCCACGCTTCGAGGTGCGCGCCGACGCCGAGCGACGTGACGATCGGGACGGCGCTGCGGGTCAGCGCGCGGATCGTCGGGTAGTCGAGGTGATCGTAGTGGTCGTGCGACACGACGACGACGTCGATCGGCGGCAGCGCCTTCAACGGGACCGGCACCGGCTGGAAGCGCCTCGGGCCGACCAGACGCGACGGCGACGCGCGCGGACCCCATACCGGATCAGTCAGCACGTGGTACCCGTCGATCTCGACCAGCACCGTCGAATGGCCGAGCCAGGTCGCCCGCAGGTCGCTCTGCGGCTTCGTCGACCAGGTCTCGCGGGGATCGATCGACGGCAGGCCGCGCGTCGGCACGCGTCGCCCGCCGCCGCCCAGGAACTCGGTCAGCGTCGGGGCCTTGATGCTGTTGTCGCGCAGGCCGGGCATGACCGGATGCAGGTTGCGGAAGCGGTCGCCGGACCACAGCGGCGACGCCTGCATCCGCTCCAGACGCAGGCCGTCCGGTCGGGCTCCGAAGGTTTTCATGGGGATCGAATCGTCGCTGGCGGGCCGTGGAAGAGGAAGCATAGCGTCGCGTGTCAGCATGCGCACCACGCGAACTGCCCCAAGGCGCCATGAACGCTCTTCCCGACCAGACGATCCTCGATGCGCTGCAGACACGCGCGCGACTCGCCTATCCGCCGCTCGTGGCGGCGCTGCGGCGCGCGCTCGTCGAGGTCGACGACGGCCGCATCCGCTGCCCCGACCGCTCGGTCGTGCCGCTGCGCGACGGCACCACGATGCTGTCGATGCCGGCCGTCGCCGACGACCTCGCGATCCACAAGCTGATCACCGTGGCGCTGCACAACGCGGGTCGTTCGCTGCCGGTGATCCTCGGGGCAATGACGGTCCTCGATCCGGCGACCGGACAGCCGTTGATGATCCTCGACGGACCGACCGTGACCGGTTGCCGGACCGCGGCACTGTCGATGCTGGCGGTGGACGTGCTGCATCCGGCACCCATCTGCACCGCGCTGCTGATCGGCACCGGCACGCAGGCCCAGCATCACGTCGACGCGTTGGTCGCGCTCTTTCCGCACGTCGCGCTGCGCGTCCGTGCGACGTCGGCGGCGGCGGCCGAGGCGTTCTGTCGACGGAACGCCGGACAGCCGATGCGCATCGCGCCCGAATCCGGCGGTGACGACTTCGAGGTCGTCTTCAGCTGCACGACGAGCCGCACGCCGGTCTTTCGGGATGCCGCGCGGGCGGACCGGCTGGTCGTCGCCGTCGGCTCGTTCCATCCCGACGCGGCGGAGGTCGATGCGGCCACCGTGCGAGGCAGCACCGTGTACGTCGACGATCGTCGCGGGGCCGAGCACGAGGCCGGCGACCTGATCCTCGCCGGCGTGCGATGGTCCGACGTCAGCCCGTTGTCCGACGCGCTGACGCGCGGCTTGCCGCCGGCCGGCACGCCGCTGCTCTTCAAGAGCGTGGGTTGCGCGGCCTGGGACCTCGCCGCGGCACGCGTTGCCGTCGCATCCGGGCCATGATCGACGGCCGCGCCGCGGCGGTCAGGGCTGCGGCCAAACATCGCTAGACTTCGTTCCTTTCCGACCCCCGAAGAGCTGCAATGAGCGAGCGCTACAACGTCGTCCTCGAAGGCCGGGTCCGGTCCGAAGCCAGTCGCGAGGCCGTGATCCCCGACCTCGCCGCACTGGTCGGTCGCGACGCCGGCTTCGCCCGCGAACTGCTGTCGGGCCGGTCCGTCGTGCTGAAGTCCGGCGTCTCGCGCGAAGAGGCCGACGAAGCGCTGGCCGCGCTGACGCGCATCGGCGTGCTGGCGAGCGTCGAGCGCGCGCCCGACCTGCAGATCGACGCGGACCTGGCTGCGCGCATGCAGGTCCGGTCCCGACCCGCGCTGTGGAACCCCAACGCCGCGGCGTGCTGGTCGCTGATCTTCACGCCGCTGTTCGGCGCCACGTTGCATCTGCTGAACTGGCGATCGATGCAGCGCGCCGAGCGCATGGTCGGTGCGAAGGCGTGGCTGGTCGTCAGTGCCGTGCTGTTCCTGCTGACGATGGTCCTGTCGATCACGCTGCCGGCCGCGTCCAACGCGCTGCGCGTGGGCAGCTTCGTCTACCTGCTGATCTGGTATTTCGCGGCGGCGCGGCCGCAGGTGAAGTTCGTCAAGCTCGAATACGGCCGCGACTACGTCCGCCGCGCGTGGTGGGTGCCGCTGCTGATCGCGATCGTGGTCGTGGTCGCGTCGATGATCGTGGCCGGCGTGCTGTCGGCGTACTTCGGCAACGGTGTCGTGATCAGGTCGGGGACGACGAGTCTCTAGTGTCGAAAAGCGGCAGCGCGTCACGCAGCGCGACATGCGCATCGGTGACCGGGTTCGGAGAGAATGCCGCCGGCACCCGTCGATATCAGAGCACCTTCGACTTCCTCCTTATTCCGATCCCATGCAGCCACAGACGCCGGATATCTACGTCGCCGAAACCGGAACCGCGCGGGGCAAGGGCGTTTTCGCCGCCCGCGACTTCGCCGAGGGCGAGCTCGTCGAGACCTGCACGGTGCTGCCTTACCGCATGTCGTTCGACAAGCTCAGCAAGGAGCTGCAGCACTGCGTCTTCAACTGGTCCGAGGACGACGAGCCGACGCCCTTTCACGCGCATGCGCTCGGCTGCGGCAGCTACTACAACCACGCGAACCCGGCCAACCTGCGCTACGAAGCGGACCGGCCCAACCTGGCGATGCGCTTCTTCGCAGTCCAGGCCGTGGCACGCGACACGGAGCTGACGATCAACTACAACGCCGAGGACGGCGGTCCCGCGTGGGACGACGACTACTGGTTCGAGGAAATGAAGATCAAGCGAATCTGACGCGGTACTTGCGCCGCCGACGCTATCTGACGGCACAATGCGACGCGCGTGCGCCGTTGCGCAACGCCGACCGCACCACGACCTTATCCATCGCCACCGATGAACAAGCGTTTCCGAGTCGCTTTCACCTTCGCCGGCGAGAAGCGGGACTTCGTCGCGAAGGTCGCGCGCATCCTCGCGGACCGCTTCGGCGAGTCACGCATCCTCTACGACAAGTATCACGAGGCCGAATTCGCGCGCATCGATCTCGCCTTCCATCTGCCCAACCTCTACAACCAGGAAGCCGATCTCATCGTCGCCGTCCTGTGCCACGACTACGGCAACAAGGAGTGGTGCGGGCTCGAGTGGAACGCGCTGTACGGGCTGATCAAGAAGCGCGACTACAAGGAAGTGATGCTGACGCGCTTCGACCGCGTCGAGGGGCAGGGGCTGTACGGCCTGGCCGGCTTCCTTGACCTCGACGACCGATCGGCCGAGGACACCGCGGCGCTGATCGTCCAGCGGCTCGAGATCAACGACGGTGCGCAGGGCGCCGAACTCGCCGACCAGCCCGTCAGCGGCGACTGGCCCGAAGTCGCGCCCGCGCTCGAATGGCCGGTGGCCGACCACACCGAGGCCAGGCTCGCGTTCGCGAAGCTCATCACGCGCGCTGCGCCGTTCCGCCTGCTGCCGATCTGCGGACGCAGCGATACCGGCAAGTCGCACCTGACCAAGCAGTTCCTGCGCAACGCGCTGCCGATCCCCAAGCTCACCTGTGGACGCTTCGACTTCAAGGGCTCGTCGGACATGGACGGCGAACTGAGCCGCTTCGCCGAACAGCTCGAGGTGCCGGTCAAGGGCGGTGGCGGCGTCAGCAACCAGCTCGCGCAGATCCTCGCGTCGCTGCGCGATGCGGCACGGCCGACACTGCTGATCTTCGATACCTTCGAGATGGCCGGCGAGGCGGAGCGCTGGGTCAAGGAGAGCCTGTTGCTGACGATGGTCCGCGCGTCTTGGCTGCGGGTCATCATCGTGGGCCAGCGCGTGACGAAGTCGCACGGTGAACCGTGGTCGGGCTTCACGTCGGCGCCGATCGAACTGCTGCCGCCGTCGCCTCAGGAATGGTTCGACTTCGGTTGCCTGCACAAGGACAACCTGACCCTCGAGATCGTCTGCAAGGTTCACGAGCTCGCCGGCGGCAAGAGCTCCATGCTGGCGCAGCTGTTCGGACCTTCGAGTTAGGCGCCTGCGATGGATTTCACCGAACAGCTCCGTCTGCTCGAAGCCGCGCGCGGCGACCCTGCGCTGCTTGCCCTCGCGACCGTTGACTTCGCGCACGGCAGCCTGACCGACACCGACCGCGCGCTGATCAAGGAGGCGCTGATCGCATCGGCAGTCCCGCACTGGTGCGACCGGGAGATCCTTGCGGCGCTGCTCGACCGGCCCGTCGAAGCGGCCGATCCGCTGATCGCGCAACTCGCCGTCCTCGCCATCGTCGAACCCTTCCCGGCGCGCGGGGAACGTGCCGTGAACGTCCACGAAGCGACCCGCCTCGCGCTGCGTGAGCACCTGCGTACCACCGACCCCGCGCGCTGGGCGCTGCTGGCGGAGCGGGCGCGCACGACGATGGGCCGCAGCAGCGCGCCGCATGCGCGCATCGAGGCGCTGTATCACCTGTTCGCCATCGACCAGCCAGCGGCGGCCGCGGCTTGCGAGGCGCTCGATCGCGAGCTCGCGGCCGAGGGACGGCCCGAGATCCGCCACGCGCTGGCCGTCGCGCTGCGCGAGCTGACCGGCGCGTGCTGGCTCGAGGGCGCCGCCGAGATCGAGGCCCGTCTCGCGCCGCTCGAGGTGCGCAACTGGCGCGAGGAGACCGCGCAGCTCGAAACCGAGACGCGCGAGGTCCTCGCGCTCGCGCGGAACATGGCGTACGAGCCCGGTGTGTGCCGCGCGCTGTGCCTGCTCAGCGACGTCCTGCAGGCCAAGGGGCGGCTCGACGAGGCGCTGGAGGCCTGTCGCGAATCGCTGGAGGTCGGCCATCGGCTGGCCGCGCTGGACGCGTCCAACATCGAGCGGCAGCGCGACCTCGCCAATCTCTACGCGCGGGTCGGCGACATCCACGACGCGCAGGGTCGGCTCGACGACGCGCTGGTCGCGTATGGCGAGGTATTCGATATCTCCGAGCGCATCGTCGGCGCCGATCCGTCGAGCACCGGCGGGCAGCGCGAACTGGCGGCGGCGCACGCGCGCATCGGCGGCATCTACGAATCGCAGACGCGCTACGAGGACGCGCTCGCGTCCAATCGCGAGGCGCTGCTGATCTGCCGGCGGCTGATCGTCGACGATTCGTCGAACACCGATTGCCAGCGCGACGCTGGCGTCGCGCAGTCGCGCATCGGCGGCATCTACGAGGCCCAAGGCCGCTTCGACGAGGCTGCCGAGGCCTTCCGCGAATACCTCGAGGTGTCGCAGCGGCTGGTGCGGCTCGACCCGTCGAACGCGGGCTGGAAGCACGACCTGGCGATCGCGTTCTCGCGGGTCGGCGGCGTGCACCAGGCGCAGGGCCACCTCGACGACGCGCTGCGCCTGCTCGCCGACGCGGCGGCCATCTTCAAGAACCTGTCCGCGTCGGACCCGGTCAACGCGAACTGGCAGCGCGACGTCAACCGCGCGCTGGAACGCGTGGGCGGCGCCTACGACGCCCTCGGTCGTCGCGACGAAGCGCTGGCGTCCTACGAGGAAGGCCTGGCGATCTGCCGCAACCTGGTCCGCATGAGCCCGGCCAATCTCGGCTGGCAGCGCGACTTCGGGATCGCGCACGATCGCATCGGCAACGTCCGGCAGGCGCAGGGTCGTCTCGGCGAGGCGCTGCTGGCGTTCGACGAATACCTGACCATCGCGCGGAGCGTGGCAGGGGCGGAGCCCGGCAACACCGGCTGGCAGCGCGACCTCGGCGTCGCGTACGACCGCATCGGCTGCGTCCAGGAGGCGCGCGGGCGCTACGACGAGGCGCTGGACGCCTATCGCGAAGCGCTCGCGATCGTGCTTCCGCTGGCGCCGACCAAGCCTTTCGATACCGCGTTGCAGCGCGACCTCGGGATTGCGTACGACCGCATCGGTCGCATCCACGAACTGCAGGATCGCCCGGACGACGCGCTGGAGGCGTTCGGCGCGAGCCTCGCAGTCGCGCAGTCGCTGGCCTCGACCAATCCGTCCGACGTGACGATCCAGCGCGACCTCGCGCTGGCGTACGAACGGATCGGCCGGGTCCACGAGGCGCAGGGTCGTCTCGACGCCGCACGGGTCGGGCTGCTCGCCTCGCTCGATGCGCGCAGGCGCGCGAGCGCGCTCGATCCGTCGCGCCGCGCCGATCTCGCGCGCGACGTCGCCGCCGTGCTGGGCCTCGTCGGCGGCGTGTATCGCGCGGAGGATCGACCGGTCGACGCGCTGGTCGTGTTCTCCGAGGCGTTGCGCATCCTCGAGCCTCTCGCGGAGGCCGACCCGTCGGCGTCGTTGCAGCGCGACCTCGATCTCGCGCACGATCGCATCGGCCGCCTGCACGAGTCGTAGGGTCGGTTCGACGACGCGCTTTCCAAGTTTGACGCATCGCTGCAGATCTCCCGCCGGCTGGCCGAAGCCGCACCCGGCGACGCGACCCAGCAGCGCAACCTGCACGTCGCGCAGGGGCGTGTCGGCGGCGCGCTGCAGGCGCAGGGACATCTCGCCGAAGCGTCCGTGCTGTATGCCGAGGCGGTGGCGACGCTGCTGCACATCGAAGAGCCGGCCGATCCGCTCCAGCATCAGCGCGATCTCGCACTCGCCTGCGACCGGCTCGCACGATCCTACGAAGCGGCGGGACAGCTCGCGGAGGCGCTCGCCGCGTTCGAGCAATCGCGGGCCCTCTCGCGGCGCGTGGCGGCGGCCGATCCCGACGGGCAGGTCGCGCAACGCAATCTCGCCGGCGCCTGCGAATGCGTCAGCCGTGTGCTGCATGCGCTGGGCCGCTTCGACGAGGCAGCCACGGCCTATGCCGAGGTCCTCGACTACGTGCGCCGGCTCGCGGCGGCCGATCCGTCGAATCCCGAGCCGCAGCAGCAGGTCGGCATCTCGCTGGACCGTCTCGGCCAGCTCCGCGAAGCGGACGGCGCGCTCGACGCGGCGCAGGCACACTACGAGGCGGCCTTGCGGATGGTCCTGCGGCCGGGCGTCGAGCCTGCGTCGCGCGACGGGCTGGGCGAAGTCGCCTTCTGGGCCATCCGTCTCGGCCGCGTCCACGAAATGCAGGGCCGGCCGCGCGCTGCGCTCGGGCCTTATGCCGACGCGCAGAGGCTGATCGAGCAGGTGGTCGCGATGGATTCGTCGGATCCGTTGCGGCTGCGCGACCTGGCGTTCATGCGCGTCACGTTCGCCCGCCTGTATCGGGCCGAAGGCAACGAGGAACGCGCGGCCGTCGAGGCGCGCGCGGGCGTCGCGCTGATGGAACGGGTGGTCGCGATCGCGCCCGACAACCTCGAGTGGCGCGAGGACCTCGGCAGGATGCAGGGCGGGCTGGCCTGACGGCGCCAGGCCGTTGAAATGCGTCGCGAGGACGGTCAGCCGCAAGGCGCACGGTGCGGAGGAACCGGAATGTACTTCAGTCCATGAGGATTCCGAGTACCGCCGCATTCAGATTTACGGATCGCTACGCTGCGCCGGGCCGCTTGATTGGTGCCTCTCGGTCCCGCGCGGGGGGCCACGGCTCTACCGCGTCGGTCGCTTCATGGGCGATTGAAAACCCGGCCAACAGTCGCCCCGCTTAAATTCGCGCTCGAAGATCCTC
>JBBRRW010000122.1:0-9932 GCA_038245975.1 Burkholderiales bacterium
GCGGGTGGTGCGTCGCCGCGATAGCCGCCGCCGAGCGCACGGGCCAGCGCGACGTCGAGGTCGAGCACGCGCGCGTGCAATTCGGCCTCGGCGCGCTGCTGCTGCAGGACGGCGGTCTGCGCGTTGAGGACGGTGAGGTAGGTCGACAGGCCGGCGCGATAGCGGATCACCGCGACGTCGTAGGCCTCTTCGGTCTTGACGCGCGCCAGCGCCTGGTCGGCACGCTGGCCGTCGACCGACCGGATCGACACGATCTGGTCGGCCACGTCGCGGACCGCGTCGACCAGCACCGTGTTGTACTGCTCGACCGCCACGTCGTAGTCCGCGTTGCGGCCTGCGAGGTTGGCCCGCAGCGCGCCGCCCTCGAAGATCGGCAGGGTCAGCGCAGCCCCACCGGAAATGTCGCGGCTCTGGCTCTCGAGGAAGCGCGAGGCGCCGAACGCGAGGAAGCCGGCCGACGCGATGAGGTTGATGTTCGGATAGAACTGCGCCTTCGCGACGTCGATCTGCGACCGCGCCGCCTCGACCCGCCAGCGCGCCGCCACCAGGTCGGGACGACGACCGAGCAATTCGGCCGGCAACGTGGCCGGCAGCGCGACGATGGTGGTGCCGGTGCCGTGCGGGATGCCGATCTCACGACCGCGATCGGAACCCTTGCCGAGCAGCGCGGCGATCTGATTGCGGACCAGTCCGGCCGATTCCTCGATCTGTGCCAGATCGACCCGCGCGGCCGGCAACGCGGCCTCGGCCTGGCGCAGCTCGGCGTTGGTATCGAGTCCGGCGTCGAAGCGCTGCTGGGCGAGCTTCAGCACCTCGTCGCGCTGCCGGATCGCCGACAGCGTGACGTCGCGCAGCGCGCCGAGTCGTTGTAGCTGGAACCAGGCCCGTGCGATCGACGTCGTCACCGCGAGGCGCGCCGCCTGCGCATCGGCCTTGGCCGCCTCGGCCTGCGAGCGCGCGCCGGCGATGGTGGAACGATTGCGCCCCCAGAAGTCGAGGTCGTAGCGCAGGTCCAGCGTCGCCCGGTTGAAGGTGTACGTACTGCCGCCGAGCGGCGGCGGATAGATGTAGTTCTCGGAGTAGCGTTCGCGCTGCGATCCCGCGTCGAGCCCGACGCTCGGATATTCGCGACCTTCGGCCCCGCGCACGACGGCCTGCGCGTTGCGCAGTCGCGCTTCCGCGAGGCGCAGCGGACCGACACCGTCGCCGGCCAGCGCCTCGTCGATCAGCGCGTCGAGTTGCGCGTCCTCGAACTGCTTCCACCACCGGTCGGTGGGCCACGCGGTGACCACCGCGTCCGCGGCCGTGTCGGCCGCACCCAGCGTCCGGGCGACGGCGTACGACCCGGGCGTGCGCAACGCGCTCTTCGTCTTCGTGTCGCCGAAGCTGGCGCAGCCGGTCAGCAACATCGCAGTGGCGATCGTCACCCAGACCGCGATGCTCTGCAGCAGCGCCCAGACGGCGACCTCCATGCGCAGCACCGGCTCCATCCCGGAGCGGACGGTGCGGACGCCGGCCTTGAGGGCGGCGCGGGGATGGGCAATACAGAGCGTGCTCATGATCCGACGGATGCGGACACCGATGAAATTGAACAGCGTCATCATCATGTCGCGTCCCGATTGGCGAGCATGCGGCGCAGGAAACCCTTGAACAGCTCCAGCTCGTCGACGGAAAAGCCTTCGAGATGCCGGTTGAGGACCTTGACGATCGCGGCGACCAGGCGCTCGGCCAGCCGCTTGCCGCTTTCCGTCAGCGCGAGCTTCACGCGGCGCCGGTCGTCGGTGCTGCGCTCGCGGATGATCAGCTCCTTGGCTTCCAGGCGGTCGAGCATCCGCGTCATCGCGCCGGTATCGCATTCCATGACGCGCGCCAGCACTGCGGCGGTGTCGCCGCGATCGGTGAGCATCGCCAGCATCACGCCCCACTGTTCGTAGGTGACGTCGTGATCGGCGATCTCGCGCTCGACGGCCGTACTGAGCATCGCCCGCACGCGCTTGATCAGATAGCCGATGCTTTCGTCGATGGCGAAGCCGGCGACGCAGTACAGGGGCTCGCTGTCGGCGACGACGGGGGAAGAGGACATGGGATCGCTGGACTCGGTAATTGCTGCTTAGGCAGGAATATACGCTGCCTAAGCAGTTACTTCCATAACAAGGACTTTCTGGGAGCCATACGTCCGATCGTATGGCCGGGGTCGCCAAACCGTCTCCGAAGCGTGATCTTCGTCGACCCGCGACCCGCGACCACGACGCGATTCGTGTCTAGGATGCGAGCATTGCGCGCCGCGCCCGGTCCCCGAAGGAGCAGACCCCGTGACCACCCCGTACCGCATCGCCGTTCTGGTCGGCAGCCTGAGAAAGGCCTCGTTCAATCGCAAGGTCGCTGTCGCCATGCACTCGCTGGCGCCGGCCTCACTGGCGCTGGCGTTCGTCGAGATCGGCGACCTGCCGCTGTACGACGAGGACCTCGACAAGGACGGCGAGCCGCCCGCGGCGTGGACGCGCTTTCGCGATGCGGTCCGGCCGGTCGACGGCGTACTGTTCTTCACGCCCGAGTACAACCGCAGCATCCCCGGCGCGCTCAAGAACGCGATCGACGTCGGCTCGCGTCCCTACGGCAAGAGCGTCTGGTCGAAGAAGGCGGGCGGCGTCGTCAGCGTCGCGACCGGCGCCATCGGCGGCATGGGCGCGAACCACGTGTTGCGGCAGTCGATGGTGTTCCTCGACGTGCCGATGATGCAGCAGCCCGAGGCCTACATCGGCAACGCGGCGAAGCTGTTCACCGAGAGCGGTGATCTGGCGAGCGACGACACGCGCAAGTTCTTCTCGGCCGTGATCGATGCCTATGCGGAATGGGTCGTCCGGATCGTCGCGCGATGACGGGCGCGTCGAAAGGGGACGCCGGCTGCGAGGCGCTGCTCGCAGATGAAATCGCGTGTCGGCTCTGCGGCGCGATAGCGCAGTTGCGTTTCAGTCGCGACGCGAACGACGGAGACGCGGTCGGCTACTACCAATGCGCGGGATGTGGGTCGCTGGAGACCAACCCGCCCGCGTGGCTGCCGGACGTGTATGCGACCTCGACGTCCGATGCATCGACACCCGAACTCGACACGTATGCAGTCGAACGATCGCTGCGATGCTGCAGGGTCGTCTTCTTCGTCTGTCACCTCGCTCGGCTCCTGAACGGAACCTCGAAGTTGCTCGACTGGGGCGGTGGTCCCGGCCTGCTGGTGCGGCTGCTGCGCGACACGGGGATCGACGCCTACAACCACGACAAGTACGTCCGCAATCATTTCGCGGCGGGCTTCGAGCGATCGGATGCCGACCGCTACGACGTCATCACCGCGATCGAAGTCTTCGAACATTTCCCGAACCCCGCGAGCGACATCGAGCCGATCTTCGCCATGCAACCGCGCGGCGTGCTGATCAGCACCAGCCTCTACCGCGGCCAGGGCGCGGACTGGACCTACCTCGGCCCTGCGAAGAGCCAGCACGTGTTCTTCTATTCGGCAGCCGCGTTGCAGTGGGTGGCGGATCGCCACGGCTATCAGCTGATCCTTCTCCCGAACGACATCTCCCTGTTCGTCGCCCGGCCGCTCCCGCGGTTCTGCGCACGGCTGCTGAACTTCCTTCTGTCGCGCGAGCGCCTGACCGAAGTCCTCTTCGCGGCCAAGAAGAAGTGGTCGCGCGCGTACGACGATCATCAAAGGCTGCAGGGCCTCGCGAAGTCCTGACGATCGATGCGCCGGACCCTGACGAGCCTCAAGGACGTGCGTCGGCCCGCGGCGCCAGTTCGCCGCCCTTGAAACGGATCACGAAGCGTTCGCCATCGCGCCGCCCCTGATCGTAGGTGAGCTGCATGGCCGGCGGATCGGTGTAGTCCCACGCGCTGACCGCGACCTTCGTCGACGGCTGTACGTAGAGCCGTCCCTGGTGACTGAAGGTCTCGGCCCGTCCGGGGTAGCGGCGCGTCAGCAGGACCAGCGTCGTCGGTCCCGCGTCGACCGCGTCGACCGGCACGTTGTCGACCATGCCGCCGTCGAGCGTGGGCCGCCCGCCGCGATGCTCGATCGGTGTGAACGGCGGCGTGCACGACGACGCGGTGATCAGCGACACCAGGTCGTCGATGTCGTCGCAGTCCTGCATCCGCGCGACCTCGGACGCGAAGCCGATGCGTCGCCCGAAGCTCGGATGCAGCGACTTCCGCCAGTACTTCTCGAGGTTGTACGCGACGATGCCGACGGCCAGCGCCGCATGCGGCCCGAGTCCGCGCGGCAGCCGCGCGAACATGATGCGGATCTCGGGGGCGTCGGCCTTCAGCTTGTGGAAGCGCGCGCCGCCGAGGATGTCGGTCAACGCCTTGCGATAGATCGCCGCGTGCGGGAACACGCGCGCCGCATGCGGATCGGCCGGGTCGCGGGCCCGGCGGAACAGGTTGCTCCAGTACGCGTTGCGGCGGTTGTGCTTCAGCGCCTCGCGGTAGTAGTCCATCGTCCATTGCGAGTCGCTCGCGTACAGCATGCACGCGGTGGCTGCACCGGCGGAGACGCCGGCGATCACGCGCGGCTTCAGTTCGATCGACGGAGCGACCACGTCCCAGAATCCGGCCTGCCACCAGCAGCGGTTGCCGCCGCCGGCGAAGACCACTTGTTCGAACACCGTTGTCATCTTGGAAGGAAGGAAGGAAGCCGCGGCTAGAATCGCGCGTTCCTCCAGTGTGAACGAATCCGATCGGCATCCCATGACCCCGGCCTCTCCCGGACTTCGCCTGCTCGCCTGCGGCGGCACCTTCGACAAGCGCTACGACCCGATCAAGGGCGAGCTGGTCTTCGCGGACTCGCACCTGTCGGCCATCGTCGAGCGCGCGCGACTGACGATCCCGACGACCGTCGAGACGCTGATGCAGATCGACAGTCTCGACATGCAGCCGGCGCATCGCGAACGGATCCTCGCCGCCTGTCGCGCGGCATCGGAGTCGGCGATCGTCATCGTCCACGGCACCGACACGATGCCGGAGACCGCCGCGGTGCTCGGCCCGCACTTCGGCGCCGACGCCGCGACGACCCTGCGGAAGACCATCGTCCTGACCGGCGCGATGGTGCCGTACGCGATCGCGGCATCCGATGCGCTGTTCAACCTCGGCTTCGCGTGCGCCTGCGCGCAGACGCTCGCGCCCGGGGTGTGGATCGCGATGAACGGCCGCGTCCATGCCTGGCATGCAGTGCGCAAGAATCGCGCGGCCGGCGTGTTCGAGCGCTCGGCCTGACGGTCGCGCCACGACCCCCTCTCTCACGACCGGACCTCACCATGCACATCGACCTCACCGGCAAGACCGCCCTCGTCAGCGGATCGACGGCCGGCATCGGCTACGCGATCGCCGGCGGACTGGCCGCGACCGGCGCGACCGTGATCGTCAACGGCCGCACGCAGAAGGCCGTCGACGGCGCGATCGCGACGATCCGCCACGCGCAACCGGACGCGTCGCTGCGCGGCCACGCGGGCGACCTCGGCACCGCGGCCGGCTGCGCCGCACTGTTCGCGGCCGAGCCGCGGGTCGACATTCTCGTCAACAACCTCGGCATCTTCTCGGTCCAGGACTTCTTCGAGACCCCCGATGCCGAATGGACGCGCTTCTTCGAGATCAACGTCATGTCCGGCGTACGGCTGTCGCGCGACTACCTGCCGGGCATGGTGGAGCAGGGCTGGGGCCGGGTCGTGTTCCTGTCGTCGGAGTCCGGGCTCAACATCCCGCCCGACATGATCCACTACGGCTTCACGAAAACGGCCAATCTCTCGGTCGCGCGCGGCCTGGCCAAGCGCGTCGCCGGGACCGGGGTCACGGTCAATGCCGTGCTGCCGGGGCCCACCATGTCCGACGGCGTGCGGACGATGCTCGAACGGTCGGCAGCGAAGGCCGGTACGTCGATCGACGAGGCCGGCATCGCGTTCGTCAAGGCCAAGCGACCGAGCTCGATCATCCAGCGGCCTGCGACCGTCGACGAGGTCGCGAACATGGTCGTGTACGTGTGCTCGATGCAGGCGTCGGCCACGACGGGCGCCGCGTTGCGGGTCGACGGCGGCACGGTGGACACGATCGCTTGAGCGTCCGGTAGCGCGTCTTTCCCCGCGCGGGGTAGGCAGAGCGATGTCGGCGGCGCAGATCGGCGCACGATCGCCATGTCCCGTGATCGCCTCCTTCGCGACCCGCCGTGTCCTCCACTTCCAGCAGCCCCTCGAACGCGAACGCCGCCGTGAACGCGGTCATCGACAAGCCGCTTGTCGACCCGGGCTGCGCCACGCGGGCCGCCGATCACCAGATCGTGACCCGCTGCTCGGGCGCCAGGTACATCGGATCGCCCGGCTTCACGTCGAACGCGCTGTAGAACGGCGCCTGGTTGCGCAGCGTGCCGTTGACCCGATATTCGCCCGGCGAATGCGGATCGGACGTGAGCTGACGGATCAGCGCCGGCTCGCGGGTCTTGCTGCGCCAGACCGTCGTGTAGCCGATGTAGAAGCGCTGGTCGCCGGTCTTGCCGTCGATGGTCGGCGCTGGCCGCCCGGCCAGCGACAGCTTGTAGGCCTTGTAGGCGATGGCGATGCCCGAGTTGTCGCCGATGTTCTCGCCGAGCGTCAGCGCGCCGTTGACGCGATAGCCGGGGACCGGCTCGAACGCGTCGTACTGCGCGACCAGGGCCCTGGTCTTCGCGTTGAAGCGTGCGCGGTCCTCGGCCGTCCACCAGTCGCGCAGGCGGCCATCGCCGTCCGACTGGCTGCCGCTGTCGTCGAAGCCATGGCTGATCTCGTGGCCGATGACCGCGCCGATGCCGCCGTAGTTGGTGGCGTCGTCGGCCTTCGCGTCGAAGAACGGCGGCTGCAGGATGGCCGCCGGGAAGACGATCTCGTTGCGGCTGCGGTTGTAGTACGCGTTGACGGTCTGCGGCGTCATGCCCCACTCGGTGCGATCGATCGGCTTGCCGAGCTTGGCGTTGTTGCGGTTGTATTCGAAGCGCCGCGCGCGCATCACGTTGCCGAGCAGGTCGTCGCTCTTGATGGACAGCGCCGTGTAGTCGCGCCACTTGCTCGGGTAGGCGATCTTCGGATCGAATTTCGCGAGCTTGGCCTGGGCTTCCTTCTTGGTCGCCGGGCTCATCCAGTCGAGGTCGTCGATGCTCTGCTTGTAGGCCGACAGGATGTTGCGGACCATCTCCTCCATGCGCGTCTTGTTCTCGGGCGGGAAGTATTTGGCGACATACAGCTTGCCGAGTCCCTGGCCCATCGACGCCTCGGTCACGTCGACCGCGCGCTTCCAGCGCGGCAGCTCGACCGGCGTGCCGGCCAGCACGCCGCCCTGGAACGCGAAGTTCTCTTCGGCGAAGGACTTCGACAGGAACGGCGCGCACGACGCGATCACGTGGTACTTGAAGTACGCCTTCCACGTGTCGAGCGGCATCGTGTCGACGGTCTTCGCGAAGCCTTCGAGGTAGCTCGGCTGGGCGACCACGACCGCATCGGTCTTGCCCGCGATGCGCGCGCTGGCGAGCCACGGCTTCCATGCATAGCCCGGCGTCAGCGCGTCGAGCTGGGCGATCGACTTCTTGTTGTAGGTCTTGACCGGGTCGCGATTCTCGACCCGCGTCCATTGCACGCGCGCCAGCGCGGTCTCGAGCTCGACCACCTTCGCGGCGCTCGCCTCGGCATCCGGCACGCCGGCCAGCGTGAACATGCGGGCGATGTGCGCCGCGTACCGGGTCCGCGTGTCCTTCAGCTTCGCGTCGTCGTCCTTCAGGTAGTAGTCGCGGTCGGGCAGGCCGAGACCGCCCTGGTACAGCGTCGGGATGTAACGCGACGGGTCCTTCGGGTCCTGGCCGATGCCGACCCGGTAGGGCGTCGCGATGCTCACCTCGTTGAACTGCGCGATCACCGCTGGCAATTCCTTCTTCGAGCGGATCGCATCGATCGCCTTCAGCTGCCGCGCGATCGGCTTGCTGCCGAGGGTTTCGAGACGGCCCTCGTCCATGAAGCTCTGGTACAACGCGACGATCTTGCGCTGGTCGGCCGTGCCCTTGGCACCGGCAGCCTGGGCCTCCTCGATCACGACGCCCAGTTGCGCCACGGCCTCGTCGCGAAGCTGGGCGAACGCGCCCCACGTCGAGCGGTCGGCGGGAATCTCGTTGGCCGCGAGCCAGGGCCCGTTGATGTAGCGATAGATATCGTCCTGCGCGCGGACCGGCTTCACGACGGCAGCGGTCGCCACGGCGACCGCTGCCGTCCCCGTGGTCGGCGTTTGGGCACACGCGACGAGACCGCAGGCGAGGGCGAGGGCGGTCAGGCGACAGACGTTGCGGGGCATTCGGTTTCCTCTCGGCAGATGGCCGGTCGATACGTGGCGAGCCGTGCCCGCGACGAAACGGCGAACGATACCGCAGCCGTCGGCGACGATCGGGAGGCGCGACGCAGCGTCCCGCGACATCCCGTCGATCACCGTGACCGCGGCAGGTTCCGCACCCGAGCCGTCCGGATCGCGAATCGCGGGGCTTCGGTTAAGGTGATGCGATGCCGCATCGCCCGCCGTTCGCCCCCTGTTGCCTTCCTCGTCGCGTCATCGGCCGCCTGCTGCTCGCAGCGGCCGCGTCGATGGCACTGCACGCGAACGCCGGTGCCGCGGCGACGAAGGAGGTCCGCGTCGGCTCGAAGCGCTTCACCGAGTCGTACGTACTGGGCGAGATCGTTCGCCGCACGCTCGAAGACCACGGCGTGACCGCCATCCACAAGGCCGGGCTCGGCAACACCGGCATCCTCGTCGCGGCGCTGGAAGCAGGCGACATCGACGTGTATCCCGAGTACACCGGGACGATCGTCCGCGAGATCCTCAAGCGCGACGGCAACCCGTCCATCGACGCGCTGAACACGGCGCTGGCCGCGAAGAACCTGAAGATCGCGATCCCGCTCGGCTTCTCGAACACCTATGCGCTGGCGATGCGCGAGGACGAAGCCGCGGCACGCCACATCATGCGCATCTCGGACCTGGCCGATGCCGCCCGGACCCGCGATCTGCGCCTCGGGCTGTCGAACGAATTCCTCGCACGCGGCGACGGCTGGCCGGCGTTGAAGGCGGCCTACGGACTGACGATCGCGACGCCGTCGGGTCTCGATCACGGCCTCGCCTACGACGCCCTCGCGCAGAAGCGCGTCGGACTGATCGACATCTATTCCACCGACGCCCGCATCGGCAGGGACGGCGTGCGCGTGCTGATCGATGACCGCCACTTCTTTCCCGCGTACGACGCGGTGCTGCTGATGCGCCGCGACCTCGACACCGCGCCACTGGAGAGCCTGAGCGGGGCGATCGACAACGCGCGGATGATCGCGCTGAACGCGAGCGCCGAGCTCGACCATGTCGCGTTCGCCGACGTCGCGAACGCCTTCGTCGAAGGTCGAACAGCCCACGCCGGTGCGCCGCCCGTTGCCGCGACAGGCGAGGAAAGCGCGGTCGCCCGCTTCGCCGGCAAGCTGTTCGGGCCGGACTTCCTGCGGCTGCTGTACGAACACGTGGTACTGGTCGCGGGCTCGGTGTTCGCGGCCATGCTGGTCGGCGTCCCGCTCGGCGTGTGGTCGGCCCGCAGCGCGATCGCGGGCCGCGTGATCCTCAACGTGGTCGGCGTGCTGCAGACCGTGCCATCGCTCGCGCTGCTCGCGCTGCTGATCACGTTGCTCGGCACCATCGGCACGATACCCGCGCTGATCGCGCTGTTCCTCTATGCGCTGCTGCCGATCGTCGCCAACACCCATGCTGGGATGAACGGCGTGTCGCGCGGCATCGTGCAGGCCGCCGCCGCGCTCGGGTTCACGCCGCGCCAGCAGCTCGCGCTGGTCGAACTGCCACTCGCTGCACCGACCGTGGTGGCCGGCATCCGCACCGCGGCCGTCATCAAC
>JBBRRW010000123.1:0-9772 GCA_038245975.1 Burkholderiales bacterium
ACAGCCACGACAGCGCGCTGTCGATCTCGTCGCCTTCGAAGCCGGCGGCGGAGAGTTTCCTCGCGAGCGTGTCCGCATCGGGGCACGCATCGGGCCGGTAGTAATTCTCGTAGAGATAGACGAGGACGTCGAACATGTGCCCTCAATGTACAGCGTCGGGATTCTCGGTTCAAGTCGCTTTCGTCGACCTGTGCGTCGACCCAACAGCGGACGATCAGCCAACCCGTCTTTGTACACGGCCTCCGGGCAAGCGGGTGATCCGTCCGGCCAGTTCGAGATCGAGCAGGGCCGCCGCCAGTTGTGTCGGACTCAGGCCGGAACGCTGCGCCAGATCGTCCGCTGAAACGGGATCGAAGCCGAGCAACGAAACGAGGGGTTCTTCGTCCATCTCCGTCGGCGGCCGCTCGTCCGCGGTGTGCGCGACGCGGACAGGTTGCTGCGCGTCCGCCCCCTGAAGTTCGTCGAGGATGTCGGCGACGGACTCGACCAGCTTGGCGCCCTGCCTGATCAGTTGGTGGCAGCCTTTCGACAACGGCGAATGGATCGAGCCGGGAACCGCGAAGACTTCGCGTCCGCATTCCGCTGCGAGCCGTGCCGTGATCAGCGAGCCCGAGCGGGCCGCGGCTTCCAGGACCAGCACGCCGCGCGACAGGCCCGCGATGATGCGATTGCGGCGCGGGAACTGATGTGCCGATGCCGTGGTGCCGAGTGGCAGTTCGGAGACGATGGCGCCGCTCTCGGCGATGCGATGGGCCAGCGCGCGGTTCGACGACGGATAGACGATGTCGGCGCCGGTGCCGATGACCGCGACGGTCGATCCGCCATCGGTTCCGGCGGCCAGTGCGCCTTCGTGCGCGGCCGCGTCGATGCCGAGCGCGAGTCCGCTGACGACCGTGTAGCCGGCCGCAGCGAGCGACTCGGCGAAGCGGCGGGCATCGATCGCGCCCTGGGGCGTCGCATTGCGACTGCCGACGATGGCCAGCGCCGAGCCCGCGAGCAGTGACACGCGACCTTTGACGTAGAGCATCGGCGGCGGGTCGGCGGTCTCCAGCAGTGCCGTCGGATAGCGCATGTCGGCCAGCGTGACGATGTGGTTGCCGGCTTCGCGCATCCACGCGCGGGTGCGGGCGACGCGCTCTTCGTGATCGGACGTCGGCGCCGCGCGCAGCGCATCGACGAGCGACGGCGAGACGACGCGTGCGAGTTGCGCGCGCGTGGCCGAGAAGATCGCGTCGGGCAGCCCGAAAGCCGAAAGGAGTACGCGGCAGGTCGACGGACCGATGCCCACGGCTCCGGTCAGTCGAAGCCAGCTAGCCAGCTCATCGTCGTCGAGCGGTTCGCCGGCCGGCTCCGCGACGGGTTTGCCGAACCCGTCGGCGGCCATGGCCCTGCGACCTCCGCTTCTCAGGGTTGCGTGACGGTGTCGCCGACTTCGACCGGCTCGGAACTCGACGTGATCAGACCGTAGGCGATGCGGTTGAACACCCTGAAGATGAACAGGAGCCCCTTGCGCTCTTCGGGCAGCGTGATCTTTTCGCTGATGCCGTTGGTCTTGTCGACGATGGTCCGGCCGAAGGTCTTGATCGCGAGGACCGTGCCGATCTCGAGGCCGTCCGCCGAACCGCGGTTGACGGCAACGACCATGTTGGTGCCTGCGTAGGCCACACCGGAGTAGGCCGAGATGACGCGTCCGGCCACCGGGCCGGCCGGGGCGTGCGGCATGTAGTTGATGATCGCGGGCTTGGTGGCCGCCACCAGCCGGTCGCCTGCGTTGATCTCCATCTTCGACGACGTGATCGTCACGGTCGCGGGATTGCCGGGTCGCGTGACCCGCGCCGTCCCGAGATAGTCGGCCTGGTAGGCCACGATCTCGCCGGTGTCCGGGTCTTTCAGCGCACGACCGGGACGGAATATCTGATAAACCGTGATGGACGGGTCGGTGATGCCGGCGACATAGGCCGTATCGCCGGCTCCGAGGACGACGCGCTCCCGCGAGGCCACCACGCGCGGCGCTTCGAGCATCGTCGCGCTCTCGACGACCAGTGGCTGCGTCAGGTAGGGCTCGATCGCTTCCGGCGAAATGCTGGGGATGGCGTCACGTCCCGTTTCGACGCGAACCTGCGGCGACAGCTTGACGGTTCCATTGGACCTCGCGCCGCTTCCCAGCCGCATCGTACCGGTGGCGCGATCGAGCACGATCACCTGGCCCGGATAGATCCAGTGCGGATTGCGGATCTGGTCCCGATTGATCTGCCAGATCTCCGGCCAGCGCCACGGCTGCTTGAGGAAACGGCCGGCGATACCCCACAGCGTGTCGCCGCGCACCACCGTGTAGGTATCGGGTGCGGTGTCGACGAACACATCGGTCGTGGCGCGCCGACTGTTCGTGGCGCCGTCCATCGGCGTTGCCGTCGGATAGCGCGGCGTGTCGGGTTGAGCCGCACCGGTCTGTGCATGCGCGTTGAAGCCGAAGCACAGCGCGAGGAGGGCGCCTTGCGCCAGGCCGGACGATCCCCACCTGGACTTGCTGCAGCGTGCCAGGTGGGTGATCGATGACGCTGCGACGTTTGTTTCTGCTGTCGACTGCTGGTTCTGCACGGTGGGACCGCTTTTGAAGATGCCGGCGCTGCGGAGGGCTGTGCTAGACTTTTTTTCGAAATTCATTCAGTGCCGCCTCGTTGTGCGCGCTATGCACGGGCTCATTCCCGGGTTGGCAATTCGCTTGAAATTCTCCGATTAATCTTTTGATGTCGCAATCATTATTCCGGCCAGTCCGTTTGGTACTGTTGTTATGGCGTTACTTCCTATCCTGACTTATCCCGACCCCCGTCTAGGTAAAAATGCCAAGTCGGTGGCGCAGTTCGACGACCGTATTCGAACGCTCGTCGCCAACCTGGCGCAGACGATGTACGACGCCAACGGTGTCGGGCTGGCGGCGACGCAGGTCGACATACACGAGCAGGTGATCGTCATCGACAC
The DNA here is from genome assembly GCA_038245975.1 of Burkholderiales bacterium. Classification (GTDB taxonomy): domain Bacteria; phylum Pseudomonadota; class Gammaproteobacteria; order Burkholderiales; family Burkholderiaceae_D; genus CAHJXF01. The sequence continues at coordinate 2,980 of JBBRRW010000123.1, forward strand.
TTCCGATACGCGCGACCAGTTGCAGGTGTTCATCAACCCGCGGATCGTCAAGGCGAGCCCCACGCGACGCCTGGCCGAGGAAGGTTGCCTGTCGGTCCCCGGTGTCTACGACGAAGTCGAGCGCCCCGACGCCGTGACTGTCGAAGCGCAGGACGAACGGGGCCGCGCTTTTCGCGTCGAGGCCGAAGGACTGCTGGCCGTGTGCATCCAGCACGAGATGGATCACCTCACCGGCCGGGTCTTCGTCGAATACCTCTCGCAACTCAAGCAGACCCGTATCAAGAGCCGCATGCGCAAGCTGGATCGCGCGATTGCGTAATCGCGCGCGGCCGCTGCGTCCACCCATCGCAACGCCCCCGCGCCCCTGGGCGCGATGACGCACCTTCCCGCCAGGGCCCGATGAAGCTTGTCTTCGCCGGCACGCCGGACTTCGCGGCGGCCGCGCTGGCGGCACTGATCGCGGCCGGCCACGAGATCGTCCTAGCGCTGTCGCAGCCCGACCGCCCTGCCGGACGCGGTTTGCAGGTGCATCCGACCCCGGTCAAGGCGCTCGCTGCGCGGCACGGCATCGACGTGATCCAGCCGCTCGGCCTGCGCATCGGCGGGAAGTACGATGCCGACGCGCGGCTGGCGCACGACCGCTTGGGTTCGACGCCGCACGATGCGATGATCGTCGCCGCCTACGGCCTGATCTTGCCGCCGGCGCTCCTCGCGATCGCGCGGCTCGGCTGCATCAACATCCACGCGAGCCTGCTGCCGCGCTGGCGCGGCGCGGCGCCGATCCAGCGGGCGATCGAAGCGGGCGACCGCGAGACCGGGATCACGATCATGCAGATGGCCGCAGGGCTCGATACCGGCGCCATGCTACTGATCCGACGCATCGCGATCGCTGCCGACGATACGGCTGCCACGATGACCGACAAGCTCGCGGCCCTGGGCGGCGCGGCGGTCGTCGAGGCGCTGCCGCTCATCGAGGCCGGCGTCCTCGAGCCGCTGCCGCAGCACGACGCCGGCGACGCATCGGCGGTGACCTATGCCGCGAAGCTGTCGAAGGCCGAGGCGCCGCTCGACTTCGGCCTGACGTCGAGGGCGCTCGTCGACCGCATCCGCGCCTTCGATCCGTGGCCGGGCTGCAGCGCGGAACTCGATCGTGGGGCGGGATTCGCTCCGTCGCCGTTCAAGATCTGGGGGGCGGCGTCCGTTCCTGCGGTCATGCTGCCCGAGCGGTCCGCCGCGGATCGGCCGGCGCCGGGCCAGGTGCTCGCATTCCGCGAAGGCGACGCGAAAGCCGGGGCTGCGCAGGCAGGCGGCGCCGTCGTCGTCGCGACCGCCGATGGCGCGGTGGCGCTGACCGAACTGCAGAAGCCCGGCGGCAAGCGCCTCCCGGCGCGCAGCTTTGCGCGCGATTTCGGCGGCTCCGCAACGCTCCGCTTCGTGAAGACGCCACTGCCGTAGCGCGCGCCCGGCAAGGTCGGTGATGCGAGTCCCGGTCTGAGGCGCGCGCGCCCTAGAATCCTATCTTTCGTCGATGGCTGCCACCGCGCAGCGACCCCCATGCCCTTCTTCGCCGATCTGGGAATCGTCCACGCCGGGCTGTTCAGCGCGGCCGTGCTGCTGCTGAACCTGACCCCGGGGCCCGACACGGCCTTCATCGTCGGGCAGAGCGTGGCGCATGGCCGTCGTACGGGGCTGATGTCGGTGCTCGGCATCTCGACCGGCTGCGTCGCGCACACGCTGGCGCTGGCGCTCGGACTGAGCGCGGTGATCGCCGCGTCGGCGAATGCATTCCTCGTCATCAAGGTCGTCGGCGCCGCGTATCTCGTCTTCCTGGGGGTCCGGCTGATCATCGGCGCGGGGCGGCGCAACGCTGCGGCGTCGCCTGCGACGCCTGCGCTCGCGACGGCGGCGACGCCGTCGGCGAGGCGAACGTTCGTGCAGGGCTTCACGACCAACGTCCTGAACCCGAAGGTCGTCCTGTTCTTCGTGTCCTTCTTTCCCCAGTTCGTCGCGACGACCAGTGCATCGAAGGCCCTCGCCTTCATCGTGCTCGGCGGCCTGCTGGTCGCCATCAGCACGATCTACAACGCGATCGTCGCGTGGCTGGCCGGCGGCATCACGCACCGCATGCGTTCGGCCCCGCGCGTGAAGGCCTGGCTGAATCGGTCGATCGGCGCGGCGTTCGTCGCGCTGGGCGCGCGCATCGCCTTCGCCGATCGCTGACGCTGCATAGGCGGATCGGCACGACGGCTAGAATTCGCCGATGCGAACTGCCCGATGAAGACCGCGATGAAGCGCGCGCCAGCGCCCGAGACGAACCGTTCGGCGCCGACTTCGGCGGATCGACGGAACCGCCTACCTGCCGACTCGCTGGCGTTCGCGCTGCTCGGCGCCGCGCGGGTCTGCGCAGGGGTGCGGGCGGGCCATACGCTGCGCGCCGGACTCGACGCGGAACGGAAGACCCTGGTCGCATTGAAGCTGCCTGCTTCGACGCCCGCGCGGCCGTCGGACCCGCAGGCGGCGATCCACGACCTCGCGGCGCGGACGCTGCGCCGTCGCGGCCGGGCCGATGCGCTGCTGGCGCTGGTCGGCCAGCGGATCCCCGAGCCGCCGTTGCTCCGCGAACTGCTGGTGGTCGCCATCGCGCTGCTGATCGATGCGCTGTCGCCCGCGTTCGCCGCCGACGCGTCGTTCGACCAGCGCATCGGGGACCTGCCGTATTCGCCTTTCACGCTGGTCGACCAGGCCGTCCATGCGGCTTCGTCGCAGCTCGAGCTGGCGCGCGGCAAGGGCTTCGTCAACGCGGTCCTGCGAACGCTGCTGCGACGTCTGCAGGACGACCCCGCGGCATTGCAGGATGTGCTGTACGGCGACGACGCGCCGGACCTGACGCGCTACGAACTCCCTTCGTGGTGGGTCTCGCGCCTGCGTGCTGCGTATCCCGACCACTGGCACGACATCGTCGCCGCGTCGCTCGAAGTACCGCCGCTGGTGCTGCGAGTCAACCGTCGCCGGACGACGCGCGACGACTATCTGGCACGGCTCGACGCGCAGGGCATCGCGGCGAGCGCGATCGGAAGCGACGCGGTGCGCCTCGAGCGGGCGTTGCCGGTGCTGCGCATCCCCGGCTTCGCCGAAGGCCTCGTCTCGGTCCAGGACGAGGCGGCCCAGCGTGCAGGGCCGCTGCTGGACCTGTCCGACGGCATGCGGGTGCTCGACGCCTGCGCGGCACCGGGCGGCAAGACCGGCCATCTGCTCGAGATCGCCGAGGTCGACCTGACCGCGCTGGACTCCGATGCGGGACGGCTGGCGCGCGTACGCGAGAACCTCGATCGACTCGGATTGTCGGCGCGCCTGGTCACCGGCGATGCGGCCAGCCCCGAACGCTGGTGGGACGGCCAGGGCTTCGATCGCATCCTCGCCGACGTGCCATGTACCGCCTCGGGGATTCTTCGCCGACACCCGGACATCCGCTGGCTGCGCCGCGAAAGCGACATCGAGGGACTGTCGCGAACCGCGCAACACATCACCGCGGCTTTGTGGTCGATGCTAAACCCCGGTGGTAGATTGCTTCTCGTGACTTGCTCCGTATTTCCTGAAGAATCCGTGCGCCATGCGGACCTGTTCGCGGCGCGACATGCGGATGCCATGGTGCGGTCGGCTCCGGGGCAATTGCTTCCCGGTCAGCGCGACGGCGACACCGGGCCCGCGGATCACGATGGTCTTTTCTTTGCGTCGTTCGAAAAGATGCGCTGATGCGGTCCAGGATCTCAAGTCCTGTCTCCGCCTTCTCGCGCCTGTTCGGTGCGAGCCTGCGCGCATGGCGCCGGTGGGCTTGGGCGTCGCTGACGCTCGTCGGTGTCCTGTTCGCGGCGCCAGCACAGGCCAGCCCCGATCGCATCGAGATCGAGCAGGCCTCGTTTGAATCGCGCGATGACGGCTATTACTTCAACGGCGATTTCGATTTCGAACTGAAGCCCCGGGTCGCCGAGGCGCTCGACCGCGGACTCACGCTGTACTTCGTCATCGAGGTCGAGCTCACGCGGTCGCGCTGGTACTGGTTCGACGAGAAGGCGGTGAACACGATGCTCAACTACCGCCTCTCGTATCACGCGCTGACGCGCCAGTACCGCGTCGCCAGCGGCAATCTCCAGCTCACGTTCGCGACGCTGTCGGAAGCGCTCGGCGCCATGACCCACGTGCGCGATTGGAAGGTCGCCGAGCGCAGCGCGCTGCGCCTCGGCGAAGCCTATGCTGCGGCCGTCCGCATGCGGCTCGATACGACCCAACTGCCCAAGCCCTTTCAGATCAACGCGATGACGAGTCGTGACTGGACGCTCGAATCCGACTGGAAGCGCTTCGTCTTTGAGCCGCGCTGACCCGGTACAGTACGAGCATGTCCGCGCGTGATCCGCATCGATTGACACCGCAGGGGCGCCCCCCGGGACGCCGTCGCAGTTCCCGGCCGTTCTGGCGCACGCGCACGCTCCGTTATGGCGTCACGCTCGCGGCATCGATCGCCGGCGTGCTGCTGTTCCTGCTCGCATCGGCCTCGTCGAACACGCCGCTGTTCGAGCGTCACTACCCGCTTCTGCTGGCCCTCAACGCGACCGCCGCGGGCGCGTTGCTCGTGATCGTGATCGCGCTGGTGATCCGCCTGACACGACGCTATCGCGCGGGGCAGTTCGGCGCGCGGATGATGGTGCGTTTCGCGGTGTCGTTCGGCCTCATGGGACTGGTCCCGGGCGCGCTGATCTACCTCGTGTCGGTCCAGTTTCTCGGCAAGAGCATCGAGTCGTGGTTCGACGTCCGGGTCGACAGCGCGCTGGAGTCCGGGCTCGCCATCGGCCGCACGACGCTCGACGCGATGCTCGCCGACCTCAACAGCAAGGCGCGCAACGTGGCCTTCGGCATCTCCGACGTCGCCGAGCCGCAGCAGGGGCAGACGCTCAACCGGCTGCGCCAGCAGACCGGCGCCTCGCAGGCGCTGCTCTTCACCGCCAACGGCCGCATCCTGGCCGAGGCGGTCGCGGGCAGCGACGGCAGCGTGCTCGCGACCGCGCTGCCGCCATCCAACGTGATGCGGCAACTGCGCATCGCCCGCGGCTATTCGGCGGTCGAAAGCGTCCTGCCCGACGTGTCGCCCGACGCGCCCGTCGGCACCGGCGCCTTCCGCCGCGATTCGCGGTCGGCCACCAGCGACGAGCCGCACGGCCTGCGGCTGCGCGTCGTGATCCCGGTGCCGGCACAGGCCTTCCTGCTGCGACCCGAAGCGATCTATGTCCAGCTCGTGCAGGACGTGCCGGCGGCGCTGGCCATCAACGCCGAAGCCGTGCAGAACGGCATGCGCGACTACCAGCAGCTGTCGCTGTCGCGCACCGGGCTACAGAAGATCTATGCGACCACGCTGACGCTCACGCTGCTGCTGTCGATCTGCGCGGCGCTCGCGGTCGCGTTCCTCCTCGCGAGCTGGCTCACCGAGCCGCTGCTGCTGCTCGCCGAAGGCACGAAGGCGGTCGCGGGCGGCGACTACAGTCCGATGCGCGAGATCGCGACCAACGACGAGCTCGGCACGCTGATGCAGTCGTTCAACGCGATGGTGCGACAGCTCGACGATGCCCGCGCATCGGTGGACGCGAACCGGGCGGCGCTGGTCGCGGCGAACACCTATCTCGAAAGCATCCTGTCCAACCTCTCGGCCGGCGTGCTGGTGTTCGACGACGGCTTCCGCCTGGTGACGGCCAACGACGGCGCCGCGCGCATCCTCGCGACGCCGCTCGCGTCGCGACTCGGGACGCGGCTGATCGGCTCGCCGGCCGACGGTGCGGGCGAGAACCAGCCGAGCCTGCGCGCGCTCGGCACCGCGGTCGAGGCCAGCTTCGCGGACCCCGCGACCGTCGGGACCGACTGGCAACGGCAGATCGAGCTCGACCTCGGCGACGGCGCCGACCCGCTGGTGGTGCTCGCGCGCGGATCGCGTTGTCCCGTCGGCAGCGGCGCGGACCGGCGCGACGGTTATCTCGTCGTGTTCGACGACATGACCGACGTGATCGCCGCGCAGCGCTCGGTCGCGTGGGCCGAGGTGGCCCGCCGCCTCGCGCACGAGATCAAGAATCCGCTGACGCCGATCCAGCTGTCGGCCGAGCGATTGAAGATGAAGCTCGAGGGTCACGTGGGCCCGCGAGAAGCCGAGGTGCTCGAGCGCGGCGTGAACACGATCGTCAACCAGGTCTCGGCGATGAAGCGCATGGTCGACGACTTCCGCGACTACGCGAAGGTGCCGCAGACCGCGTCCAACGCGCTCGACCTGAACGCGCTGGTCGCTGAAGTAATGACTCTTTACGACGTGCAGGCCGACGATCAGCCGGGCGCGCCGCTCCAGGCCGTCGATGGTCACGGCGGGTCGCGGCCGATCGTGATGCTCGCGAACGATCTGCCCCTCGTGCTGGGCGACGCGACGCGCCTGCGCCAGGTCATCCACAACCTCGTCCAGAACGCGCAGGACGCGACGCACGAGGTTCCCGGCGCGCGCGTGGTGGTCAAGACCGAGATCGTCCGTGCGCGGGCGCGCAGCGGCGATCTCCACGGCGGACCGATGGTCCGCCTGAGCGTCTCGGACAATGGAGGCGGCTTTCCAGTTAGAATCCTGACGCGTGCCTTCGAGCCCTATGTGACGACCAAGCCTCGTGGAACCGGTCTCGGACTGGCGGTCGTCAAGAAGATCGTCGACGAACATCAAGCGCGCATCGAACTGAAGAATCGTGAAGAAGGAGGTGCGGTCGTGGCCATCGTCTTC
>JBBRRW010000124.1:0-9746 GCA_038245975.1 Burkholderiales bacterium
ACCGGATCGCCAACGTCTTCGTGATGATCGGCGCCGAGCCCAACACCGAATGGCTGGACGGTTGCCTCGCGCTCGACCATCGCGGCTTCGTCATCACCGGCCGCAATGCCGACGGGCAGCCGCTGCCGTCGCCTTACGCGACGACGCGCGACGGTGTCTTCGCCGTCGGCGAACGTGCGTTCGGGGTCGGTCAAGCGCGTCGCGTCGGGCGTCGGCGAAGGGTCGGTGGTCGTGCAGGCCATTCACCAGTACCTGTATCCCGAGGCAGGTAGATGACCGACGTCATCGGATGGATCAGCACGGTGATCCTCGTGCTGACCGTCGGACGCACGGCCTACGGCCAATGGAAGCAGGGGAGCACCGCGGGTCTGTCGAAGTGGCTGTTCGTCGGGCAGCTCGCGGCGTCGACCGGGTTCGTGGTCTACAGCTACCTGCTGCACAACTACGTGTTCGTCGTCAGCAACGTGTTCCTGCTGATCATCGCCGCGGTCGGCCAGGTGCTGTACCTGCGCAACCGTCGCCGCGAGAAGCGCGACGGCCGCTGATCCGTTCCGTTGCTCAGGCCGCCTGGCGGATGTCGTCCTGCTCGACGACCGGCCGGGCCTCGACGATGCGGGGCGTCGACGCTTGCAGCATGCCTGCCGCCGAGGCGACCGCGGCCAGCGTCATGCCGAAGCTGCCGGTTGCACGATAAGTGGCGTGCGCGCTGGTGACGACGCGCGGAGCGGCGCTCCACGCGATGCGCGCGCCCGATGCCTCGAGCGCGGTGACGATCGCCACGTCCTCGCTGTTGGCGAGGCTCTCGAAGCCGCCGACGCCGCGGTAGGCCCGCGCCGAGATGCCGAGGTTGGCCCCGTGGATGTGGCGGTGCCCGTCGTGGTCCTGATAGATGTTCTCGAAATGCAGGCGCATCGCCTCGCCGTACACGTCCCAGTCGTCGACGCCGATGGTGCCGCACACGACGTCGCTCTGCAGCGCCACCTGCGACGCGAGCCATGCGCTGCAGACGACCGTGTCGGCGTCGGTGAAGGCCAGCCAGTCCACGCCGAGCGCCAGCACGGCCTCGGCGCCGAGGGACCGCGCGCGGCCCACATTGCGTTCTTCGCAGACGAGCGCCGTGTGACCGAGCGACGCGACGATCTCGGCCGTGCGGTCGGTGCAGGCGTCGCAGACCACGATGACGTGGACGGTCGTTTGCGCGAGCGCCGGTGCGCGGGATGCGACCGCGATCGACGCGAGGCAGGCCCTGATCAGGCGTTCCTCGTCGTGCGCAGGCACGACCACACCGATCCCGTCGATGCCGTGTCGAACGAACATCGACGGAGGCCCTCGCGCGTCGCGACGCTGACGGTGTCGACACTCCAGCCGGTCAGCACGAAGTCCGAGTCGATGTATTCGAACAGGCGGGGCAGGCCGAGGGCCGCCTCGAAGCGTCGATGGACTTCGTCGCCGCGGTGTCCATGGCCTTCGATCGCATCGCGCCAGTCGCAGGTGAGCACGGTGCCGGTCGCGCCTGCACTCGCCCGCGCAGACGTCGCGACATCGCGGCACGCCGTCGCGTCGACGAAATAGAGGACTTCGCTCAGCACGATCAGGTCGAAGGATCGCGCCGGCCATTCCTGCGGCAGACGATGCAGCGCGGTGGTGACGCTGTCGCGGCCCGCAAGGGTACGCGTCGCAATGGCCAGCGCGGTCGCGCTGCCGTCGCTCGCGAGCAGCGCGTCGCAGCGGTCGGCCAGCGCGCTGCTGATGTGTCCCGTGCCGCAGCCGGCTTCGTAGATCGTGCCGTAGCGTTCGCGCGGCAACGACGCGAGCAGCAGCCACCGCTTGCGCTGCTCGTACCAGCGCGTCGTGGTGCCCCACGGATCGGTCGAGATGCGGTACAGCGCATCGAAAGGCGCCGTGGCGTCGTCGACCATGGCGTCAGGTGAACACGACCTCGAACGGCCGCAGGAAGCGCGGCAGCACATGCGACGGCAGGATCGCATCGCGGGGGCCGTCGGGCTCGACCTGGCTGGTGAACTGGTCGATCGCTTGGCGCTTCCGCAGCAGCGTCGACGCGTCGATGGGTAGCCGCTGCGCGCGCGCCCACGGCACGACGATCTCGTCGGGCGAGGCCCAGTGCCACATCCACACCGGATATTCGTGGACCGTGGCCCCCGTCAGTTCGCCGGCCAGCGCCGCGACGTCGCCGCACGCCTCGTGGTCGGGATGGCCGTCGAAGCGACAGGTCGACAGCAGCAGGTCATGCTCCTCCACCTGCTCCAGCAGGGTCTGGAGCAACGGTTTGAGATGGGCGCCGACGCGGCCGTCGGGAATGCCGAGCCGCAGGACGATCGCGTCGATGCCGAGCGCCTCGAGCCCGCGCTGCGTCTCGACCGGCCGTGTCGCCGCCAGCCGGGCAGGCGTCCATTCGGTCGACCCGTGGTGGCTCGCCTCGCCATCGGTGACCGAGACGATGCGCAGGTCCGCATGCAGCGCCGACAGGCGGGCGAGCGTGCCGCCGAGCGCCAGGATCTCGTCGTCCGGATGCGGCGCCATCACCCAGATGCGTCGATAACGTCGCACCCATTCCGCGACGTCGGCCACCGGCATGTCGTCGAACGTGGTGCCGGCGGCCCACGCCACCTCGCCGGTGCCGTGCCCTTCGATCAGGCGACGGGCCGGCGAATGCGGCGGCAGTTCGACCGGCATGATCACAGCCGCCATCCGCAGCTCCGCATTTCGAGGTCGTCGGCGAGCAGGGCGCGGCTCTGCGCGACCCGGTCGTGTTCCGCGCGCGACTGACGGATGAAGACGGGCAGGTCGGCAACGCGGTGCGAGAGATCGGACTCGTTGCACAGTGGCCCGGGGCCGATGGCCCGGCCCGCATGATGGAGCACGGAGTCGCACAGGTCGGCGACGGCGCCGCGCGCACGCAGCGCGACGCGCATCGCATCTCGCGCAGGCGATGCATCGATCGCCTGCGCGGTCTCGCGGAGCAGCGCCGCGCCCGAGGCCAGCGCCGCATCGATCGCGCCGAGATGAGCGAGCGCGTGGACATCGTCGCGTCCGGCCTGCAGGTCACGGACCCGCGTACCGATCGCGGCCGCGGCGCCGTACCAGCAGGCGGCGATCCCGGCACCGCCGTGCCAGAACCCCGGACGGTCGAGGTAGCCGTTCGCTTGGCCGACAACGCGCGCAGGAACGTCGACGCACACCACGTCGAAGCTCTGCGAACCCTGCATGCCGACCGCGTTCCAGCGGCTGCGATCGATGTCGATACCGGGTGAGCCGAGGCCCACCTCGACGAGGTGGCGCGCGCCGTGCACATCGACGGCGGTCATCAGCGCCGCATCGACCAGTGCCGCGCCGGAGCACCACGACTTGCGGCCGTCGACGACGACATGGGTCGCGTCGACCGGGCCGCGTGCGTCGGTGGCGATCGTGAGCGGATCGCTGCGCGTCTCGGACGCCCACGCCGCGTACAGCACGCCGGGCCGCGGTGCATGCCGCGTGTCGATCTCCTGCAGGATCGCCAGCGCATCGGTGTGACTCTCGTAGAGCTTGGCCAGCGACAGGTCGTGGCGCGCGACGGCTTCGAGAGCCTGCCAGCGCTTCAGTGTGGCGCCGTGGGCGGGCAGCGGGATGCGATCGAGCCCCGCGGCCATGAGACGGCGCATGCGTTCGTCGACGGTCGCCGCCGGCGCGTCCGCCAGCAGGTCGGCGATGCGCCGGTCGACGGCGTTCGGTCGTGCGATCAGGTCGTTCGGCACAGCGGCCATCTGGAGAACCCGGTGGTTCCCGGACGGCGGCATCCCATCGGTCGGGAGCGCCTTCACTGTCCGGGGCGAGATCCGATTTTCGGCGGGCCCGGGCCGCCGCGCGTTCGGACGAAGGCTGATCGCAGCGTAGCGACCCGGTCGATGCGCGGGGCAGTGGGGCTACCCGTCCCGTCGTGCTGGCCCGCTGCGCGAGTCCTGCATTCCTGCCATCGATCTTGCGGCGACCGCGTCGGGTCGCGCGATCGTCGGGTCTCCCTGTCGCCGTCCGTCGGCATCTCGAAGACCCGGCGCGACAGGGCGTCGATCGAGAACGCCGAAATGCCTGCCTTCAGACGACGGCCGCTTCGAGTGCGTTTTCCACCGCGGCCTGCAGCTGATCGCCGCGGAAGGGCTTGCGCAGGACTACTGCGCCGCTGATCCCGTCCAGCGCCGCGGTGTCGGAGTAGCCGCTGACGAAGACGATCGGCAAATGCGGGATGCGGTCCTGCGCACGCCGCGCGACCTCCGCGCCGTTCATGCCCGGCATCAGGAAGTCGATCACGGCCGCGTGCGGCCGAATGCGCTCGATGCGGACCAGCGCGCTGGCCCCGTCGATCGCTTCCGAGACGTCGTAGCCGGCTTCGGTCAGCAGTTCGACGAGCACGCCGCGCACCGTGTCGTCGTCGTCGATCACCAGCAGGCGCGTGCGCTCGGGGATGACGCTGTTGCGCCTGACGATCTCCGGCAGATGCGGCGTGGCGACGACCACCGGCGCAGGGGTCAGCGGCAGCAGGATCTCGACCACGGTGCCTTGCCCGGGAGCGCTCTCGATGTGCAGGTCGCCGCCGCATTGGCGTACGAAGCCGTAGACCTGCGCGAGGCCGAGGCCGGTGCCCGTGCCGCCTTCGCGGGTCGTGAAGAAGGGCTCGATGGACTTGGCGAGCACGTTCGCGGTCATGCCGACGCCGTCGTCGCTGACGCGGATCACGACGTAGGACCGCTTGCCGTCGTCCGCCGACAGCGTCGCAACGCGCACGCTGCTCTCGATGCGCAGTTGCCCGCCCCGCGGCATCGCGTCGCGCGCGTTGACGGCCAGGTTGAACAGCGCGAGTTCGAGCTGATCGGAGTCGGTCTGAGCCCACAGGTCGTCGCGCGGATATTCGAGCAGAAGCTCGATCGTCGGCCCGAGCGAACTGCCGATCAGCGTGCGGGCGCGCTTCAGCGCCGGCGTGATCTGGGTGGGCGCGATCGCGAGGCGCTGGCTGCGCGAGAACGCGAGGAGCTGGCCGGCGAGCTTCGCGCCCTTGCCGACTGCCGCGGTCGCGGTGACGGCATAACGCCTCGCGAGATGCTCTTCGGGCAGCTTGCGCAGCATCAGCTCGAGGTTGCCGCCGATCGCGGCGAGCAGGTTGTTGAAGTCGTGCGCGATGCCGCCGGTGAGCTGCCCGATGGCCTCGACGCGCTGCATGCGGTACATCGCTTCGTCCACCTTCGATCGCTCGGCGCTCGCGCGTTCGAGCTGTTCGGCATTGCGCGCCAGCCGGTTCTCGAGGTCGCGACCCATCGAGGCCTGGGCGGCGGCGTTGCCGCGGCGCTCGATGTCGAGCGCGATCTGCGCGCGCCCGTCGCGCAGGACCAGCAGCGCCATCGGCGCGATCGTGAGGATGACGAGGAGGGCCAGTGCGGCGCCGGTGCCGAGCCGGTGGCTGACCGTGCCTTCGCGCAGCACCCAGCCGACGAGCGCCGGCAACAGCAGCAGCCCGATCTGTCGCCGCGTCACGCCGCCGCCGAAATACGACGACAGCAGGACCGACGACCAGCCGACCCGCGGCTCGACCAGCATCGACGCTAGGCCCAGCAGCAGCAGGGCGACGGCCGTGTTCAGCGCCACCGGCACGAACACCGTCAAGGCATCGAGGTCCTCGACCCGGTAGACGATGGCGAGCAGTCCGGTCGTGACAATCAGCAGGGCCGCACCCGCGGTAACGTCCGCCAGACGCGCACGCCTGCGGGCCGCGAGGCTGGTGCTGACCAGCAGCAGCGCCAGCGCCGTGCCCGTCGACATGTGGCCGGCGAGTTCGACGGGCACGTCGAACAGCCGGCCCACGACCCACGGACTGACCTCGCGGTCGCCGCGCACGAAGTGTCCGGCGACCACGATGCCGACGATCGCGATGGTCAGCAGCACCGCGGCGTCGACGACACGATCGCGCCGCGCGGCCGCCGCGTCGATGCCGATGGCGAGCAGGACGATGGCGACCGCGGTGAGGGGCGACATGCCAGGCAGGGTGGGATGGAGTCGGACCAGCAGCGGCGCGCCGAGAGCGTACCCCGCGAGGACGACGACCGCGATGACCGCCGAGCAACCCGCCAGCATGCACGCGAGCGTCCTTGCGCGCTGTTCGATCGTGGGGTTCATGTCATCTCCGCTGTGGCGGCCAACTTCGGCCGGGCCGCCGGCGTCGGAGTGATGGGTGTCACAACGCAGGTCGCCGTACAAGATGAGCCAGGCGGTGCCGGCGCGCAATCAGCCGGTCGCCCTCTCGACGTGGATTCGGCGCATGCCTCACGCAAAGCTGTCCGACGGGCACCTACGGCAACGTCGCGCCCTCGGCCGGGGCGCGTTCAGGACGACGCGTCGCGCCGGCGCACGGTGCCGAGCGTCGATGCAATGTCGCTATCCGTCGACTCGGGCGGCGATTGACTTCAGGTCGATGCTGAAGCGATAGCGGACATCGCTCTTCAGCATGCGGTCGTACGCTTCATTGATCTTCTGCATCGGGATCACCTCCACGTCGGAGACGATGTCGTGCTCGCCGCAGTAGTCCAGCATCTCCTGCGTTTCCTTGATGCCGCCGATCAGCGAGCCGCCGACGCTCTTGCGTCCCATGATCAGCGAGAACAGGTGCAGGTCCAGCGGCCGGTCCGGCGCGCCGACGGTGACCATCGTCCCGTCGACCTTCAGCAGGCCGAGGTAGGCGTTGATGTCGTAAGGTGCCGAGATCGTGCTCAGCAGGAAATCGAAGCTGCCCTTGTGTGCGGCCATGTCGGCCTCGTCCTTCGAGATCACGACGCCCTTCGCGCCGAGTCGTTGCGCGTCGTCGGCCTTGCCCGGCGACGTGGTGATGACCCAGGTCTCTGCCCCGAACTTGCTGGCGAACTTGACCCCCATGTGGCCGAGGCCGCCGAGCCCGACCACGCCGACCTTGTGGCCCTTGCCGATGTTCCAGTGGCGCAGCGGCGAGTAGGTGGTGATGCCGGCGCACAGCAGCGGCGCGACCGCCGCGAGGTCGAGGTGCTCGGGCAGCTTGAGGACGTACTTCTGGTCGACCACGATGCGGGTCGAATAGCCGCCGAAGGTCGGCGTCGTCTTGTCCTGCTCGGTGCCGTTGTAGGTACCCGACATGCCCTTGACGCAGAACTGTTCGAGGTCGGCCTTGCAGTTCTCGCAGACCCGGCACGAATCGACGAAGCAGCCGACGCCTGCGCGGTCGCCGACCTTGAAGCGGTCGACGCCGCTGCCGATGGCCGCGACGTGTCCCACGATCTCGTGGCCGGGGACCATCGGAAACTTCGAGCCGCCCCATTCGTCGCGGGCCTGATGGATGTCCGAGTGGCAGACGCCGCAGAAGGCGATGTCGATCAGCACGTCGTGGGGGCCGACTTCGCGGCGTTCGAAGGTCCAGGGGGCGAGCGGCGCCTTGGCGGAAGGGGCGGCGTAGGCATTGACGGTGATCATGGGGAGGTCTTTCCAGTGGGGGAATGAGTGGCGAAGGCGGACGGCGCGTCCGCTTCAGCTTTCGATGAAGTGCTTGATGCGGATGCCGAGCGATTCGACGACGAAGGGTTTCAGGACCATCTGCATGCCGGCTTCGAGATGGCCCTGGTTGATCACCGCGTTCTCGGCATAGCCGGTGACGAAGAGGATCTTGAGGTCCGGACGGGTCGAGCGCGCGGCGCTCGCGAGCTGCCGACCGTTGATGCTGCCGGGCAGCCCGACGTCGGTGATCAGCAGCGCGATCGCGCGGTCCGACATCAGCCACTTGAGCGCCGCATTACCGTCGCCGGCCTCGATCGTGCCATAGCCCATCTCGTGCAGCAGGTCGGTGAGCAGCATGCGGACCGTGGGCTCGTCGTCGACCACCAGCACCACACCGGCCACCTCGGCCGGAATGACGGGCATCTGACCGACCGACACGCCGTCGCTGTCCTCGTCGCTGTCCTTGTCGATCTCGCTGCGATGGCGCGGCAGGTAGATGCAGACCGTCGTGCCCTGGTCGACCACGGAACGGATGCGGACGTGTCCGCCCGACTGACGCGCGAAGCCGTACACCATCGACAGGCCGAGGCCGGTACCGACGCCGATCGGCTTCGTCGTGAAGAAGGGGTCGAACGCGCGGGCGATCACGGCGGGTGACATTCCGCTACCCGTGTCACTGACCGACAGCGACACGTAATGGCCCGGTTCGAGATCGTTTTCGGCCGCGGCCTCCGCATCGAGCCGGTGATTGCCGGTCTCGACGGTCAGGCGTCCGCCGTCGGGCATCGCGTCGCGCGCGTTGATGCACAGGTTGAGCAGCGCGTTCTCGAGCTGGTTCTGGTCGACCCGGGCGGGCCACAGGTCGGCTGCGCCGGCGACCTCGAAATGGATCCGCGCGCTGATCGAGCCGGTGATCAGCTCGGCCATCCCCGTCACCAGGCGATCGACGTCGGTGACCTCGGGCAACAGCGTCTGGCGGCGCGAGAAGGCCAGCAGCCGCTGCGTCAGCCCGGCCGCGCGTTTCGACGCGCCCTGCGCGGCCACGATGTAGCGCTCGATGTCGTGCGTGCGGCCCTGCGACAGCCGCAGGCGCATCAGGTCGAGGGAGCCGCCGATGCCGGTCAGCAGGTTGTTGAAGTCGTGCGCGAGTCCGCCGGTGAGCTGGCCCACCGCTTCCATCTTCTGGCTCTGGCGCAGTCGTTCCTCGGCCTCCTCGTGTCGCCGGACGCTCGCGTTGAATCGATGGTTGGTCTGCAACTGCGCGGCGATCAACTCCGCGAACAGCTGGAAGGTCCCGACGATCTCGGGCGTGTCGACCTTCGCGGGCTTGGTATCGATGGCGCACAGCGTGCCGAAGAACGTACCGTCCTTCAGGATGATCGGGACCGAGAGGTAGCTCTGGAAACCGTACAGCGCAGGGATCGGATGACCGCGATAGACCGGGTCGTCGGCCACCGCATCGATGACGACAGGTTCGCGCGCCTTGCGGATGGCGCTGCAGATCGTGGTCTCGACCGGCAGTTCGCCGCCGGCCTGGAGGCCGAAGCCGATGGTGTCCCGGGTCTCGCAGGCGATCCAGCGATCTTCCGTCACGCGGGCGATCGCGGCGAACCCCATCCCCGTCGTCCGGCACACGATGTCGAGGATCTTCGGCACGGCATCGATGTCCGCGATCGCGGCGATGTCGGCGGCGAAGTCCTTCACGGCATCGTTCACGGGAAGGCCGCGGCGTGGCGCGGCGTCGTTACCCGACGGCGGTGCCGGTCGAACGGCCGGACAGGACAGGAGATGCGCATTGGGGAATCGCGGAAAGAGACGTGACGAGCGTATGCGCGAGCGGCACGCCCCGGCATCGGCGGCGGCCCCATTCGATCGAGCGGTCGCGAGGGTTGCGGCCCCGATGACCGTCGCCTGGATCAGGAAGGACAGAAGATCGCGCTGAGCAGCGCGTACCCACCACGAGGGAGCTTCGCCTCCTTCTTACTTGCGATCCGCCGGGCCTGCATGGCGATCGGTCGATTGCTTTCTTCTCCGGCGGCGGTGCCCGCCGCCTGCGCGCCCGGGGTGGACGACTGAAGGCGAAGCACGCGTGGCCGCACTGCTTTTCGGGGCGGCGTTAGATCTGAAGCCCGTGAGACGACAAGGCAACTCAATGCAATATTCCGACGGCACCTAGCCGCGTTGGACCGCCTCGAAGGATGATCAAGTTCGGGGGATTCCACTCGGGCCGCCGCGCATGAAAT
>JBBRRW010000125.1:0-9733 GCA_038245975.1 Burkholderiales bacterium
GTCGGCGACGCGAAGTCGCTGGTGATCCATCCGGCGTCGACGACCCACTTCCGTGTCGCCGAGCAAGACCTCAAGGCCGCCGGCATCGGCGCCGCGACGATCCGCCTGTCGATCGGCCTCGAGGATGCCGACGACCTGCTGGCGGACCTGTCACGCGGACTGAAGGCGGCATCGAAGGTGAAGGGATGAACGCGGCGATGAACGCGGAACGCGCGCGATGCTGATCGACGTCGACGGCAGGCCGGCCTATGCCTACACCGGCGGCAAGCGCTTCGACGCGACACTGCCGGTCGTGGTCCTGATCCACGGCGCGCAGCACGATCACAGCGTGTGGGCGCTGCAGTCGCGCTATCTGGCGCATCACGGGCACGCGGTCCTCGCGGTCGACCTGCCCGGTCACGGCCGCAGCGCCGGATCGGCGCTGACGTCGGTGGAGGCGATGGCCGGCTGGGTGCGCTCGCTGCTGGTCGCGGCCGGCGTCGCGCGCGCATCGCTGGTCGGCCACAGCATGGGTTCGCTGATCGCGCTCGAGACCGCGTCGCGTTCGGTCGACGTGACCATCGATGCGATCGCGCTGATCGCGACGGCCTATCCGATGCAGGTCTCCGATGCGCTGCTGGCCGCCACGCGCGACGACGCGTCGCGCGCCATCGAGATGATCAGCCTGTGGTCGGTCGACACCGCGCATGGTGGCTATTCGCAGAAGCCGTCGGCGCCCGGGCCCGGCTTCTCGGTCATGATCGGCGGTCGCCAGCTGATGTATCGGCAGGCGACCGGTGTGCTCCACGTCGACTTCGTCGCGTGCAACGCGTATCGCAACGGCGAGGTCGCGGCGGCCGCGGTGCGCTGCCCGGCGCTGTTCATCCTCGGCAGCAACGATGCGATGACCGCGGCGCGCTCGGGCCGCGCGCTCGCGGCGACGCTGTCGGACGCCCGTATCGTCGAGCTGCCGCATATCGGTCACTTCGTGATGGCCGAGGCGCCGGACGCGGCGCTCGATGCGCTCGCCGCCTTCCTGCCCACGAGGGTCACGCCATGAGCCAGAGTTTCCGCAACTTCGCCGAGTTCTATCCGTTCTACCTGTCCGAGCATTCGAACCGCACGTCGCGACGACTGCACTTCATCGGCAGCACCGGCGTGATCGCATGCGTGGTCGCAGCTCTCGTCTCGGGCAACGGATGGTGGTTCCTCGGCGCGGCGCTCTGCGGCTACGGCTTCGCCTGGATCGGCCACTTCTTCTTCGAACACAACCGGCCCGCGACGTTCCGGCATCCGGTCTACAGCTTCATCGGCGACTGGGCGATGTATCGGGACATCGTCAGAGGCAAGGTCCGCCTGTAGAGCGAGCCCCGCGTCCCCGCGGCGGCACCAGTCGAACATCGCCGGTGACGACCGTGCGGCCACCAGCATCCGGTTGACGAAGGGGAACCACGATGGAAACGAAGTTCTTCGACGCCGGCGACGTCGTCCTGCAGTCCGGCCTCACCCACCGCAATACGCGGCTCGCGTACCAGACCTACGGCACGCTGAACGCCGACCGCAGCAACGCGATCGTCTGCATGACGCCGTTCGGGGCGCAGCACACCGATATCGAATGGCAGTTCAAACCGGGCAAGGGGCTCGACCCGGAACAGTGGTTCATCGTCGTGCCGAACCTGTTCGGCAACGGGCTCTCGTCGTCGCCCAGCAACGCGGAGCCGCCGTACACCGGTTCGCGCTGGCCGCGCTTCACCATCACCGACAACGTCCGCATCCAGCGCCGGCTGCTGCTCGAGGTCCTGGGCGTCGATCGCATCGCGCTCGCGACCGGCTTCTCGATGGGCGGCATCCAGGCCTATCACTGGGCCGCGCTGTTCCCCGACGCGGTCGAGCGGCTCGCGGTCGTCTGCGGTGCCGCGCGTTGCGCCCCCCACAACCACGTGATGCTCGAAGGCGTCCGTGCGACGCTGTGCGCAGACGCGCACTTCGACGGCGATCGATTCACCGGCTTCCCCGAGCGCGGACTGCGCGCGGTGGGACGCGTCTATGCCGGCTGGGCGCTGTCGCAAACCTTCTACCGGAACGAGCTGTGGCGCGGGGCCGGTTTCTCGTCGCTGGAAGACTGGCTGGTCGCGAGCTGGGAGGGCAGCTTCGTCAAGCGGAACCCCGACAACGTCCTCGCCCACCTGTGGGCCTGGCAGCACGCCGACATCAGCGCGAACGACCTCTACCACGGCGATTTCGCGAAGGCGCTCGGCGCGATCACCGCGAAGGCGGTCATTCTTCCGTCGCGCACCGACCTCTACTTCCAGGTCGAGGACAATCGCCTCGAGGTGGAGCGGATGCGTGACGCGACGCTGAAGGTGATCGACTCCGACTACGGCCATCGCGCCGGCATGCCGTCGATCTCGCCGCCCGACGACCGCTTCCTGGACGAGACGCTGAAGGCGCTGCTCGCCCGCTGACCGCAGGCCGGATCGTTCAGCCCGGCTTGCGGCGCCTGCCGGCGACCAGCGCCATCGCGCCGACCAGCATCAGCAACAGCGACTCGGGTTCCGGCACAGCGGTCGGAACCTGCAGCGTGAGCCGGCCGCTGACCGCATTCGAACTGACGGACGCGCCGAGGAAGATATCGCTGAACGCGCAGTTCAGCGCGGTGGCGGTCGCGCAAAGGTCGCCGCCGCCATAATCGATCAGCGAGCCACCGGGCGTGGCGAGGTTCAGCAGCACGCCGCCGGCGCCGACGCTCTGGAACAGGTACGACGGCGTCAGCCCCGCGGGCGAGAACGGGTTCTGTCCGAGCGGGTTGTAGAACGTGTCGACCACCACGCCGCCCGAGAACAGCGTTGCGTGCTCGTCGAGGACGAAGCCGATGGTCGTGTCGATCGTGACCGTGCCGGTCAGGCGGTCGCCGTTGGTGAACAACGCGGTCAGATCGAAGGTCCGGATCGTGTCGGTGACCGGAGCCAGCACGCCTTGCACGGCATTGGCGATGTCCACGCCGCCGAGGAACACGTCGCTGACTGCGCAACGGACGACCGAAGCGCCGCCACACAGCTAGCCGCCGCCATAGCCGACCAGCGACGTCCCCGGTACCGCACCGACGATCAGGTAGCCGTTGGTCCCGGCGCTGCTGAAGAGGTAAGACGGCGCGAGGCCGGCCGGTGCGAACGGACCCTGCGAACCGGGTGTGCCGAACGCCGACAGCGGTGTGCCGTTGCGATACAGGGTCGAGGTCTCGCCGGTGACCAGGCCGGTGACCGGATCGATGCGCACCGTGCCCGAGACGTAGTAGCCGTCCTGCAGCGACGCGCGCAGGTTGAACAGCGCATCGGCGTGGGCATTCGCTGCGAAGAGCAGCATGCAGACCAGCAGGATTCGGGCGATCGAACGCATGGCGTGCTTTCGTGGCGGCGGAACCCGCAGTCAAGCAAGGAACACGCCACGAACTTGCAGTCGTCTCGGATCAACCGCTTGGACGTGGCGCCCCTGTGCCACCACCGCCGGAACGTCAAGCCGTCCGACACCGGGCGCCGCGAGGTGAATCGCACGCGGACCCGGCAAGCCTCCCGTCCTATGCCGCGGTGCTGCCGACTCGACGCCCGAACACCGCTTCGAGCGACTCGTCGCCATTGCACATCCGCTGCTCGCGGATGAATTCCGCGAGCGGATCGTCGCGGTCGAGCGCCATCTCGGACACGTGTTCGGGGTCGAACGCGAACAGCCGGAACACGCGCTCCAGCTTCACCACCGACGCATCGGCCGCGAACAGCCACAGGTCGTCGTTCTTGAAGCGCGTCGCGCCTCCGGCCGCGACTTGACGCGTGCGGATCACGATGCCGTCCTGCTCGAGCTCTTCGAGGATCGTGTCGACAGACTCGTAATCCACGCGCGCCTCCTGCCGGATCGCATACACGTTGAGTCCCGGCACCTGCCCCGCATGGTCGGTGCGCCGCGCGCGATACAGCACGCGCAACACGCGCAGCGCATCGCCGAAGAGGTCGCCCGGCGCCTGCCCGCGATTCCAGTTGCGGCCGTAGAGCGCCGGCAAGCTCGCGGCCACCAGTGCGCCGGCCAGCGTGATGATCCAGATGTAGTAGATCCACAGCAGCAGCAGCGGCAACGCGGCCAGCGCTCCGTAGATGATCGTGTAGGTTGGGAAGTGCGTGATGTAGATCGCGAAGCCGCGTTTTGCGGCCTCGAAGGCCAGCGCCGCCAGGAACGCGCCGGCCATCGCGTCGCGCCAGCGCACGTGACGGTTCGGCACGTAAACGTAGAGCGCCGAGTACGCCGCGGTAAACAGCACCAGCGGCGCGAGGCCGAGCAGTGCCGCGACCAGCGGCGGCGGCGCGGTCACGTAACCCTCGGCGGCCGACGCGAGATACGACGTCAGCGTCAGCGACACGCCGAGCAGCACCGGCCCGACCGACAGGATCGCCCAGTAGGTGATCAGCCGCTGCGCGAGCGGGCGCATGCGGTGCACGCCCCAGATCGTGTTGAGCGCGCCGTCGATGGTCAGCATCGTCGTCAGCGATGTCACGGCGAACGACAGCACCGACACGACGGTCAGCGAACTCGCGTTTGCCGAGAACTGGTCGAGATACTTGAAGATCGAGTTCGAGATCTCGTCAGGGAAAAGGCGTGCGGCGAGGAATGTATGCAGCGCCTCGCGCATGCGGTCGAAGACCGGCAGCGCCGTCATCACGCCGAACACGGTCGTCAGCAGCGGCACGATCGACAGCACGGTCGTGAACGTCAGGCTCGACGCGACCTGGAAGAGCCGCTCCTGGTCCGCGCGGCGCAGGCCGAAGCGCACGATGTCGCGGACGGTGCGCCACGCCTGAGTGCCGGCGCGGCGTGCGAGAACGAGGGCGGTGGCGGTCATGGAGAACGGAAGGAAAGGCGCTGTCGTCGCGCTAGGATCGGGGGCGCGAGCATGAGGCGCAAGGTCGTCGACGACGCAGGATGCAGACGGCGCTCCTTATAATAGTCGGGCCTCGTCGTCAGGTCCGCCGCGACCCCACCTTCCTTCCTCGATGCTCGACCTCCTCGTTCTCTACTACAGCCGCAACGGCGCGACCCGCAAGCTCGCGGAGGCCCTCGCCCAGGGCATCGATGCCACCGAAGGCACGAGCGCGCGCCTGCGCACGGTCCCGGCCGTGTCCACCGTCGCCGAAGCGACCGAGCCGGACATCCCCGCATCGGGGCCGCCGTACGTCGAGCTGCGCGATCTCGACGAGTGCGCGGGCCTGGCGCTCGGATCGCCGACCCGCTTCGGCAACATGGCCGCGTCGTTGAAATACTTCCTCGACGGCACCGGCGCCCAGTGGTTCTCGGGCACGCTCGCCGGCAAGCCCGCGTGCGTGTTCACGTCGACCGGCAGCCTGCACGGCGGCCAGGAGACCACGCTGGTCTCGATGATGATCCCGCTCCTGCACCACGGCATGCTGATCGTCGGCCTGCCGTACACCGAACCCGAGCTGATGACGACCGCGACCGGCGGCACGCCTTACGGCGCGAGCCATGTCGCCGGCATGGACGGACAGAGGGCCGTCGACGAGACCGAGCGTCGCCTCGCGGTCGCGCTCGGTCGCAGGCTGGCCACGACCGCGCTGCGACTCGCCGAACGGCCGGCATGACCGAGCGGGTCGATTGCGTCGTGATCGGCGCGGGCGTGGTCGGCCTCGCGGTCGCCCGTGCCGTGGCGATGACGGGGCGCGACGTCCTGATCGTCGAAGGCGCCCACGCGATCGGCACCGGCATCAGCTCGCGCAACAGCGAGGTCATCCACGCAGGCATCCACTACGCGCCCGGTTCGCTGAAGGCACGACTGTGCGTGCGTGGCAAGGCACTGATGTACGCGTTCTGCGAACAGCGCCACGTGCCGCATCGACGCATCGGCAAGCTGGTCGTCGCCACCGACGCAGCGCAGCGCGATGCGCTCGCCCACGTGCTCGTCAATGGACGCGCATCGGGCGTCGACGACCTCGAGGCGATGGATGCCGCGGCCGTCGCGGCGATCGAACCGGCGGTCGCCTGCGTCGGCGCGGTCTGGTGTCCGAGCACCGGCATCGTCGACAGTCATGCATTGATGCTGGCCTTGCTGGCGGATGCCGAAGCACACGGCGCGACGCTCGCGCTGTCGAGCCGCATCGACGGCGGCGCCGTTGCGGTCGACGGCATCGCGTTGAACGGCACGACCGACGGCGACGAGGCCTTCGATCTGCATGCTTCGCTGGTCGTCAACTGCGCGGGTCTCGGCGCGACGCGCATCGCGGGCGGCATCGACGGGTTGCCGCGCACGAGCATCCCGACCATCCACCTGGCGAAGGGCAACTACTTCTCGCTGACCGGACACGCGCCGTTCAGGCACCTGATCTACCCGCTGCCCGAACCCGGCGGCCTCGGCGTCCACGTCACGCCGGACCTCGCGGGGCAGGTTAAGTTCGGCCCCGACGTCGAGTGGCTCGTACCTGACGCCCCGATCGACTACACGGTCGACGAAGCGCGCCTCGGCCAGTTCGCGGACACCATCCGCCGCTACTGGCCCGCCCTTCCCGACAACGCGCTGTCGCCGGCGTACTCGGGTATCCGCCCCAAGCTGTCGGGGCGCGGCGACCCCGCGGCCGACTTCATGATCGCGGGCCCCGAGCACCACGGCGTGCCCGGCCTGATCAACCTGTTCGGCATCGATTCGCCCGGCCTCACGTCGTCGCTGGCGATCGGCGAACACGTCGCGGCGATGATCGAATGACCCCTTCGACCTCCTTCGATCCGACGATGACGCGACCGCGCGCATCGCGCATCCTGCGGTCATGAACCCCGGCACGCTGCGTCGGGTCGCCCTGGTCGGCCTTGCCGCGCTGATGCTGGTGTCGGTGGGCTACGTACTGGTCCCCATCGTCGGCATGTCACCGGGATACGTCTTCGCGTTCTTCAAGCTGCTCGCGCTGGGCTTCGTGTTCAAGCGCGTCAATGACGGAGACGTCTATACGATGCAATGGTCTTCGATGTTCATCCTGCTGTTCCTGGCCGAAGGCACCGTCCGCGCTACAAGCGACCCGCAGCCGTCGGCCGCGATGGGGGCCGTCGAGGCGGTACTCGCGACGATCTATTTTCTCGCGGTGCTGAGCGTGCTGCGACCCATGAAGAAGGCCGCGAAGCAGGCGCGCCCGCTGCCGAAGGAACCCGAGTGATCGCTGTCGACAAACGTTGCAGCGCTGCGCTGATCGTCGCATGGAGCGACATCGTCGGCACGTCGAACGTGCTGGTCGACGAGGCCGACCAGGCCGGTTACCTCACCGACTGGCGCAAGACCTACGTCGGCCGCGCGCTCGCGGTGGTGCGGCCGGCGAATGCCGACGAGGTGTCGCGGGTCGTGCGCTGCTGCGCGAACGCAGGCATCGCCATCGTGCCGCAGGGCGGCAACACCGGGCTGGTCGGCGGAGCCACCCCCGACGGCAGCGGCGCGCAGATCGTGCTGTCGACCACGCGCATGCGCACCGTCCGGGCCGTCGACATCGCCAACGACACGGTGACCGTCGAGGCCGGCTGCACGCTGGCCGAGATCCAGGCCGCAGCGCTGGCGGCCGACCGGCTGTTCCCGCTCAGCCTCGCGTCGGAAGGCAGCTGCACGATCGGCGGCAACCTGTCGACCAACGCGGGTGGCACCGGCGTCCTGCGCTACGGCAACGCGCGCGAACTGTGCCTCGGCCTCGAGGCGGTGCTGCCCAACGGTGACGTCGTCAGCCATCTCGCCGGCCTGCGCAAGGACAACACCGGCTACCACTGGAGCGACCTGCTGATCGGCGCCGAAGGCACGCTCGGCATCGTCACGGCCGCGACACTGAAACTGTTCCCGCTGCCGCGCGCCAAGTGGACCGCGTGGGCCGCGGTCGCCACGCCGCGCGATGCGTTGCGGCTGCTCGGCCTCGCACAGGCGCGTTGCGGGCCGGCGCTGACGGCCTTCGAACTCGTCTCCGACTTCGCGTTGAGCCTCGTCGAGAAGCATTTCCGGTCGTCGCGTTCGCCGTTCGCCGAGCGGCATCCGCAGGCCGTGCTGATCGAAGTCTCCGACCACGAGAGCGAGGCGCACGCGCGCGCGATGCTCGAAGGGCTGCTCGAGGACGCGCTGGCGGCGCAGATCGTCGTCGACGCGGTGGTCGCCGGCGACCTTGCGCAATCGAAGGCGCTGTGGGCGCTGCGCGAGAACATCTCCGAGGCCCAGGCGGCCGAAGGGAGGAACATCAAGCACGACATCTCGGTACCGATATCGCGCATCGCCGACTTCGTCGACCGCACCGACGCCGCACTGGCCGCGGCGTTCGCCGGCATCCGCATGGTCACGTTCGGCCATCTCGGCGACGGCAACCTGCACTACAACGTCTCGCCCGCCACCGGCATGGACGAGGCCGCGTTCCTCGCGCTGCAGCCCGCGATCAACCGGATCGTCCACGACGCGGTGATGGCGCATGGCGGGTCGATCAGCGCGGAACACGGCATCGGCCAGTTGAAGCGCGACGAGCTGGCACGCTACAAGAGCGCGAGCGAGATGACGATGATGCGGGCGATCAAGGACGCGCTCGATCCGCTCGGCATCATGAATCCGGGCAAGGTGCTGTGATGCGTGCGCCCGATGGGACGACGCGCGATCGACCGTCCATCTTTCGAGCGTGGCGCAGCGTGCGGGCGATTGTCGCGCTCGCGGCACTGACCGCATGCGGCCTCGCCGATGCGGCCTATCGCTGCGAACAGGCGGGCCGGGTGGCTTACTCCGACCAGCCTTGCCCGTCGGGCCTGCAGACCGAAATCAGCACGCGGACCGCGTCGCCGAGCGTCGAAGATAGCCGCGCAGCCGACGACCGGCAGAAAGCGGACGCCGCCCGGCTCGCGGCCATCGAACACAACCGCGATCTCGAACGGCGACAGGATCAGCACGCGGCGGCTGCCGCGGCGCGTCGGGACGCGGGCATCGGCAAGCAGGCGAACGCGTGCAGGAAGCTAGCGTCGCGCGCGCAGCGGGCGCACGGGGACTACGACACGGCCAGCCCGCGCGAACAGCGGGCGCGACAGTCACGCATGCGGCGCGCCGACGACGACTTCGCGGCGCTGTGCGCGAGGCGTTGACGCAAGGTGTTGATGCGCGGTGTTGATGCGCGGTGTTGACGCAGCCCGCGATGGCTCAGGCGCGCAGCAACGCCGCTGCGGGGCTGGCGAACGATTGCGGTGCCGGGTGCTCGACGGCTTCCAGCGCCTTCCACAGCAGCGACCCGTCGGCATCGCGCAACAGCGTGGCGTCGCTCAGCATCCGGCGCCAGGTGCGCGCGGCCGGCTGTCCGTGAAAGAGACCGAGCATGTGCCGAACGATCGAGCGCAGCGGAACGCCGGCCTGCGCCTGCAGCGCGGCGTACGCGACCATCACCGCGACGACGTCCCTGCGACTGCGCGACGATCCTTCGGCGATGTGCCGATCGAGCATCGCGAGCAGCCACGGCTCGTGATACGCGGCACGGCCGATCATCACGCCATCGAAGCGCTCGAGCGCATCGCCGATGACCGTCGGCGCAGCCAGGCCGCCGTTGACGATGAATGTCCGCGCCGGGAAGTCGTGCTTCAGCGCCGCCACCACGTCGTAGCGCAATGGAGGCACTTCGCGGTTCTCTTTCGGCGACAGGCCCTTCAGCCACGCGTTGCGCGCATGCACGATGAAGACCGTGCAACCGGCGTCGGCCACCGTGCCCACGAAGTCGCGCAC
>JBBRRW010000126.1:0-9650 GCA_038245975.1 Burkholderiales bacterium
ATCTGGCGCAGCCGCGTCAGGTCGGCGCTGATCGCGACCGGCACGTCGCCTTCGAACACGTAGGCGGTGTCGAGGTGCTTCTCGGTCGCTCGAACGCTGATCAGGTCGAGCGCCGACTCGACGCAGTCGCGCAGGTCGAACGGATGCGACTCGATGTCCATCCGGCCGGCCTCGATCTTCGAGAAGTCGAGGATGTCGTTGATGATCGTCAGCAGCGCATCGCCGGAATCGCGGATGGTTGCGGCGTAGTCACGCTGCTCGTCGCTCATCGGCGTGTCGAGCAAGAGGCCGCTCATGCCGATCACCGCGTTCATCGGCGTGCGGATCTCGTGGCTCATGGTCGCGAGGAAGGAGCTCTTGGCATCGTTGGCGGTCTCGGCCGCGGCGCGCGCCGTCTGCGCCTCGTGGAACAGCGCCGCGTTCTGGATAGCGATCGCCGCCTGATCGGCGAACATCTCAAGCAGCGCGACTTCCTTGGCGGCAAACGGCTGAAGGCTGGTGCGAGCGACGAATAAAGCGCCGACGCCGCGGCCCTGCCACACCATTGGCGCAATGACGGACGAGAAGTTGCCGATCTTGGCAGCCATGCGGCGAATCACCTCGGGCACGCCGTCGCCTTGCAACGCGTCCGGATAGCTCATCACCCGGCACTCGCGCATGGCCTCGGCGATCACCGTCTGTTCGACCTGGGTGGGCCGGACCTTCCCGAACAGGCGGCCGCTATCGCCGCGCACCGAACCGAGATGGACCATCGACTGTTCGTCGACCGTCATCACCGACAGGTCCGTGCAGGCGATCAGCCGCTGGCAGCTGTCGAGGATCTTGTCGAACACCGGCTGGGCGTCGGCGACCGAATTGCTGATCACTTCCAGCACTTCGGCCGTGGCGATCTGCTGTTCAAGCGCCTCCTTGGTCTCGTTGAACAGGCGCGCGTTCTGGATCGCGATGACGGCCTGGTCGGTGAAGGTCTTGAGGAGTGCGGTTTCCTTCTCAGTGAACGGCACCGGCGGATCGCGCACGACATGAATGGTGCCGATCCCCTTGCCCTCCCACATCATCGGCGCGATCAGCATCGAGAAGTTGCCGACGTCGCGCGCCATCTGGCGCATGCTCTCGGGCACGCCGGGACCGTTCATGATGTCGGGGTAGTGCACCGGCCGCTTCTTGCGGATCGGATAGCTCTGATACGCCTCCCGGAGCGGCCGCGGAAAGCCGCGGTCGAGCAGACCGGAGTTAGCCCGCTCGCCCCCGCCAACGGCCACGTGGCGGACCATGCCGTCGTCGCCGACCAGCGAGACGATCACAAACGAGACGACCGCGCGCGTGCCTGCGAACAGGCGTTCGCAGCTCTGCACGATCGCCTCGAACACCGGCGCCGCGTCGGCCACCGAGCGGCCGATCACCTGCAGCACCTCGGCCGAGGCCGTCTGCTGCTCGAGCGACTCCTGGGTCTCGCGCATCAGCCGCGCGTTCTTCATCGCGATCTGCGCCTGCGCCGCGAACGACTGCACGATGGCGATCTGGGCGTTGGTGAATGGGCGTACCGTCGCGCGGATCAGCGTGAACACGCCGATCACCGCGCCGCTCTCGTCGGAGAGCGGCACGCCCAAGTGGGTGCGAATGCGGCCCAGATCGGCGCTGGCCACAATGAAGGGCACCGCCTTCCTGAAGGCGTCGGTGTCGTGGATGTCGGGCACATGCAGATAGGAGCCGGCCGCCGTTTCGCGGCCAAGCAGGTCGGCCACCTGCACGCCCCCCGTCATCGTCGCGGCGAAATCGAGGAAGGCTTGCGGCATGTTGTACTGCCCGCCGCTGTAATGCGCCAAGCCGTCCTCGACCAGCCACAACCCCCCGCCATCGGCGTCGCAGAGGCGCGAAGCCCGGCTGACGATCGCCTCGAAGACCGGGGCGACATCGCCCGGCGAGGCGTTGATGACCTGCAGCACCTCGGTCGTCGCCGTCTGCCGCTCGAGCGCCTCCTTGGTCTCGTTGAACAGGCGCACGTTCTCGATCGCGATGACGGCCTGGTCGGCGAACGTCTGGAGCAGCGTGACCTGGTGCGGCGCGAATGGCCCGGGGTCCCTGCGAGTGACGCTGATCATGCCCACCGTAACCTTGTCGCGCAGCAACGGACAGAACAGCATGCTGCGGTAGCCTCGCGCCCGCGCGAGGTCGCGCAGGAGCACCGGCACGTCGGCCGCCTCGGTGTCGGGGATCAGCACCGTCTGGCCGTCGCGTGCCTGCTGCCCGAGCGGAAACGTCGCCAGCGGGATCGGGAACGACGCGCGCAGGGCGGCGTCGCCGGCCGCGCTCGTGGAGGTGAATGCCACGAGGTGAAGCACCTCGTCGTCGAGGCGCGCGACCATGGTCGAGAAGCCGCCCAGCAAGCGGTTCGAGCTGCCGGCAATGGCATCGAATACCGGCTGCACGCTGTCGGGGGAGCGGGCAATGACCTTGAGGATCTCGGCGGTCGCGGTCTGCCGCTCGAGCGCTTCCCGGGTGTCGTTGAACGACCTCGCGTTCTGGATCGCAATGACGGCCTGGTCAGCGAAGGTCTGCGCCAGCGCCAGCTCTTTCGGCGTGAAGGGGCCGGTCGATCGCGCCACGCCGATGGCACCGATGCCGCGTCCTTCCCACAGCATCGGCGCGAAGATCATCGACCGGTAGCCGATCAGCTTGGCCATCTTGCGCAGCACGCCGGGCACGTCGGGGCCGTCGACCAGGTCGGGCCAGTGCATCACCCGCCGTTCGCGAATGGCGATGCCGGCGGGCGTGCGTTCCACTGGCGCGGGGAAGGTGGCCGCGACGATGTCGTGCTGCGCACCCAGGTATGCGCCGATGCGCAGTTGGCCTTGCTCGTCCACCAGCAGCACGTCGAGTTCGTCGCCGCCGAACAGGTGCTTGCAACTCTGCAGGATCTTGTCGAACACCGGCTGCGCATCGGCCACCGAACTGCTGATGACAGACAGGATCTCCGCCGATGCCTTCTGCTGCTCCAGCGCTTCCTTCGTCTCGTTGAACAGCCGCGCGTTCTGGATCGCGATCACCGCCTGGTCGGCGAACGTCTTCAGCAGCGCGATCTCCTTGTCGGTGAATGGCTTGGGCGGAAAGCGCGCTGTTTGGATGGCGCCGATCCCTTTGCTTTCCCACACCAGGGGCACGCAGACCTGCGAGGAATTTCCATAGGGTCGCTGAGCTTCGCGCACGGCGTCGGATACACCCTCGCCGTGCAGCGTGTCCGGGTAATAGACGACCTTCCGCTTGTGCGCCACATATCCGTGCAAGGAGTCGCGTGCGGGCCGCGGGTGCGAGTCTCTCAGCATGCGGATCACCAAGCGGTAGTGGTCGTCGATTGCGAACTCGGGCTCGTCGGTCACCTTGATGTGCGCCAGGCCGTCGTCGCCAATGAGCACCAGGTTCACGAAGTTGGTGCCCAGCAATCGCTGGCCGCTGCGCAGGATCTTGTCGAACACCGGCGTCGTGTCCGCGACCGAGCTGCTGATCACCCGCAGGACGTCGGCGGTCGCCGTCTGCTGCTCGAGCGCTTCCCGGGTCTCGTTGAACAGCCGCACGTTCTCGATCGCGATCACGGCCTGGTCGGCGAAGGTGGTCAGCAGGTCCACTTCCTGGCCACCGAACTCGCCCACCGCGGCGCGGCCGACGACGATGGCGCCGATGGCCTGGCCTTCGCGCAGCATCGGCACGCCCAGGGCGGCGCGGAAGTTGGCGCTGCGCGCCGCATCGGCCAGCTGGTTGCCCGGCAGCGCCAGCACGTCGGCGACGTTGACCACCGCGGCGGTGGCGATGGTCTGTGCCGTCACCGAGTGCCCGCCGGGCCGCATCGGGAAGTACGCGGCGATTGCCTGCAGATAGGCCTCGGAGATGCCGACGCTGCAGCCCAGGCGGATCCACTCGCCGTCGAAGGTGAAGACGAAGCCGTACTCGGCGCGACAAAGCCCCATCGCACGCTCGGCGATGGCCTGGAACACCGGCGAGGTGCTGGTGGGCGAGCGCGAGATCGCACGCAGGATCTCGCTGGTCGCGGTCTGCTTCTCCAGTGCCGCCTGCGTCTCGTTGAACAGGCGCGCGTTCTGGATCGCGATCACCGCTTGGTCGGCGAACGTTCGCAACAACCCGATGTCGTTGTCGCTGAACGGTGCCGGCGGAAACCGGTGCACGCCGATGGTGCCGACGCCCCGGCCTTCCCAGAACATGGGCGCGAACATGGCCGAATAGTTGCTGCCGTCTGCCAGGGCCTGCTCGCGCAAGCCCTTCGGAACGTCGGCGCCATGGATCACGTCCGGGAAGTGCAGCACCCGGCCCTTGTGGATGGCATAGCCATGAATCGAGTCGCGGACCGGCCGGGGGAAGCTCGCCTGAATGCGCGACTTGGCTTGCCGCAACCCGGCGTTCGCCGACGCCGAAGAGTCCTGGATCAGGTGGATCAATCCGTCGTCGCGAACCAGCGCCACGTTCGCGTAGTCCACCCCGAACAGCTTCTCGCAGCTCTGGATGATCTTCTCGAAGACCGGCGCGGTGTCGGCCACGGACTGGCTGATGACCTGCAGGACCTCAGCCGTGGCGGTCTGCCGCGAAAGAGCCTCCTTCGTCTCGTTGAACAGGCGCACGTTCTCGATCGCGATCACGGCCTGATCTGCGAACGACTCGAGCAGCGCTGCCTGGACTTCAGGCACGTCGCCGGCCTCCGCCCACGCCACGACGATCACGCCCAGCGGGACGCCGTCGCGCATCATCGGCACGCCCACCATGCGCCGGAATCGTCCTTGCGCGGCATACGCCTGGTCATAGCGTTCGTCGGCCTGCGCGTCGGCGATGTGCACCGGCGCCCTGCGCAGGATCACTCTGCCCGAGAGTTGCGATTCGTCCGGCTTGCGTGGATACATCGCGTACACCCGGTCGACGAACTCAGGTCCGAATCCCTGCGTGGCGGCGACATGCAACATCTCTCCGTCATAGCGAAGCACGTTGCAGAACACGGCGCCACACAACTGCACCGCGCTGCGCGCGATGCTCTCGAACACCGGCGTCGCATTGGTCTGCGCACCCGC
Source organism: Burkholderiales bacterium (assembly GCA_038245975.1). Lineage (GTDB taxonomy): Bacteria > Pseudomonadota > Gammaproteobacteria > Burkholderiales > Burkholderiaceae_D > CAHJXF01. Next base: position 5,070 of record JBBRRW010000126.1, read on the forward strand.
GATCGCGCGCAGGATCTCGCCGGTCACGGTCTGCCGCTCGAGCGCCTCCTTCGTCTCGTTCATGAGACGGGCATTCCTCATCGCGATCTGGGCTTGCGCCGCGAACGACTGCACCAGCGCGATCTGCGCCGGCGTGAACGGTCGCGGCTCGTTGCGGATCAGAGTGAGCACGCCGAGAACCGCACCGCTGGACTCGGTCAGCGGCACGCCCAGATGGGTGCGGATCCCGCCCAGTTCCACGCAGGCCACCGTGAACGGCACGCGCTTGCGATAGCCCTCGGTCTCCCGGATGTCGGTGATGTGCAGAACGCTGCCGGCGTCCGGATTGCGGCCCAGCAGGTAGGAGACGGGAACGCCGGTCACGGCTAAGCCATAGTCCAGGAAGGCCCGGGGCAGGTTGGACTGACCGCCGCTGTAGCGCGCCAGATCGCCCTCCACCAGCCACAGTCCGCCGCCGTCGGCATCGCACAGGCGCGTCGCCCGCTCGGTGATCGCGTTGAACACCGGCGTCAGCTCTCCCGGCGAGGCATTGATGACCTGCAGCACCTCGGTCGTCGCCGTCTGGCGCTCGAGCGCCTCCTTCGTCTCGTTGAAGAGGCGCGCGTTCTGGATCGCGATCACCGCCTGGTCGGCGAAGCTCTGCAGAAGCGCCTCTTCCTTGCCGGTGAAGCCGCCCAGGCGTTCCCGCGTCAGCGAGATCGAGCCGATGCCGCGCTCGCCCTGCATCAGCGGCGCCATGATGAGCGAGTAGTTGAGCCCCGACGCCTCCGCAGGTGCCCGCAACGCGGCTGGCACGTCGAGGCCGTCGAGGACATCGGCGAAGTTGAGCACCCGGCCGGCACGGATGGCGGCCTCCGTCGCCGATCCGGCGAGCGGGATCGGGTAGAGCGAGCGCATCCGGTCGAGTGAGCTTTCCAGCACCTTCTGTTTGGCGATGTCGGTCGAGTGCGCGTGGATGGCCCCGATGTGCAACAGACCGTCGTCGCCGATCAGCATGATCACCGAGCCCTCGCTGTCGAACAGGCGCGCGCAGCTCTCGAGGATCTTGTCGAACACCGGCGCCGTGTCGGCCACCGAATGGCTGATGACCTCGAGCACCTCGGCCGTCGCGGTCTGCTGCTCGAGTGCCTCCTTCGTCTCGTTGAAGAGACGCGCGTTCTGGATCGCGATCACCGCCTGGTCGGCGAAGGTGCGCAGCACGCTGGATTCCTTCTCCGTGAAAGGCACTGGCGGAAAGCGCGTGACGTGGATCGTGCCGATGCCCTTGCCCTCCCACAGCATCGGTGCGATCAGCATCGAGAAGTTGCCGACGTCGCGGCCCATCTGGCGCATGCCTTCGGGCACGTGGGGCCCGTTGACCATGTCGGGGTAGTGCACGACCTCGCGCTTCCTGATCGGGTAGCCCTGGTAGGACTCGCGCAGCGGCCGCGGATAGCCTCGGTCGAGATAGCGGCGCGCTTCCTCGGCGCGCATGCCGTGATGCCCCGGCGAGACGGCGATGGCTTCGTGACGAACCATGCCGTCTTCGCCCACCAGCGAAATGATGGCGTTGCCGCCCGCGAACAGGCGCCGGCAGCTCTCTACGATGGCCTCGAACACCGGTGCGCTGTCGGCCACCGAGCTGCTGATCACGCTCAACACCTCGGCAGAGGCCTTCTGCTGCTCCAGCGCCTCCTTGGTCTCGTTGAAGAGGCGCGCGTTCTCGATCGCGATGACGGCCTGGTCGGCGAAGGTCTTGAGCAGCGCCTGTTGGCGCTCGGTGTACCCGCCCTGCGGCGTGGCGTAGACGGCGATCGAGCCCACCCCCACGCCGCCGCGCATCAGCGGCGCGAACATCTGCTGCGAGCTCGTGCCGACGAGCTCCGCCGTCTGGCGCACGCAGACCGGAACGTCGTCGCTTCCGTTCAGCACGTCGGGCAGGTTCAGCACCTGCCCGATGCGGACGACGACCTCGGTCGCGCTGCCTGCGACCGGCATCGGGAACTGCCCGCGCCCGGCCTCGACGAACGCGTCCATCTGAGCCTGGGTCAGCGCCTGGCCGCCGAGCGTCGCCACCTGGCCGCTCGGTGTCGTCGCCCATCCTTGCATCGCCGCCAGCGTGAGCTGGCCGTCGTCATCCAACAGCTGGATGCTGACCATGTGCGCGTCGAACAGCCGCCCGCAACTCTCGGCGATCTGCGCGAACACCGGCCGCGTGTCGGCCACCGAGTGGCTGATCACCTGCAGCACGCCGGCGGTGGCCGTCTGCTGCGCCAGGGCTTCCCGGGTCTCGTCGACCAGCCGCAGGTTGTCGAGTACCAGCGCGGCCTGGCCGGCGAGCATGGCGAGCAGGTCTCGATCGCCGACAGAGAAGCGGCCGAAGGCGCCTTCGACGTCGCAATAGAGGTGGCCGATCACGGCGTTGCGTGCCACCAGCGGCGCGACCAGGCAGCTGCGCTGGTCGGACGCGGCGGCGCCACCCGGTCCCCGGCGCAGCCGGGCCCGTCGCGTTCTTCCTGCTTCGTCGAGCCAGGGCCTGACGGCCGAGAGCAGCGCCTCGGCGCTCTCGCCTCGCGGGAGGTGCGAGCGAGCGATCCAGTGCCGGTCGCCGTCAGCGAGAACGAGCAGCACGCGCTGCGCCCCGAGGTGGACGACAACGGACTCGACCAGGAACGGATGCACCTCGGCTCCGGTCCGCAGCGCGTTCAGGCGCACAACGGTGTCGACGAGGCGCCGGCGGTCAGTGCCCATGGCTCGCCTTCGCCTGCATCAACGCCTCTACCAGTGCATCGACCCGGATCGGCTTGACGACGTAGTCGTCCATCCCGGCGGCGAGGCACGCCTCGCGGTCGCCCTGCATCGCGTTGGCGGTCATCGCGACGATGCGCGGGCGATCGTCGTTCGGCCAGCGCGCGACGATGCGTCGCGTCGCTTCGAGCCCGTCCATCTCCGGCATCTGAACATCCATCAGCACGACGTCGTAGCGCTGGCGTGCGATCGACTCGATCGCTTCGACGCCGTTGGAGGCGAGGTCGGCGCGATAGCCCATCTGTTGCAAGAGGCGCAGCGCCAGCTTCTGGTTCACGACATTGTCCTCGGCGAGCAGGATGCGCAGCGGATGGCGTGCCGCGAGCGTGGCGTCGATCTTCGGACGGGCGGTGTCGGGAACGGCCTTCGGGGCCGTGTCGTGGGCGAGCAGCGTCACGAGCGTGTCGAACAGCTGGCTCTGCCGCAACGGCTTGGCGAGGGTCGCGGCGAACAGGCTGTCGCCCTCCTCGCGCCGCCCGAGCGAGGTGAAAAGCACCAGCGGCAGCGTGTGCCCGGCGGCGCGGATGCGCTCGGCCAGGACGCTGCCGTCCATGCCGGGCATGTGCATGTCGACGATGGCGAGGTCGAAGCGGTCCTTCGCGAGCATGTCGAGCGCTCGCGCGGGATCGTCTGAGTCCTGCACGCTCATGCCCCACTTCGCGGCCTGCAGGGCGAGGATGCGGCGGTTGGTCTCGTTGTCGTCGACGACGAGGATGCGCTTGCCGCGAAGCGCCGGCTGGACGCCGAGGAAGTCGCGCCGCGTGCCGGCAGGCAGCTCTGCGACCGGCGCCTTCATCGTGAAGTGGAAGGTCGAGCCGAGGCCGGGGCCGGCGCTGTCGGCCCACATCGATCCGCCCATCAGCTCGGCGAGCAGCTTGCTGATCGCGAGGCCCAGGCCGGTGCCGCCGTACTTGCGCGTCGTGCTGCTGTCGGCCTGGCTGAACTTCTGGAACAGACAGCTCTTGCCGGCGGCGCTCAGGCCGATGCCGGTGTCGCGCACGGCGAACTGCAACTCGTCTTCGCGTGCCGACACGGTCAGCACGACCTCGCCCCGATCGGTGAACTTCACCGCGTTGCTGAGCAGGTTGAGCAGGATCTGGCGCAGACGGGTCACGTCGCCGGTAACGGCCGGCGGCACCTCGCCATCGAACTGGTAGGCGATGTCGAGGTGTTTCTCGGCCGCGCGCGCGGCGACGAGGTCGAGCGCCGACTCGACGCACTCGCGCAGGTCGAACGGATGCGATTCGATGTCCATCCGACCGGCCTCGATCTTCGAGAAGTCGAGGATGTCGTTGATGATCGTCAGCAGCGCATCGCCCGAGTCACGGATCGTGCCGGCGAAGTCGCGCTGCTCGTCGGTGAGCGGGGTGTCGAGCAGGAGCCCACTCATGCCGATAACCGCGTTCATCGGCGTGCGGATCTCGTGGCTCATGGTCGCCAGGAACGAGCTCTTTGCCTCGTTGGCGGTCTCGGCCGCGGCGCGGGCTTCCTGCGCGTCCCTGAACAGTCGCGCGTTCTGGATCGCGATCGCGGCTTGATCGGCAAACGTCTTGAGCAACTCGGTTTCACGCTCGGTGTAAGGCAGCGGCGGAAACCTCACTACATGAATCGTGCCGATGCCGACCCCTTCCCAAATCATCGGCGCGATGAGCATCGAATAGTTGCCGGCAACGAGGACGCTGTCGCGCATGACCTGCGGTACGCCAGGGCCGTTCTGCATGTCGGGGTAGTGAACGACGCGACGCTTGCGGATGGAGTAGCCCTGATAGGAGTCGTCCACTGGCCGAGGGAATG
>JBBRRW010000127.1:0-9647 GCA_038245975.1 Burkholderiales bacterium
ACGTGGGCGGCTCTCAGCGCCGCCTGCTGCGCCTCGTCGATGCCGAGCGCGGCCAGCACCGCGGCCGTGTGTTCCCCGAGCTTCGGCCCGAGCCACAGCGTCTGTCCCGGGGTCGCCGACAGCTTCGGCACGATGCCGGGCAGGTCGATCGGGGCGCCGTCGGGCAACGCGTGCGTGACGATCATCCCGCGCGCCGCGTAGTGCGGGTCTGCGTGGATGTCGGCGGCCGTGTAGATCTTGCCTCCCGGCACCTCGGCCGCGTCGAGCGTCGCCAGCACGTGTTCCAGCGTGTGGGCCCGGGTCCAGGCGCCGATGGCCTGGTCGATGCGCACGTCGTGCGCGACGCGGCCGGCGTTGTGCTTCAACGCGGGATCGTCGGCGAGGTCGGGCCGGCCGATGACCGCCATCAGCCGGCGGAAGATGCCGTCGCTGTTGCCGGCGATGATCACGTAGCGCCCGTCATCGCACGGATAGGTGTTCGACGGCGTGATGCCGGGCAGGCTCGAGCCGGTGCGTTCGCGGACGTGGCCGAGCGCCGCGTACTCGGGGATCAGGCTTTCCATCACCCCGAACACCGCTTCGTAGAGCGCGACGTCGACCAGCTGGCCGACGCCCCCATTCACTTTCACGTGATGCAGCGCGAGCATCGCGCCGAAGCTGCCGTACAGCGACGCCAGCGAGTCGCCGATGCTGACGCCGACACGCACCGGCGGTCGATCGGGATAGCCGGTCACATGGCGCAGGCCGCCCATCGATTCGGCGATCGCCGCGAAGCCCGGCCGGTCACGCTCCGGACCGGTCTGTCCGTAACCCGAGACGCGGACCATGACGAGGCGGGGATTGATCGCCACGAGGTCGTTCCATCCCAGGCCCCAGCCTTCGAGCACGCCGGGACGAAAGTTCTCGATCACGATGTCCGCTTCCCGCACCAGCTTGCGGACGATGTCCTGACCCTCCGGGACCTTCAGGTTGACCGTGATCGACTTCTTGTTGCGGCTCTGCGAATACCACCAGTACGAGGTGCCGTCGTGCAGCTTGCGCCAGCTCCGCAGCGGATCGCCGACCTCGGGCGACTCGACCTTGACGACGTCGGCGCCGAACTGCGCGAGCAGGCTCGACGCGTAGGGACCGGCGATCAGGGTGCCGAGCTCGACGACCCTGATCCCCTGCAGCGGCAACGGCGTCGCGGGTTCCGGGGTCGCGGGCGGCGGGTTCGGCATGCGTGCTCGTCCGCCCCCGGTCAGGGCTTCAGGTTCTGCGCGAGGAATTTCTCCATCGCGCCGTAGAACTCGAACTGGTTCTCCTCGTTGCGAAAGCCGTGTCCTTCGTTGTCCTTGACCAGGTACTCGACGGTCACGCCGCGCTTCTTCAGCCCGTCGACGATCTGGTCGCTCTCGGCCTTGTTGACGCGCGGGTCGCGCGCACCCTGCGCGACGAACAGCGGCGTCTTGATGCGGTCGATGAAGTTGACCGGCGACGCGGCTTCGAGCATCTGCTTCTCGGTGCCGGGGTCGCCGACCATCGTGTAGAGCTGCTTGCGCGCCGACTCCCAGTACGGCGGGAGCGTGTTCATGAACGTCAGCAGGTTCGACACGCCGACGTAGTCGACTGCGGCCGCGTACAGGTCGGGCGTGTAGGTCACGCCGGCCAGCGTCGCGTAGCCGCCGTAGCTCCCGCCGTAGATCGCGATGCGCTTCGGGTCGGCGATGCCCTGCTGCTTCAGGTATTCGACGCCGTCGGTGATGTCGTCCTGCATCGCGCGGCCCCACTGCTTGAAGCTCGCCTCCCAGAACTTGCGTCCGTAGCCGGTCGAGCCGCGAAAGTTCATCTGCAGCACCGCGTAGCCGCGGTTCGCGAGGAACTGCACTTCGGGATTGAAGCCCCAGATGTCCCGGGCCCAGGGCCCGCCGTGCGGGTTGACGACGACCGGCAGGTTCTTCGCCTCGCGCCCCACCGGCAGCGTGAGATAGCCGTGGATCGTCAGTCCGTCGCGCGACCGGTACGTGATCGGCTTCATCTGCGCCATGTCGGCCTCGGCGAGCCACGGCGCACTCTCGGCGAGCTTGAACAGCGACTTCTTCTGCACGTCGTAGACGTAGGTCTTGCCGCGCGTGCGGTCGCCGTACGCGGTCACGATGTAGCGGCTCTCGTCCTTCGTCATGCTGCCCAGAAGCACGTCGTCGCCCGGCAGCTGCTTCGCGAGGTCGGCGTAGATCACCGCGGTCACCGGGTCGAGCACCTTGCGCTCGGCCTTCCAGTCGGCGTAGCCCACCTGCGTGAGCACCTTGCGCTTGCGCGAGTAGCCAAGCGAATACGTATCGACGTCGGGGTTCTCGTAGATCAGCTTGCCTTCCTTGCCGGTCTTCGGATCCATCTCGAAGATGGCTTTCTTGTCGCGGCCGCGGTTCGAGTTCACGTAGAGGCGCTGGTCGTCGAACGTGAAGAACAGCGGGTCGACCGATTCGCGGAAATCGGTGCTGACGATGGTCTTGAACGGCTGCGTCTCGTCGTCGCGATAGAGCACGGCCGAGTCGACGCCGTCGGTCGTCACGGCGGCGCGCAGGCGGCCCTGATGGTCGGTGACCCATTCGGTGATGTTGCCCGGGTTCTCGGCGACCAGCTTCTCGTCGCCGGTGCCCACATCGACGCGGAACACGTCGAACACCTTCTTGTCGCGCTTGTTGTGCGTGACGAGCATGTGCTGGTCGTCATCCTTGAGGTCGTCGAGGATCGATGCGCGCACGCCGTCGTACGGCGTCAGGTCCTTGCCGGCGTCGGTGCCGCTGATCGGCACCGACAGCACGTGGAAGTTCTCGTCGCCGCCGAAGTCCTTCGCATAGACGATGTTGGCGTTGCCCTTCCAGAAGAAGCCCGACACGTCGCGCGCGGACTCGGCGGTCAGCGGCTTCGCGTCGCCGGTCGGCGCGCCGGCTGCGTCGAGCGCCTGCACGAACACGTTCAGGCGTCCACTGTTGCGCGCGAGGAAGGCGACGTGCGTACCGTCGGGCGCCAGCGCGAAGCGCGACCGCTCCGGCTTGCGGAAGAAGTCGCGCACGTCGTAGGTCTTCGGCGGCGTGGAGGCGGCGGCCGTCGCGGTCGTCTGCGCGACCGCGCCCGACAGGGACGCGGCGGTCAGAAGCGCCGCGAAGGACGCGCCGAACAGGATTCTGGTCATCGGGGAGGTCTCTATCGGGAACGGAACGCCGCATCATGCACCGGGCCTCGCGATCTGCGAAGGCGGAATGCGATGGGACGACGGGGTTCGGGCGCGAACTGCGGCGCCGGCGCGACGAGCGTCAGTCGACCTTCGTGTGCAACGTCATCATCGCTGCCTCGGGATCGCCATCGAACATCGTCGGCAGCACGTCGAGGCCGCGCTCGATGGCCTCGTCGATCTGCTTCTGTTCGTCGCGACGCGGCGGATGCAGCACGAAGTCCGCGACCTGCTGCGGCACCTGCAGTGTCCTCGGATGGCCGATGCCGATGCGCAGGCGCCAGAACTGCGGCGTCGTCAGCACGGCGGCGATGTCGCGCAGGCCGTTGTGACCCGCGTAGCCGCCGCCGAGCTTGAGCTTGACCGTGCCGGGGTCGAGGTCCAGTTCGTCGTGCGCCACCAGGATCTCGTCGGGGAGGATCTTGTAGAAGCGGGCGAGCGCCCCGACCGACAGGCCCGAGCGATTCATGAAGGTATCGGGCATCAGCAGCCAGCGCGGACCGTCCTTGCCGACGATGCCATGGAAACCACGCTCGGCGCGCATGGCGATCCGGTGGGTCTCGGCGTAGCGCTCGACCAACCAGAAGCCCGCGTTGTGGCGCGTGGCCGCGTATTGCACGCCGGGGTTGCCGAGCCCGACGACGAGCTTGATGTTCGTGCCGGGCATGTCTCAGCCCGCGTCGCCGGCCGGCGCGACCGCGGCGCCCTCGATGCCGTGGCGCGCGAGGGCCGCGGCGACGAAGCCGTCGGCCTTGAGGATCTCGACGAAGTCCGCGAGATAGGCGGCCGCCGCGGGACCGCGGCTCTTTGGCACACCGACGGCCTGGCGGATCGTCATGAAGCTGCCGTCGAGGACGCGCAGGCCAGGTACGCGACGCGCTTCCGCTTCGAGCACCTGGCGGACGCCGGCGGCAACCGCGGCCGGGTCCTGCAGGAAGGTCTCGATCAGGGCCTGCGCACCGGGAACGCGGACGATCTCGGCCTGCTGAATGTCGCGGGTGAGGAAGAGATCGTAGGCGCTGCCATGCCCGACGACGACGCGCCTGCCGGGCCGGTCGACCGCGTCGATGGTACGGATCGGATCGTGGTCACGGACGAGATAAGTCCCTTCGATCAGCACGTAGGGTGCCGTGAACGCGATGCGCGCGCCGCGGACCGGGTCGATCGCGAAGAAGCCCACGTCGACCTGCTCGTCGCCGATCAGGTCGACCGACTTGCCGGCGGCGTCGACGATCGTCAGCACGCATTCGACGTCCAGCCGCTCCGCCAGCAGACGGCCGATGTCGACCGACACGCCGGTGGCACTGCCGTCGGGCGTCGCCTTCGACAGGATCGGATTGCCCAGGTTGATCACGACCCGCAGCTTGCCGGTCGGTGCGAAGGCGGTTCTGAGCTGAGCGTCGATCGGCATGGCGGCATTCTAATGGGCATCGACGTATCGACCGCCGACACCGAAGGGCGCGTCCTGCGATGCCCGGCGATCCGCCGTGGTGTTCAAAGGCACACCGGCCGAGACTCGGAACGACTGTTCACCGCGTATCACGAGATCGAGAGGCCACCGATGGAAACGACATGGATTGCACGCGCGATGGTCGCGATGGCGGCGTCGGCGACGCTGGCCGGCTGCGTCGTGTTCCCGATCCACGTTTACGTCGCGGATGCCGCAGGGGGGACGCCCGTGTACGAGCGCTGTTCGCTGAACCCGCATGTACCGGTCGGCGTGATGGTCGAGCGGCCGGGGCTCCACGCGACAGTGTCGCTCGTCCAGCAGTACGACGGTGGTTTCGTCGCCGTCCAGTGCGACCTGCCGAAGCGGCAGACGATGGTGCTGCGGGAGACCACGATCGTCATCGATGCGAGGGACGGCAAGGCGCCGCTCGGTGCAACCATTCCGTACGTGAACCCCGTCGGACCCGCGGGCTATCCCGAACCGCTGGCGGTGCTGAAGCGGGTCATCCCGGTGGATGCGGAGATGAAGGGCGGCCGACTGCCAATGGGCGACGCCTCGTCGGACCGGCACTACTGGGTGGCCGGGCGCTTCGACGGGCACCTCGCGGACGAAGTCTGGGTCACGTTGCCCGCGTTCACGCTCAACGGCGTGCCGCAAGAGCTGCCGGCGATCCACTTCGACAAGCGTTTCATGATCGCCCGCGGACTGTTCAACTGCTGAACAAAAAAAAAGCCCCCGCATCGCGGGGGCTCTGTCTTGCCGGCAACGGCTTACTTCTTGTCGCCTGCGGCCGGGGCTGCAGCGACAGCCGTTTCTGGCTCGGCCGGCATTGCCAGCGGCGCTTCGACCATTTCCTGCGGCATCGTCGCGGTGGCGATAACTTCCTCGCCCTGCGGCGTGACCGACACGCCTTCCGGCAGCTTCAGGTCGGAGACGTGCACCGCGCCTTGCGCTTCGAGGGTGCCGAGGTCGATCTCGATGAACTCGGGCAGGTCCTTCGGCAGGCAGATGACCTCGATGTCGTTCATCACGTGGCTGACCACGTTCGCCGACATCTTCACGGCAGGCGAGGTCTCGGCGTTGATGAAGTGGATCGGCACGCGCATGTGGATCTTCGTGTTCGCGGCGACGCGCTGGAAGTCGATGTGCAGCACCTGTTGCTTGAACGGGTGCATCTGCACGTCGCGCAGCAGGACGCTGCTGGCGGCGCTGCCGTCGATCTCGAGGTCGAGGATCGACGAATGGAAGGCTTCCTTGCGCAATGCATGGAAGAGATCGTTGTGATCGAGTTCGATCGAGACCGGCGTGTCGGTGCTGCCATAGACGATGCCGGGGACCTTGCCAGTGCGGCGAAGGCGGCGGCTCGCACCCGTACCTTGCAGACTGCGTGTGGTGGCGATGACTTTCATGGGACTTCTCCAAAAGTTGGTAAGGCCCGTCCGCGACCAGACGGGACCGTGTTCCGCTTGCTGCTGTGACGAACCGCGGCGGAACGACGCGGTTCGAAGAATGATTGCGGGTGAGCGCCTACTCGGCGAACAACGAGCTCACCGATTCGCCCTTGCTGATCCGCGTGATCGTCTCGGCGAGCAGCGGCGCGCACGAGATCTGGCGGATCCTCGAACTCTTCTGGGCATCGCGGTTCAGCGGGATGGTGTCGACCACCACCAGCTCGTCGAGGCTCGACGCATCGATGCGCTGGACCGCGCCTCCCGACAGCACCGGATGCGTGCAATAGGCCAGCACGCGCATCGCGCCACGCTCCTTCAGCGCCTGCGCAGCTTTGCACAACGTGTTCGCCGTGTCGACCATGTCGTCCATGATCACGCACGTGCGGCCCTCGACATCGCCGATGATGTTCATCACCTCGGCGACGTTGGCGCGCGGCCGCCGCTTGTCGATGATCGCGAGGTCGGTGTCGAGCCGCTTCGCGAACGCGCGTGCACGGACCACACCACCGACGTCGGGCGACACCACCTGCAGGTTCGCCGTGTCCTGCTTGTACAGATCCGCCAGCAGGATCGGCGACGCGTAGATGTTGTCGACCGGGATGTCGAAGAACCCCTGGATCTGGTCGGCATGCAGGTCCATCGTCAGCACGCGGTCGATGCCGGCCACCTGCAGCATGTTGGCCACCACCTTTGCGCTGATCGCGACCCGCGCGCTGCGCGGACGCCGGTCCTGGCGCGCGTAGCCGAAGTACGGGATCGCCGCGGTGACCCGGCCCGCCGACGAGCGCTTGAGCGCGTCGGCCATGACCATGATCTCCATCAGGTTGTCGTTGGTCGGCGCACACGTCGACTGCAGGATGAACACGTCCTTGCCGCGCACGTGGTCCTGGATCTCCACGTTCACCTCGCCGTCCGAGAAACGCCCGACCGTCGCCTTGCCGAGCGAAAGGTTGAGGTTCTTGGACACCGCGGCCGCCAGCAGCGGGTTCGCGTTCCCGGTGAACACCATCAAGCCTTCGGCCATGTTCCGTCCTGGGTCGCTGCTAACAAGGGGTCGCGCCAACTGCCGCATCGTGGCGTTTCGCATCTCTGCGTCCCCTCGAGCGATCATGGCTCTTCTCGGAATATCTGGCAGGGGAGGAAGGACTCGAACCTTCGCATGCTGGAATCAAAATCCAGTGCCTTAACCAACTTGGCGACTCCCCTACACAACCACGTTACCGCGCGACCACCGCGGCGAATTTTGTTTCGAACTACTCCGTCAGGAGCCCGCGCCGTCCCGATGCGGGTGGGTCGCGAGGCTGCGCACGCTCCAGCCCGACCACTGCGCGGGCACAGCGGCGATGCACGCGGCCGCATGCTCGGCGCTGTCGAAGGCGCGAAAGACGCAGGCGCCCGAGCCGCTCATGCGCGCCGGACCCAGCGCCCCGACCCAGTCGCGATCGTCGCTGCGCGACAGCCAGGACAGCGCCTCGCGAACGGCATCGAATCGGGCGGCGGCCACGGGTTCGAGATCGTTCCGGAAAACGGGGCCGCCCGATCGGGCGTTGCCGGCCGGCCGCGGTACCGACGCGCCGAACCCGTTTTTAGAAAAGTCCAAGATTCTGATGATTTCGCTATCCCTTGTCAATTCAGGAGCGCCGAAGATCGCTGCGGTCGGCACTGAAACACCGGGATGGATCAGTGCGAAATGACGCTGCGGCAGCGAAACCGGCGTGATCCGCTCGCCGATGCCTTCGACCACGGCGTTGTCGCCGCCGACGAAGAAAGGGACGTCGGCGCCCAGGCCGAGGCCGAGCGCCATCAGCTGGTCGCGCGGCCAGTCGAGCCCCCAGAGCCGGTTCAGCGCCAGCAGCGTGGTCGCGGCATCGGAACTGCCGCCGCCCAGGCCACCGCCGATCGGGATGCGCTTGTGGTTGGCGAGCGTTGCGCCGAGCCCACAGCCCGAGGCGGTCTGCAGCAGGCGCGCCGCGCGGATCATCAGGTCGTCGTCTTCGGGGACGTCGCGGACGGCGCCGGCGCGTTCGATACGGCCGTCGTCGCGGACGACGATCGTGAGGTCGTCGGCGAGATCGATCAGCTGCATCGCGCTTTGGATCAGGTGGTAGCCGTCGGCTCGCCGCCCCACCACGTGCAGGAACAGGTTGATCTTCGCCGGCGCGACGAAGCGATGTGGCTGCCCGTTCATCCGCCGCTGCGCTGGTCGACGACGAGACGCAGGTCGATCTCGACCGGCGGACCGGGGTAGGCCAGATCGATGCGCCTCGGCGCGGCGCCGGCCGGCGCACCGTCGGCAGGCACGAGGCGGATGGTCCAGCGGTCCTGGCGCAGACGGCCGTCGTCGAGCGTCGAGACGGCGGTCGACGGATCGGCCTGTCCGTCGAGCCAGTAGCGCAGTCCCTGCAGCGGCACGGTCCAGCCCAGCGTCCGCCGCGTCAGGTCCTCGGGTGTCGCGCCCTCGACCTTGCGGCCGTCGCGAAACGTGATCGAGGCGTTCTGCGGGCCGGAGCGGATCAGCGCGACGGTCTGGCCGAGCGGGTCGAGCAGGCTGAGCTCAACGTCGTCGCCGCTCGCGGTCCATACGAAGCGACCCGACAGCGACTCGTCCTTGGACGTCTCGAGATCCCTGTAGTGGACGGACAGGCGTCCTTCGATGGTTCGGCTCTGCGCAGTCCGGTCGAGCGCGCCGGGTGGCAGCGTCGAGCAGGCGGCGAGCAACAACAACATCAGGACGGTCGCGGCGCGACCGGCCGCACCGGGGAAACCCATCGATCAGCGCTTGCCGATCTGCACGTTGAAGCGCGTGAGCGTCTGTTGCAGCACGACGTTCTGCGGTTCCTTCGCGCTGGCTTCGCGCCACGTCCTCTCGGCGTCGGCAGGACGGCCGCTGACCCACAGCACCTCGCCGAGGTGCACCGCGATCTCGGCGTCGTTGCGCAGCTTGTAGGCGCGCTCGAGGTTCTGCAGGGCGTCCCCGTTGTTGCCGAGGCGGTACTGGACCCAGCCGAGACTGTCGAGGATGGACGCGTCGTCGGGCGACAGCGCGTTGGCCTTCTCGATCAGCGCCTTCGCCTCGTCGAGTCGCTCGTTGCGATCGGCCAGCGTGTAGCCGAGCGCGTTGTAGGCCTGCGCGTTGTCGGGTCGCACGCGGATCACCGACCGCATCGCGCTTTCGAGCACCTCGAAGCGGCCGACCTTCTCGGCCGTCATTCCGTAGTCGTAAAGCAGCTCGGGGTCGTTCGGCGTCTTCTCGATCGCGGTCCCGAGAAAATCGTAGGCCGCCTGGTTCTGGTCGGCGTCGCGCAGCATCTGCGCTTCGGCGAGTAGGAGCTGCGTCGCCTGGGCCGGCGTCCCGGCCGGCAGGGCATGTAGTTCGCTGCGTGCCAAGTCTAGCTTGCCCTGCCGCGCGAGGATCAGCGAGCGGCGGATGCGCGCCGCGGCGAAGTCGTTGCCGGGACCGACCTTGCCGAGCCAGTCGAGCGCGCGCGGATAGTCCTTCCCGTCCTCGGCGATCTGCGCCAGGTACAGGTAG
>JBBRRW010000128.1:0-9610 GCA_038245975.1 Burkholderiales bacterium
GCTGGACGACGAGGCCGGATCGACGCGCGAGCGTCGGCATCGCGACGACCGTCGCCGGGATCCGCGCCGCTGATCAACCTCGCCACAACAAACCGGGACTGCTTCGCGATCGATTGACGTGGATCAATCCGCCCGCCCGGCAGCGCACTAGATTGTTTGCCGAGGACGCGCGGCCGTTGCCGACCGCCCATCACAGGAGCCATCGATGCAACGCAATCACTGGCCGTACGTCGCCATGTTCGCCTTCGCCGTCACGGTCGCCATCGCCATCCTGGTCGCTGCGGGTCTCGGCGAACGGACCGTCCACGAATACACCGCTGTGCCAAAAGCGACCGTCACCGCGCGTCAGTGACCCCGTAGCCCGCGTTTCCCGGGAGGCCTCCTGGCCACGCCGTCCATTCCAGTCCGTCGATCGCTGGCGACCGCCGCGTCATCGTCGCGCTCTGCGCGCGCGCACACGGTCGAAGCCACTTTCCGCATCGGCGGGATGCATTGCGCGGCCTGCACCGGAATCATCACCGATCTGCTGGTGCGATTGCCGGGTGTCGAGAGCGCGCACGTCAGCGCGGCGTCGGAACGCGCGTCGGTGCGCTGGAACCCGCAGCGCATCGATGCGTCGAGGCTGATCGACGCGATCGAGGCGGCCGGCTACATCGCGGAACCGGACACGGCCGCGCGCGCCGGTGCGATGCGCAAGGCCGAATCCCGCGCGGCGATCTGGCGGCTCTTCGTCGCGGTCTTCTGCGCGATGCAGATCATGATGCTGGCCACGCCGGCGTACGTCAGCGCCCCCGGGGATCTTGCGCCCGACCAGAAGCGGCTCCTCGATCTTGCTGCGTGGATGCTCACCCTGCCCATCCTCGCGTTCTCGGCGAGGCCGTTCTTCGCGGGCGCGTGGCAATCGCTGCGACAGCGCCGCATCGGGATGGACGTGCCGGTCGCGCTCGGCATCGGCGTCGCGTTCGCCGCCAGCACGATCGTCACGTTCCTGCCCGACGGCATCGGCGGCGGCGACGTGTACTTCGATTCGCTGTCGATGTTCGTCAGTTTCCTGCTCGCCGGGCGCCTGCTCGAGATGCAGATGCGGCACAAGGCCGAGCGGCTGCTCGAAGAGGCCACCGAATGCGTCCCCGCTTCGGTGACGCGACTCACCGGCGACGGCGGTTCCGAGGTCGTCAACCTGGCGCGGCTGCGACCCGGTGATCGCGTCCGCGTCTTCGTCGGCGAAGGCTTCCCCGCCGACGGGACGCTGATCGACGGCACCTGCGAAGCCGACGAATCGCTGATCACCGGCGAATCGCGCGGCGTCCCGAAGGAGATCGGCGACCCCGTGATCGCCGGCAGCCGCAACCTGCGCGGACCGGTCGTCATGCGGGTCGAGCGCGTCGGCGCCGACACGCGCTACGAAGGCATCTGCGGACTGATGCGCGCCGTACGGACCGGCAAGCCGAAGATGCTGGCCGAGGTCGATCGCTGGGCGGGCCCGTTCGTCTGGTGCGTGCTGGGTCTGGCCGCAGGCGCCGGGATCGCGTGGTACTTCGTCGATCCGTCGCGCGCGGTGTGGGTCACGATCTCGGTGCTGATCGTCACGTGTCCCTGCGCGCTGTCGCTCGCGGCGCCTTCCGCGCTGCTGGCCGCGGCGGCGGCGATGGGCCGCCAGGGACTGCTGCTGCGTCGGGTCGATGCGATCGAAGGGCTGGCGAAAGTCGACACGCTGTTCCTCGACAAGACCGGGACGCTGACCGAGTGCCGGAAGCAGGGCGTCTCGAGCGAACTGGTCGAGACCGTCGACCCGCGCGATCGGGCATGGATCGAGGGCGTCGCCGCATCGCTCGCGAGCGGGTCACAGCATCCGCTGTCGCGCGTGATCGCGGCGAACCACGTGCCGTCGCCGATCACGTGGACGGGGCTGCGCGAGGTCGCCGGCTCCGGCGTCGAAGGGGTCGATTCGGTCGGACACCGCTGGCGTCTCGGCGCCGCGTCGGAGCGGCACGACGCTGGTGACGCCAGATCGGTCGATGCCGAGGCGTTCCTCACGCGCGACGGACTGGCTGTCGCGCGCTTCGCGTTCGTGGAGGCGCTGCGTCCGGACGTCGTCGCGGCCGTCCGCGCTTTGCAGGGTGGAGGCATTCACGTCAGGCTGCTGTCGGGCGATGAGGCGGGGCGCGTCGCGCGCGTCGCGACCCAGCTCGGAATCGCAGGCGACGGCGGCATGACGCCCGACGACAAGCTCCGCGTGCTGCGCGAGGCACAGGCGCGCGGCGAGGTCGTCGCGATGATCGGCGACGGCATCAACGACGGTCCGGTCCTCGCGCAGGCCGACGTCTCGCTGGCGATGGCCGAAGGCGCCACGCTCGCGCGCGCCGAAGCCGACGGCGTTCTGGTCTTCAACCGGCTCGGCGACGTCGTCGTCGCACGCGCGCTTGCCCGGAAGGCGATCCGCATCGTCCACCAGAACTTCGCATGGGCCTTCGCCTACAACGTCGTGGCTATCCCGCTCGCGATCGCCGGATGGATGCCGCCATGGGTCGCCGGCGCCGGCATGGCCTGCAGCTCGCTCGTCGTCGTGACCAACGGATTGCGGCTCACGCGGCGACCGGCACGCGACTGAAGCGAACGACATGGACATCCTCTATCTGCTGATCCCGTTCTCCGTCGGCTTGATCTTCAGCATCATCGCGGTCTTCGCGTGGGCGCTCGAGCGCGGCCAGTTTGACGACCTGGAACAACAGGGTGCTGCCATCCTGGACCCCGATCCGGATTCGCTTGACCCACATCAAGGTCCCTGACACCGCCGCGACCAAGAATTCGCCTCAGGGACCAATCTCGGGACGGAGGACGATGTGACTGTGAAAATACAGGGCGCGGTGGCCGCTAACTACACGGATGAGACGGTGCGGGCTTTCGCGCTGGCCGCGGTCCTGTGGGGCGTCGTCGGCATGTCGGTCGGTGCGCTGATCGCGGCACAGCTCGCGTTCCCGGACCTCACGAACGGCATTCCCTGGCTCAGCTACGGACGTCTGCGTCCGCTGCACACCAATGCGGTGATCTTCGCGTTCGGCGGCTGCGCGCTGATGGGCACGAGCTTTCACGTCGCGCAGCGCACGTGTCAGGTGCCGCTCTTCATGCCGAAGCTCGCGCAGTTCGTCTTCTGGGGCTGGCAGGCCGTCATCGTGCTGGCCGCGATCACGCTGCCGATGGGTTTCACGCAAGGCAAGGAATACGCCGAACTCGAGTGGCCGATCGACATCCTGATCACCATCGTCTGGGTCTCCTACGCGATCGTCTTCTTCGGGACGATCGGCACGCGGCGCGTCAAGCACATCTATGTCGCGAACTGGTTCTACGGCGCGTTCATCATCGCCGTCGCGGTGCTGCATCTGGTCAACAGCGCAGCGATGCCGGTCAGCCTATGGAAGAGCTACTCGGCGTATGCCGGCGTACAGGACGCGATGGTCCAGTGGTGGTACGGGCATAACGCGGTCGGCTTCTTCCTGACCGCGGGCTTCCTGGGGATGATGTACTACTACATCCCCAAGCAGGCCGAGCGTCCGGTGTATTCGTATCGCCTGTCGATCGTGCACTTCTGGGCCCTGATCTTCACGTACATGTGGGCCGGCCCCCACCACCTCCACTACACGGCCCTGCCCGACTGGGCGCAGTCGGTCGGGATGATCTTCTCGCTGATCCTGCTCGCGCCGAGCTGGGGCGGCATGATCAACGGCGTGATGACGCTGTCGGGCGCGTGGCACAAGCTGCGCGACGATCCGATCATCAAGTTCCTCGTCGTCGCACTGTCCTTTTACGGCATGTCGACCTTCGAGGGTCCGATGATGTCGATCAAGACGGTCAACGCCCTGTCGCACTACACCGACTGGACCATCGGTCACGTCCACAGCGGCGCGCTGGGCTGGGTCGGCTTCATCACGATCGGGTCGCTGTACTACCTGATCCCGAGGATGTTCGGCCAGACCAAGATGTACAGCACGAAGGCGATCGACCTGCACTTCTGGATCGCCACGCTCGGCGTCGTCCTCTACATCGCGGCGATGTGGATCGCCGGCGTCATGCAGGGGCTGATGTGGGGCGCGGTCAATCCCGACGGCACACTGGTCTACACGTTCGTGGAAGGCGTCAAGGCGACCTGGCCGTTCTACATCGTGCGACTGGTCGGCGGCCTGATGTACCTCTCCGGCATGTGGGTGATGGTCTGGAACGTGGCGATGACAATCCGCAACGGCCAGAAGAAGCCTTCGGCGATTCCGCAACTGGTCTACGCCTGAGGAGGCCCGGAAAATCATGGAACACACCGATAAAGTCACCGGTCACGAGCGCATCGAGACCAGCAACTTCCTGATGATCGTGCTGATCCTGATCGTCATCGCGATCGGCGGGATGGTCGAGATCATCCCGCTGTTCTTCCAGCGTTCGACCACCGAGGCCGCCGAAGGCGTCAAGCCATACACAGCGTTGCAACTGGTCGGTCGCGACATCTATATCCGCGAGGGTTGCTACAACTGCCACTCGCAGATGATCCGGCCGCTGAACGCCGAGACGCTGCGCTACGGGCACTACTCGACGGCCGGCGAGTTCGTCTACGACCACCCGTTCCAGTGGGGCAGCAAGCGCACCGGTCCGGACCTGCATCGCGTCGGCGGCAAGTACAGCGACGAATGGCATCGCATCCACCTGATCGGCCCCCGCGACGTCGTACCCGAGTCGAACATGCCCGCGTACACGTGGCTCGAACACGAACCCGTCGACGGCGAGAGCGTACCGCCGCGGTTGCGCGCGATGCAGCGGCTCGGCGTGCCCTACTCGGACACCGAGATCAAGGACAGTGTCGCCGCCGTTGCCGGCAAGACCGAACTCGATGCATTGATCGCGTACCTGCAGTCGCTCGGTACGCACGTGAAGTGATCAGGAAAAAAAACATGGACATCAACCTGATGCGCAGCCTGGTGACTCTGATCAGCCTCGCGCTGTTCGTGGGCCTGATGGTCTGGACCTGGAAGCCTTCCCGGAAGAACGACCACGAGCAGGCCTCGCGCCTGCTGTTCGACGGCGAGAGCCCCAACGACGAAGGATCGCCATCATGAGCGACTTCATCAACAACGGCTGGTCGATCTATATCGCGGTGGTCGTCGCGTTCGGGTTGTTCGCCTGTCTCGCCCTTCTGCTGTTCGCCGCGCGTCGGCGTCCCATGTCGGACGACAACACCACCGGCCACGTGTGGGACGGCGACCTCCGCGAACTGAACAACCCGCTGCCGCGCTGGTGGATGTGGTTGTTCGTGCTGACGGTGGTGTTCGCGGTCGCCTATCTCTGGCTCTATCCGGGCTTCGGCAGCGCGCCGGGCAGCAAGGGGTGGACCAGCGCCAACCAGTACGAGGAAGAGCGCGCCAAGGCACGGGCCGATGCAGCGCCTCTGTTCGCCGCGTACAAGATGAAGCAGGCGCCGGAACTGGCGCTCGACCCCGCGGCGATGGGAATGGGCGAGCGGCTCTTCGCGAACAACTGCGCAGCCTGTCACGGCGCCGACGCGAAGGGCAGCAAGGGGTTCCCGAACCTGACCGACAACGACTGGCTGCACGGCGGATCGCCCGAGAACATCGAGGAGACGATCACCAAGGGTCGCATCGGCGTGATGCCGCCGATGGCCGCCGCGATCGGAACACCGAAGGACGTCGGCGACGTCGCGGCCTATGTCCTCAGCCTGTCGGATCCGAGCCTCGCGCAGACGCTGCCGGCGCAGCTCGGACGGTCGAAGTTCGTCGTCTGTGCGGCGTGCCACGGCGCCGACGGCAAGGGCATCCAGGCGATCGGCTCCGCGAATCTGACCGACAAGATCTGGCTGCACGGCCGCGGCGAGGCCGCGATCGTCGCGATGATCAACAACGGCAAGACCAACGTGATGCCGGCACAGGAAGGACGCCTGTCGCCCGAGCAGATCCATGTGGTGGCGTCGTACGTCTGGAGCCTGTCGCATCGACCGGTGACGGCTTCGCGCTGAATCCAAGATGCACATCGTCACCACGTCGTCGCAGAAGCCCGTCATCCCGATCGTCCCGGTCGAGGCGACGCGGTCCCGCACCGGCAGGCCGACGGCTGAAGCCGGACCGACGGGCCGCTCGCTGTACGAGAAGCACAAAAAGATCTATCCCCGGTCGGTCAAGGGCTGGTTCGCGAACTGGCGCTGGGTGATGGTGTTCGTCACGCAACTCGTGTTCTACGGGCTGCCGTGGCTGCGCTGGAACGACCGGCAGGCCGTGCTGTTCGATCTCGGCGCGCGGCGCTTCTTCATCTTCGACCTGGTCCTCTATCCGCAGGACTTCATCTACCTGTCCGCGCTGCTGATCATCAGCGCGTACGGCCTCTTCTTCTTCACCGCGATCGGCGGACGACTATGGTGCGGCTACGCGTGCCCGCAGACGGTCTACACCGAGATCTTCCTGTGGGTCGAGCGGCGCTTCGAAGGCGAACGCGGCGCGCACCAGAAGCGCGACGCCGGCGACTGGACCGTCGGCAAGGTCGCACGCAAGGTCGGCAAGCACGCCGCATGGCTGACGATCGCGTGGTGGACCGGGTTCACGTTCGTCGGCTATTTCACGCCGATCCACACGCTGTGGGGCGAGGCGTTCACACTGTCGTTCGGCCCGTGGGAGTGGTTCTGGGTCAACTTCTACGGGTTCGCGACCTACGGCAACGCGGGCTTCATGCGCGAGCAGGTCTGCAAGTACATGTGCCCGTACGCGCGCTTCCAGAGCGCGATGTACGACCGCGACACGATGACGATCACCTACGACGCCGCGCGTGGCGATCCGCGCGGGGTGCGGGCGCGCAACGCCGACGCGAAAAGCCTGAACCTCGGCGACTGCATCGACTGCGGCCTGTGCGTGCAGGTCTGCCCGACCGGCATCGACATCCGCGACGGCTCGCAGTACGAATGCACCGGCTGCACGGCCTGCATCGACGCGTGCAACGGCGTGATGGACAAGATGCACTATCCCCGCCAGCTGATCCGCTATGCGACGCTCAACGGCGTCGCGAAGGGTTGGTCGCGGCGCGAGATGTTCGCGCGCGTTCTGCGTCCACGCATCCTGATCTACGGCACCGTGCTGCTCGCCCTGTCGACGACGTTCGTCGTCAGCCTGACCTCGCGACCGCTGCTGCGGGTCGACGTGGTGCGGGACCGGACTGCGCTGGCGCGGGTGGTCGACGACGGCAGTATCGAGAACCTGTACCGGCTGCAGCTGATGAACGCCAGCGAACAGCCGCGCGAATACCGCATCGCGGTCGACGGCGTCGCCGGCGCCGCCATCGTCGACGGCCTGCCGACCGCGCTCGGCCCGTCGGAGGCGCGCTGGGTCACCGTGTCGGTCCGTGTGCCGGCCGCGACCGCGAACGCACTCTCCGCAGGCGTCCATCCGATCCGCTTCCTGATCGCACAGAACGACGCCAGTCGTCCGGTGATCGAACGCTCCAGCTTCATCGTCCCCCGCTGAACGAAGGTCTCCCATGGTTTCGAGAACCACGCCTGCCGCATTACCCTGGTATCGCTATCCGATGCTGTGGTTCGTCATTGCGGGCCCCGCGCTGGTCGTGGTCGCGGCGCTCGTGACGTGCTTCATCGCGTTCCGCTTCGGAGATCCGCCTCTCGCGTCGCACGCCGAGGGCGCGAAGACGCCGGATGCCCCCGCCATGGCCGCCCGGAATCATGCCGCGACGCCGAAGCCTTGACCGTCGGACGGCGGTCCGCCTGCGCCGCGCGCTCGACAAGCTCGGCGTCAAGGCGATACGGATCGTGTGGCCGGCTTTCACGCTGGCGTGCCTGCTCGAACTGCTGCTGTTCGCGGCCGTCGACCCGTCGGCGATCCGGCTGTTCGACTTCGGCGCGGACCTGTGGGGTCGAACGGCCGTCTATTCGATGACGTTCTTCTTTCTGTGGGCGACCGTGACCCTGTGGGGCGCGCTCACCGGCTTCTTCGAGGCCGACACCCAGCCGCGACCGGACCACTGATTGTCGCGGCCGCCCAGCCGGGGCGGTCGCACTTGAGCGAAGTCAAGGCCGGACAGCGCGCGCCGGGGCACCATCGGTGGATGACTGCAGAACTCCTCGCGCCCCACCCGACCCCCGCGCTGCCGCAACGGCTTCCCCGCGCGCTGCTCGCACGATTCGATCGCCCCGGCCCGCGCTACACCTCGTATCCGACCGCCGACCGCTTCGTCGAAGGTTTCGACGAACGGATCGTGACCGCCGCCTGGTCGGCACCGGCCGGCGACGTGCCGGTCCCGTTGTCGATCTACGTGCACATCCCGTTCTGCGAATCGGTCTGCTACTACTGCGCCTGCAACAAGATCGTGACGCGCCACCACGATCGCGCGGCACGCTACCTCGAGGCGCTTGCGGCCGAGGCCGGGCAGATCCGCGCCGCGATGGGAAGTGCCCGGGCGGTGTCGCAACTCCATCTCGGTGGCGGCACGCCGACCTTCCTCGACGACGATGCACTGCGCGCGCTGGTCGCCCGCCTGCGCACGACCTTCGGCTTCGCCGACGACATCGAAATGTCGATCGAGATCGATCCGCGCACGGTTTCATCGGAACGCCTCGCGGTGCTGCGCAGGATGGGCTTCAACCGGATCAGCTTCGGGCTCCAGGACTTCGATCCGGCCGTGCAGGCAGCGGTCCACCGCATCCAGCCGCTCGTGTCGGTGCGGACGCTGATGCAGGCCGCACGGGCGCTGCGTTTCGACTCGATCAACGCCGACCTGATCTACGGGCTGCCGCTGCAGACGCGCACGAGCTTCGCGCGCACGGTCGCGTCGACGATCGCGTTGCGGCCGGACCGCATCGCGCTCTACGCGTACGCGCACCTGCCGCGGCGGTTCAAGCCGCAGCGCCGTATCGCCGCACAGGACCTGCCCGACGCGGTGACCCGGGTGGACCTGCTCGACCAGGCGATCTCGGCCTTCATCGACGCCGGCTACGAATACATCGGGATGGATCACTTCGCGCTGCCGACCGACTCGCTGGCGCGGGCGCGCCATGAACGCCGGTTGCAGCGCGACTTCCAGGGTTACGGGACGCGACCGGCCGGCGACCTGCTGGCGCTCGGTGTCTCGGCGATCAGCCGCGTCGGCGCGATCTACTACCAGAACGTGAAGGACCTGGAGCAGTACTACGTGGCGATCGCGCAGCACACGCTGCCGGTCGACCGCGGCGTCGTGCTGACCAGGGACGATACGATCTGCGGCGCCGCGATCATGGCGCTGATGTGCCAGGGCAACCTGGACTTCGGCGCCTTCGGCCACACGCATGCGATCGACACACGCCGCTACTTCGAGCGTGAACTGGCGTCGCTCGCGCCGATGGTCGACGCGCAGCTCGTCGAGATCGGCGATGACGCGCTGCGTGTGACCCGCGAGGGCTGGTTCGTGGTCCGTGCGATCGCGATGGCGTTCGATCGTTACCTGCAGGCAGCGCAGGACGTGAACCGATTTTCGCGGATGGTCTGATGAACGCCGTGCTGATCGCGACCGGACTGGTCCTGGGTATCGGCGCGTCGCCACACTGCATCGCGATGTGCGGATCGCCGTGCGCCGCGTTGAC
>JBBRRW010000129.1:0-9599 GCA_038245975.1 Burkholderiales bacterium
CGCCGGTGCGACGACGCCCGAAGCGATCCGGAACGCGCTGATCGCCACCGACATGCCGGGCAGCAAGCTGATCATGCCGTGGAAGGGCGTCAAGTTCGACGAGACCGGCCAGAACACGCTCGGCCAAGGCATCCTGGTCCAGATCGTCGGCGGACAGTACAAGACGGTGTGGCCGTTCGAGATGGCGTCGCAGGACATCGTGTGGCCGATGCCGAAGTGGAACGATCGGAAGTGACGGGCCGCAGGCCCGTCATCCCGGCGCAGGCCGGGATCCAATTTCTGCCGCGCGCAATTGGGCCCCGGCCTTCGCCGGGGTGACATTCCTCCATTCACCACCGGCTCTCATGCCCTCCACCGACATCCTCCTGCAGACGCTGCTGTCGGGCCTCCTGATCGGCCTGATCTATGCGCTCGTCGCGATCGGGCTGACGATCATCTTCGGCGTCATGGACGTCGTAAACTTCTCGCACGGCGAGTTCCTGATGATCGGGATGTACTCGAGCTTCTGGCTGTTCACGCTGTTCGCGCTCGATCCTCTCCTCACGCTGCCGCTGACGGCGATGATGCTGTTCGTGTTCGGCTTCCTGCTCTATCGACTCGTGATCCGGCGCATCACGGACGCGCCGATGCTGTCGCAGATCTTCACCACGTTCGGGCTGATGATCCTGTTCCGCGGGCTGGCGCAATATTTCTGGAAGCCCGACTTCCGCAGCATCGCGCATTCGTCGGTCGAGGGGACGCTTTCCATCGCGGGCATCCAGATCGGCCTGCCGCAGTTCGTGGCCGGCATCGGCGCCATCGTCGTCACGGTCGGCATCCACCAGTTCATCACGCGGACGCGGACCGGTGCCGCGCTCGAGGCCACGGCCTCCGATCGCGATGCCGCGCGGCTGATGGGCATCGACTCGCAGAAGATGTTCGCGATCGCGTGGGGCATCGGCGCGGCCTGCGCCGGCGTCGCGGGCGGCCTGCTGTCGACCTTCTTCCCGATCTTCCCCGAGGTCGGCGCCAACTTCATCCTGATTGCGTTCGTCGTCGTCAACCTCGGCGGCTTCGGCAGCATCGCGGGCGCGTTCTGGGCCGGCATCATCGTCGGGCTGGTCGAGGTGATGGGCGGGTTGCTGCTCGGGCCGCAGTACAAGCTGGCACTGGTGCTCGCCCTCTTCCTCGGCGTGCTGATGTGGCGGCCTCAGGGCCTGCTCGGGAAGGCCTGACGATGACCCGCCTGACGCCGCAGCCCGACGCGCTCACGACACCGCCGATCAGTCGCAGACCGGGCCGCAACGCCGCGATCGCGTTCGTTGTGCTGGTCGTCGCGGCGCTCGTCCCGCAGTTCGTCACGTCGCCGTCGCGGCTCAACCTCGCCGTGCTGATCCTGCTGGCCGCGCAGCTCGGCGTGGCCTGGAACATCCTCGGCGGGTATGCCGGCCAGATCTCGCTCGGCCACGCCGCGTTCTTCGGCATCGGCGCCTACACGGCCACGCTGCTGTTCATGAACTTCGGCATCAGTCCGTGGATCGGCATCCCGCTCGGCGGGCTGGTGTCGGCCGCGATCGGCATCGTCGTCGGCTGGTCGTGCTTCAAGCTGAAGGGCCACTACTTCGCGATGGCGACGATCGCGATCGCCGAGATCGTGCAGATCGGTTTCAACAACTGGGAGTACGCGGGCGCGGCCGTGGGCCTCTCGCTGCCGCTGGCGAAGCGCGGCTGGAGCGTGATGATCTTTGCCGACAAGGCGTCGTACTACTACCTCGCACTCGGCTTGCTCGTCCTCTCTCTGCTGGTCAACTTCGCGATCGAGCGCAGCTTCCTCGGCTACTACTTTCGCGCCATCAAGGACGAACCCGACGCGGCCCGCAGCCTGGGCGTGGGCCTGACCATCTTCAAGCAGATCGCCTTGGGCGCCAGCAGCTTCCTGACGGCCATGGGCGGCGGCCTGTATGCGTTCAAGGAGCTTTACATCGACCCGCCGTCGGTACTGTCGACCGGCCTGTCGATCAAGATGGCGCTGGCCGCGATCCTCGGCGGCGTCGGCACGCTGTTCGGTCCGGTCGTGGGCGCGGTGATCCTCACCGCCATCGAGGAAGGTAGTCGCGCGCTGCTCGGCGGCTCCGGCCGCGGCACCGACCTCATCCTCTATGCGCTGATCATCATCGCCGTCGCCATCTACTACCCGCGCGGCGTGATCGGCTGGCTCATCGATCGTCGCGATCGTCGCAAGGCGCGGGGCCGTGCAGCAGAGGCGCGGCGCAGCGCAGGAGTCGGCGATGCTGCACGTTGAGCACGTCACCAAGCGCTTCGGCGGCCTGGTCGCGAACGAAGACGTGTCGTTCGATGTCGGGGCCGGGCAGATCGTCGGGCTGATCGGCCCGAACGGCGCCGGTAAGACGACGCTGTTCAACTGCATCGCCGGCTACTTCCCGCCGTCCAGCGGCACCATCCGGCTCGGCGACGCCGACATCGCCGGACTGCGGCCTGAGCAGTGCGCGAAGGCCGGCATCGGCCGCACGTTCCAGATCGCGCGCACCTTCGTCAGCATGACCGCGCAGCAGAACGTGATGGTCGGCGCGCTGCTGCGCGACCGCAGCGTCCGCCAGGCGCGGGCGCGCGCCGACGAACTGCTCGACTTCGTCGACCTGACCCGCTGCGCCGATCGTCCCGCGGGCAGCCTGACGATCAGCGAGCAGCGCCGGCTCGCGGTCGCGCGGGCGCTGGCCACGCGGCCCCGCGTGCTGCTGATGGACGAGGTGATGGCCGGCCTCAATCCGTCCGAGGTACGCGAGGCGGTGCGCGTCGTGCTGCGCATCCGCGACCAGGGCGTCGCCTGCCTGATCGTCGAGCACGTGCTCGAAGGGATCATGCCGATCGCCGACCGCATCGTGGTGCTCGACTACGGCAGGAAGATCGCCGACGGAACGCCGGCGGAAGTGTCCAGCGACCCGGCCGTCATCGCGGCCTATCTGGGCGACTGAGCGCGATGACCGATCCTTCGTCCGCGATGCTCGCCGTCAGCGACCTGCGCGTCAGCTACGGCGGCGTGCTCGCAGTCTCGAAGGTGGACCTGCACGTCGGCGAGGGCGAGATCGTCGCGCTGGTCGGCGGCAACGGGATGGGCAAGTCGACCACGCTGCGCGCGATCGCGGGACTCAACGACTGCGACCGGGGATCGATCCGCTTCGACGGCGCAGCGGTCGAGACGGTGCCTGCGCACAAGCGCGTCCTGCTCGGACTCTCGCTCGTGCCCGAAGGCCGGCGCCTGTTTCCGCGGCTCACGGTCCAGCGCAACCTCGAACTCGGCGCGTACACGCGGCAGGACCGCAGGGAAGTCGCCGAGTCGCTCGACCAGGCGCTGGCCCTGTTCCCGGTGTTGAAGGATCGCCGCGGGCAGCTCGCGGGCACGATGAGCGGTGGCGAACA
The DNA here is from genome assembly GCA_038245975.1 of Burkholderiales bacterium. GTDB lineage: Bacteria > Pseudomonadota > Gammaproteobacteria > Burkholderiales > Burkholderiaceae_D > CAHJXF01. Next base: position 3,418 of record JBBRRW010000129.1, read on the forward strand.
GCAGATGCTGGCGATCGCGCGGGGCCTGATGGCCCGCCCGCGCTTCCTGATGCTCGACGAGCCGTCGTGGGGCGTGGCGCCGAAGCTCGTGACCCGCATCCTCGACGCGATCCAGCAGGTCAACGCCGACGGCGTGTCGATCCTGCTGGTCGAGCAGAATGTCCGCAAGGCGCTGTCGATCGCGCATCGCGCCTATGTCATCCAGACCGGACGCATCGTGCTCGAAGGCAAGGCCGCCGATCTGCTGGATGACGAGAACGTGAAGAAGGCCTACCTCGGCCTGTGAGCGAGCGCATGGACACGACGCACCGTAACGACCCCGATCTCGGCACGCTGTCGCCGCGCGACTTCCGCCTGCTGTGCCGCCGCGGCGAGCAGCGCGGCGCCACCGCCGGCATCGCACCGGGACACGTACAGGCCAACCTCATGATCGTGCCGCGGGACGTGGCGTTCGACTTCCTGCTGTTCTGCCAGCGCAACCCCAAGCCCTGTCCGCTGGTCGAGGTGCTCGAGGCCGGCGTGACCGAGCCGTCGATCGCTCCCGGCGCCGACATCCGCACCGACCTGCCCGGCTATCGCGTGTACTGCGACGGCGTGCTGGTCGACGAACCGACCGACATCACGCCGCTGTGGCGCGACGACCTGGTGACCTTCCTGATCGGCTGCAGCTTCTCGTTCGAGTCGGCGCTGATCGATGCCGGGATTCCGCTGCGTCACGTCGACCGCAGGCTCAACGTAGCGATGTATCGCAGTGCGATCGCCTGCGCGCCGGCCGGCCGCTTCCACGGGCCGATGGTGGTCAGCATGCGGCCGATCAGGGCACGCGACATCGCGCGGACCGTGGAGATCTGCGCGCGCTTTCCGCAGGTCCACGGGGCGCCGGTGCACGTCGGCGACCCGCGCGCACTGGGCATCGACGATCTGGACAAGCCCGACTACGGTGACGCGGTGCCGATCGAAGACGGCGAGCTGCCGGTCTTCTGGGCCTGCGGCGTGACGCCGCAGGCGGTCGCGCAGGCGGCAAGGCTGCCGTTCTGCATCACGCACGCGCCGGGGAAGATGTTCGTGGCCGATACCCGCAACGGGTGACGTCGGCCGCGGCGTGCACGCGCATCTTTCCGAGGGTTGCTGCGGCCGCGCCGATTTATTTCGCGGGGTCGCCCGTGACGTGGATGGCGGGCCCTTATGATCGGCCGATGCAGTTCCTCCCTCCGCTGACTCCACCCTAAGAACGGCATGCGCGTCACCGTCATCGGCGCCGGCATCGTCGGCGTCTGTACGGCCTGGTCCCTCGCCGAGGCCGGCTGCGAAGTCACCGTCCTCGAACGCAACCGCGGCGTCGCGCAGGAAACGAGCTACGGTAATGCCGGCATGGTCGCTCCCGCATACGTCACGCCGTGGGCCGCGCCCGGCATGCCGACCAAGATCCTGTCGATGCTGTTCGCGGCCGATACGCCGGTGCGTTTCCGGCCCACGCTCGACCCGCAGCTGTGGGGTTGGGTGGTGCGCTGGCTCGGCGAGTGCCGCGCCACGCGCTTCAAGCGCAACAAGGAACGCATGCAACGGCTGGCCTTCTACAGCCGCGACGTGCTGGCCGGCCTGCGATCGGGTCACGGCATCTCGTACGAGCGCACCGAAGGGCTGCTGCAACTGATGCGCAGCGAGCGCGACGTGCAGATGGCGCAGACCACGATCGCGTTCCTGAAGGACGCCGGGGTCGCGCACCAGCTGATGTCCGCGGCCGAATGCCGGGTGCGCGAGCCGGGCCTGAGCGACATCGCATTCGCCGGTGGCCTGTACCTGCCGGACGGCGAGACCGGCAACTGCCCGCTGTTCGCGCGGCACCTGAAGAATCTCTGCGAAGAGCGCGGCGTCCGCTTCGAATTCGGATCGGCGGTCGAGCGCGTGCGCACCGCCGGCGACGAGGTCACGCTACAGGTCCGCCATGCACAGGGCAGCGACGAGCGCAGGCCCGACGCGATCGTCATCGCGGCCGGCATCTCGAGCGCGGCGTTGCTCCGCCAGCTCGGCGTGCGCCTGCCGCTGTATCCGATCAAGGGCTATTCGGCGTCGGTCGCCATCCGCGAGCCGACGTTCGCGCCGGTCGCGTCGGTGATGGACGAAGCCTACAAGGTGGCGATCGTCCGCATGGGCAATCGCATCCGCATCGCGGGTACGGCCGAGCTCGGTGACCGCAAGCTGTCGCTCGAGACGCGCAACGCGGAACGCGCGTTCGCGACGCTGCTGAAGGTCGCGCGCGACTGGTTCCCGGGCGCCGCGAACTACCAGGGCGCGAGCTGGTGGGTCGGCGCGCGGCCGATGCTGCCCGACGGTCCGCCGGTGATCGGCCCGACGCGACATCCGCGCATTTTCACCAACCTCGGACACGGCTCGACCGGCTGGGCGATGGCGCCTGGTTCCGGCCGCATCGTCGCCGACCTCGTCACGAAGCGGACCCCCGCGATCGATCTCGAGGGTCTCACGCTGGCACGCTACGGATGAGGGACGAGCACCGCACGTCGCTGCTGCGGGCGCGCGTGCTGCGCGTGGCGGCGATCCGCGCGATCGAGCGGGACGCGCAGGCACGACGACCGTCCGAGAGTCTGATGGAGCGCGCCGGCACGGCGGTGGCGGCACTGGCGCTGACCATGACTGCCGAGCGCGCGGGACCGATCCTCGTCGTCGCGGGACCGGGCAACAACGGCGGCGATGCGCTCGTCGCCGCGCGGGAACTCCATCGTCGCGGCGCCGAGGTCCGCGTCGCGCTGCTCGACGAACACGCGGCCTATGCCGACGCCGCCCTCCTCGCCTGGACGCTGTGGCTGGAAGTCGCCGGCGAGCACGCGCGGCCCGTCGACCCGGCCGACGTGATCGACCACGCGTCGCTGGTCGTCGACGGACTGTTCGGCATCGGCTTCAACCGCGCGCCCACCGGCCGGGCGCGCGAATGGATCGCCACGATCAACGCGTCGCACTGCCCGGTCCTCGCCATCGACATCCCGAGCGGCGTCGACGCCGACACGGGGCACGTCGGAGACGTCGCGATCGTTGCCGACCGGACGATCTCGTTCATCGGCAACAAGCCCGGCCTGGTCACCGGCGCAGGCCTCGACCATTGCGGTGATGTGGTCGTCGACCTGCTGGGGCTGGACCGCGACGGCGCCGCACCACCCGATGCCGCGCCCGCGCCAGACGATGTCGGTTCCGTCAACCGGCCGGCCCTGTTCGCCCGCGCGCTGAAGCCGCGCCGCCTCGACAGCCATAAGGGCAGCTACGGCAGCGTGGCCGTGATCGGTGGACACGACGGGATGGTCGGCGCCGCGCTGCTGGCGTCGCGCATGGCCCTGCACAGCGGCGCCGGTCGGGTCTACGTGCAACTGCTCGCCGAACGTGGCCCCGCCTTCGACGTCGTGCAACCGGAGCTGATGCTGCGGTCTTCGCTGGCCGGCGTCGACGCGAACGCGTATGCGATCGGCCCGGGGCTCGGCGACGACGACGCGGCGATCGCCGCGCTCGATCATGGCTTGGCGACCGAAGCCACGCTGGTGCTCGATGCCGATGCGCTGAACGCGATCGCACGGCACGCGCCGCTGGCCGCGAAGCTCGCAGGCCGAGACGCGCAAGGCCTGCCGCGCGCCGTGCTCACGCCGCATCCGCTCGAAGCGGCGCGGCTGCTCGGCACCGATGCGAAAGGCGTGCAATCCGATCGGATCGCGGCCGCCACGCGGCTCGCGCGCCAGACGGCGAGCGTGGTGATCCTGAAGGGTGCCGGCAGCGTCGTCGCCGATCCGTCCGGCGCATGGGTCATCAACACGACCGGGAATCCGGCGCTCGCGACCGGCGGCACTGGCGACGTGCTCTGCGGCCTGGTCGCCGGTCTCCTCGCGCAGGGGCTGCCGCCGCTGGATGCGGCGCTCGCCGCCGCGTGGCTGCACGGGACCGCGGCCGACGACCTCGTCGCCGGCGGCATCGGGCCGGTCGGCCTGACGGCCTCGGAACTGATCCCGGCCATCCGCTCGGCGCTCAATCGGCTGACGGCGGCGGGATGAGTTGCTGGCAGTAGCGCCGCCCGCGGGGTCAGTCGCCGCCGAGCCCGTGCCGCTCGTGCCATTCGGCCAGCGATTCCGCTGGCCATTCGCCGCTGTGCTGGTGTCCTTTCCCCTTCGGCACGTCGACCCAGGCCGGCACGAAGTCCAGCGCGGCTTCCACCACATCGGGCGGCCTCGGCAACGGCGTGTCGATCGCCGATGCGTGCGGATGGATCAGTTCGGGCCAGCGCGGGTCCCACAGCCACAGCGCGCTGCCGCACTTCAGGCAGAAGCGACGTTCGGCCGGCGACCGCGTCGAGCGCCTGCCCGGCTCGCGCAAGATCGCGTGATAGAGACCGAGGTGCTGCTTGCCCCTCACCTTCAGCGTCGTGGCGTCGCCGCCGAGATTGATCGCGTAGCCGCCGCTGCCCGCGGTCTTGCGGCAGATCGAGCAGTGGCAATGCATGAATGGGTAGAACGTGGTCGATCGGAGGCTGAACGTGATCGCGCCGCAGTGGCAGGACCCTTCGAGTTTCATGACTAACCTTCGCTGGCAGGATATCGTCGGTCGACCGTGAAGTGACCGGATCGGTGCGCGATGGTTCGTTCTCGCGCAGCCCGCGGCGACGATCCGCAAGCCCCCTCTACCTTCGAACCAGAAAGCGCTCATGACATCCCCTTCCACACGCTGGTCGGCGCTGGCCGACCTCAGCCGGCAGGTCGCTCCGATGCGACGACTGTTCGAGACTGATCCGGGTCGCCTCGCGAAACACACGATCGAGGCGGCGGGCCTGGTGCTCGACGCCTCGAAGAACCGCGTCGACGACGTGCTGCTGGTAGCGCTGATCGAAGTGGCGCGGTCGTCGGGCGTCGAGGCGCGCCGCGACGCGATGTACGCAGGGGAGCGGATCAACGTCACCGAACAGCGCGCGGTGCTGCACGTCGCGCTGCGCGCGACGCGGTGTTCGAGGTCGACGGTCGCAACGTGGTGCCGGACGTGCATGCCGTGCTCGATCACAGGGAGACCTTCGTCGACCAAGTGCGCAGCGGCGCCTGGACCGGGCATTCGGGGCGACCGATCACCGACGTCATCCACATCGGCATCGGCGGCTCGGACCTCGGTCCGCGCTTCGCGTGCGCGGCCCTCCATGCGTATCGCCACGCGCGGCTCTCGGTCGGTTTCGTGGCCAACGTCGACGCCCATGCGCTCGACGATGCGCTCGCCGCGCTCGATCCGGCGACCACGCTGTTCATCATCGCGGCGAAGACCTTCACCACCAGCGAGACGATGATGAACGCGCACTCGGCGCGCGCCTGGTCGCTCGCCGGCGGTGTGCCCGAGCAAAAGCTGCATCGCCATTTCGTCGCCGTGTCGACCAATGCGAAGGCCGCCACCGCGTTCGGGATCGACGTCGCGAACATGTTCGGATTCTGGGACTGGGTGGGCGGCCGCTATTCGCTGTGGTCGGCAATCGGCCTGCCCATCGCGCTGGCCTGCGGGATGGACCGGTTCCGCGAGCTGCTGGCGGGCGCACGGGCGATGGATGCGCACTTCGCGACGGCCCCGCTCGAAACCAGCATGCCGGTCCGTCTCGCGCTGATGGGCATCCTCAACGCGAACCTGCTCGATGCCCGCAGCGTCTGCATCGCGCCGTATCACCAGCACCTCGCACTGCTGCCGGCACATCTCCAGCAGGTGGAGATGGAAAGCAACGGCAAGTCCGTCGATCTCCAGGGCCTGCCGGTCGCGCACCCGACCGTCCCGGTGATCTGGGGCCAGCCTGGCACGAACGCGCAGCATGCCTATTTCCAGTGCCTGCACCAGGGCACCGAGTGGGCCGCGATCGACTTCGTCGCCGTGATCGATCCCATGCATACCCATCTCGACCACCACCGCGCGCTGCTGGCCAACTGCTTCGCGCAGAGCGAGGCGCTGATGCGCGGCAAGGCCACCGCCGAGGCGAAGGCCGAGCTGGTCGCGGCCGGCCACGACGGCGCGGAGGCCGACTGGCTCGCACCGCACAAGACCTTCCCCGGCAACCGGCCGTCGAACACCATCGTGCTGTCGCGTCTCGACCCCGCGTCGCTGGGTGCGCTCATCGCGCTCCACGAGCACAAGGTCCTGGTCCAGGGCGCGATCTGGAACGTCGACTC
>JBBRRW010000130.1:0-9554 GCA_038245975.1 Burkholderiales bacterium
CAGGGCCGCGCCGCCGAGCATCGCGTCGCGCGTCTGGCTGATGTAGAGCAGGGCGCCGGCCAACGGCGCGGCGACGCACGGGCCGACGATCACGGCCGAGACGACGCCCATCAGGAAGACGCCGATCGCCTGCCCACCGGGTATGCGGCGACTGACGCGGGTCAGACCGGTCTGCAACGACGATGGAAGCTGAAGCTCGTAGAGCCCGAACATCGAAAGCGCCAGCAGCACGAAGACGGCGGCGAACGAGCCGAGCACCCAGGGGCTCTGCAGCGCCGCCGACAACATCGATCCGGCCAGGCCGGCGACGACGCCGGCTGCCGCATAGGCGATGGCCATGCCCAGGACATAAGCCGCCGAGAGCCCCACGATGCGGCGCTTCGAAGCGTTCCGAGCCTGGCCGGCGATGACACCCGAGAGGATCGGAATCATCGGCAACATGCATGGCGTGAAGGCGAGCAGGATGCCGAAGCCGAAGAACGCCACAAGCAGGCCCCAGGAACTGCCGTGCATGAAGAGAGCGCGGACGTGGCTGTCTGCCGACGCGTCGTCTGCCGGCGCAGTGCGAGCGCCTGCGGCGGTGGGCGTCGTTTCACCCCGTCCGCCGGACGCGGCGCCGGACGCGCCGGCGTCGATCGCGACGGTGAGGGTCTTTTCGATCGGCGGATAGCAAACCGCGAGCGGCTCGTTGCAGCCCTGGTAGGTGGCGTGCAGCCTGATCGACGTAGCGGGAGCGCCGGACCGCAGCATTCGGATCACGGCCTCGACCGGGTGGTGATAGACCTCGGTCTTGCCGAAGGTCGCGTCGTCCTTGAACTCGCCGCCGGGAAGCGAGACGCTGGCGACCGATACGCCTGCCGGCTCTTCGACGCGGAAGTGGATGCGGTCGCGGTACAGGTAGTAGCCGTCGGCGGACGTCAGGGTCGCGATGAGCGTGTCGGCGGACTGCGCACGAACGCTGATCCTGTAGGCCTCGTCTGGCGGGAGCAGTTCGGTCGACGGCGCTGGTCTGGCGAGCCAACCGCCGATGGTGTCGAGCGGCCCCCTCGAAGTTGCCGCGGGAGTCGACCGGGCAGGCGGCTGCGGATCGGGCGAGAAGGTGCTTTTGACCTGTGCCTGCAACGGCGGACCGCCGGATTCGCTCGCAGCGTACAGCGTGCGATGATCCACTGCGGCCGCGCCGACCAGCGTTGCGAAGGCGATGCCCGCAGCGATCCGGAAGAACGCCGAGGCGATCCGCACACCCGGGGCCGAGTCGTCCGCTACTCGGGCCGACGCGCCGACTGCGGGCAACGCCAACAGCACCGCAATGCCGCGGCGACAGATATGCAGGTTCATGGGATCGCCCTACTTGCACAGCACACTACAGGTGCGCTGCCGACCTGGCTGACCTTTGGATGTCGACGACATGAGTCGTCATCGTTCCAGGTCCGTGACCGCGACCCCTGCAAAGCCGAGGCGCGGAACCTGAGTCGCGTCATTCCGCTCGACGAGGTCGGGCGTTGGACGCGCAGCGGATCAGGCGGTCGTGCGAGGGGGGCGCTCGGGGGCGCCCGTCATGAAGCCGACGTTCGGGTCCGCAGGGGAGGCGGCCGGAAAGCCGTCTCGCGGGACTCGCATCGCGGAAGGAAGCATCGGAACGGAAGCTGCGGCGACGCCGCATCCGGCGGATGCCTCGCAGTGACCCGCTGACCGCTCGGACTTGTGCGTGGCGTGCGCAGAGCCGCCGCACGCATCGATCGCGGCGCCGACGCTGGCCGGTGCATCCTGCGGCGTCGTCAACGCAGCATCGTCGGAGGGGTGTGCCGACTCAGTGGCCGAGTGAGAAAGCGGCATCTGCGGGGTCATGCACCGATGCATGCCGCCCGCGAACCCCTGAAGCGGTAACGCGATGAAGAGAAGGCAGTAGAGTGCCTTGCGGAAGCATCTGACCATCATGCCAGCATAGCACTGACGACGACGCCCAAAGGGACCGGTCCCTTTCTGACGCGTACCGTGCCTCGGCGCCAGAACGCGCAGTTCGTATAAAAGCGAGATGACGGTGTCGGCAACAGCAAGGGGGAACGAAATCAAGCTTCGGCTCTCGGCCGTTTGCAGATCAGGCACGGTGCCCGACCTCCCGGAAATCACGGCGATGCGATCGCCCCGTCGACGATCGCCTGCGCCTCCTCGAGGATGCGTTGCAGGTGATCGTTGCCGCTGAAACTCTCGGCGTAGATCTTGTAGATGTCCTCGGTGCCCGACGGCCGGGCGGCGAACCAGCCGTTCTTCGTGACGACCTTGATGCCGCCGATGGCCGCGCCGTTGCCGGGCGCGTGGTCGAGCACGGCCGTAATGGCTTCGCCAGCCAGTTCGCGCGCGCCGATGCGTGCCGGCACCAGCGCCGCGAGTTGCGCCTTCTGCGCTGCTGTGGCGGGCGCCTCGACGCGGTCGGCGACCGGCTCGCCGAGCGCCTGCACCAGTTGCGCATAGACCTGCGCGGGGTCGCGCCCACAACGCGCCGTGATCTCGGCGGCCAGCAGCGCCGGCACGAGGCCGTCCTTGTCGGTGGTCCAGGCGGTGCCGTCGCGGCGCAGGAAGGCGGCACCGGCGCTTTCCTCGCCGCCGAAGCCGAGCGAGCCGTCCAGCAGCCCGGTCGAGAACCACTTGAAGCCGACCGGCACTTCCCACAGCTTGCGTTCCAGCCTCGCCACGACGCGGTCGATCAGGCTCGTGCTGACCACCGTCTTGCCGACCGCGGCGTCCACGCTCCACGCGCTCCGCTGCCGGAACAGGTAGTCGATCGCGACCGACAGGTAGTGGTTGGGCGGCATCAGCCCGGCACCGGGCGTGACGATCCCGTGGCGGTCGTGATCGGTGTCGCAGGCGAACGCGATGTCGAAGCGGTCCTTCATGCCTTGCAGCCGCTGCATCGCATAGGGCGACGACGGATCCATGCGGATCTTCCCGTCCCAGTCGACCGTCATGAAGCCGAAGGTCGGGTCGACCACGTCGCTGACGACCGTGAGGTCGAGCCGGTAGTGCTCCGCGATGCGCGCCCAGTAGTGCACGCCGGCACCGCCGAGCGGATCGACGCCGATACGGACCTTGCCATCGCGGATCGCGTCGAAGTCGATCACGCTACCGAGGTCGGTCACGTACTCGTCGAGGAAGTCGTGACGGTGCGTGGTCGATGCGCGCAGCGCCTGCGCGTACGCCACGCGCCTGACACCGTTCAGTGCACCTTCGAGAAAGCGGTTCGCGGTGGCCTCGATGCCGGCGGTGATGTCGGTGCCCGCCGGGCCGGCGTTGGGGGGGTTGTACTTGAAGCCGCCGTTGTCCGGCGGGTTGTGCGACGGCGTGACGACGATGCCATCGGCCAGGCCCGAGCTTCGCCCCCGGTTGTGGTTAAGGATCGCGTGCGAGACGGCCGGTGTCGGCGTGTATTCGTCGTTCGTCGCCAGCATCACGTCGACGCCGTTGGCGGCCAGCACCTCGAGCGCGCTCGCGCAGGCCGGCTGCGACAGTGCGTGGGTGTCGATGCCCAGGAACAGCGGCCCGGTGATGTGCTGGCTCTGGCGGTACGCGCAGATGGCCTGCGTGATCGCCAGCACATGCCATTCGTTGAAGGAGAGATCGAACGACGCGCCGCGATGACCGGAGGTGCCGAAGGCTACCCGCTGCGACGGGACCGAGGGATCGGGCACGCCGGTGTAATACGCGGTGACGAGCCGGGGCACGTCGACGAGCAGCGAACGGGGTGCCGGCTTGCCGGCCAGAGGGCTGATCAGGGTGGGCATCGCGGGCTCGTCAGGCTGGGGTGGAAGGCGGGCCGGCCGACCGCTGGCGCCGATAGCGCCGGATCAGCGCGTTGGTGGAACTGTCGTGGTCCAGCGGCGCGTCGCCTGCGGTGCCGAGTTCGGGCAGCACACGCTGCGCCAGCATCTTGCCGAGTTCGACGCCCCACTGGTCGAACGAATCGATCCCCCAGATCACGCCCTGTGTGAAGACGCTGTGTTCGTAGAGGGCGATCAGCGCGCCCAGCGTCGCCGGCGTCAATCGTTCGGCCAGGATCGTGTTGCTCGGTCGGTTGCCTTCGAAGACACGGTGCGGCACCAGCGCAGGCGCCGTACCCTCGGCGGCCACTGCTTCGGCGGTCTTGCCGAAGGCCAGCGCCTCGCTCTGCGCAAAGAGGTTGGCCATCAGCAGATCGTGCTGATCGCCGAGCGGGTTCAGTCCCTGGCAGAAGCCGATGAAGTCGCACGGTACCAGCCGCGTGCCCTGGTGCAGCAACTGGTAGAACGAATGCTGGCCGTTGGTGCCGGGCTCGCCCCAGAGGATCGGTGCGGTCTCGAAGCCGACGCGCTGGCCGGCCTGCGTCACGTGCTTGCCGTTGCTCTCCATCGTCAGTTGCTGCAGATAGGCCGGGAAGCGCTTGAGGTACTGGTCGTACGGCAGCACGGCCGCAGTCGCCGCGCCGAGGAAGTTGTTGTTCCAGATCGCCAGCAGCCCCAGCAGCGCGGGCATGTTCTGTTCGACCGGCGCCTGGCGAAAATGCTCGTCCATCGCATGGAAGCCGGCCAGCATGTCGCGAAAGTGCTGCGGCCCGATGGCGATCATCGTCGACAGGCCGATCGCCGAGTCCATCGAGTAGCGGCCACCGACCCAGTCCCAGAAGGCGAACATGTTCTCCGGTGCGATGCCGAATTGCGCCACGCCCTGCGCATTCGTCGAGACGGCGACGAAATGGCGTGCCACCGCCTTGTCGTCGCCGAGCTGGCCGACGCTCCACGCGCGCGCCGCGCGCGCGTTGGTCAGCGTCTCCTGCGTGGTGAAGGTCTTCGAGCAGACGATGAAGAGGGTTTCGGCGGCGTCGAGATCGCGCGTCGCTTCGACGAGATCGGTGCCGTCGACGTTGGAGACGAAACGCAGCGTCAGCTCGCGCCGGCCGTAGTGCCGCAACGCTTCGAAGGCCATCACCGGCCCGAGGTCGGAGCCGCCGATGCCGATACTGACGACATTGCGGATGCGCTTGCCGGTGTGACCGAGCCACGAGCCGCTGCGCACGGCGTCGGCGAGTTCGGCCATGCGCTCCAGCACCGCCTGGACTTCGGCGACGACGTCGACGCCATCGACGACGAGCTGGTCGGTGGCCGGCGCCCGCAGCGCGACGTGCAGCACCGAGCGCTTCTCGGTCGTGTTGATCGCGTCACCGCGGAACATGGCCTCGATGCGCTCGACCAACCCGCATTCGCTGGCGAGCGCGGCCAGCAGCTCCAGCGTCCGGTCGTCGACGCGGTTCTTCGAATAGTCCAGATACAGGCCGGCCGCTTCGAGCGTGTAGCACCGGCCACGCTGCGGGTCGGCCGCGAACCACTCGCGCAGATGGCGTTGGCCCGTTTTGAGGTGGTGGGCGGCGAGCGCCTGCCACGCCGGCCGCGAGACCGGCGACCCCGGCAGGCCGCGTGCCGCAGCCACGTCATCAGAGGTCATGCGCCGGTCCCGCCCAGGCTGGCGCTCTTTTCTTGGATGCGCGCCAGGAGCGCCTTCCACGATGCAGTGAAGGACTCGGCACCCTCGCGCTGCAGACGTGCGGCCAGGGCCTCATCGTCGACACCCTGGCGTCTGAAATCTTCGAGAACCGTCTCAGCGTCGCCGCCATCGGCCGGTAGTGCAGCGCCCACCCTGCCGTGGTCGGCGAAGGCCTGCAACGTCTTCTCGGGAATCGTGTCGATCGTGTCGGGCGCCGCCAGTGCCTCGACGTAGAGCGTGTCCGGCGCCGCCGGGTCCTTGGTGCCGGTGCTGGCCCACAGCAGCCTTTGCGGCCGGGCACCCGCTTCAGCAAGCCTTCGCCAGCGCGGCGATGCGAGCAGGTCGCGATAGGCCTTGTAAGTACGCATCGCGACCGCGATGCCCAGGCGGTTGCGGAACGGCGGCGAGACGACCTTCTTCACCGCGACATCCCAGCGGCTGACGAACAACGAGGCCACCGAGCGCACGTTCGGGTCCAGGTCCGCCTCGATGCGGCGTTCGATGCCGCGCAGGTAGGCCTCGGCGGCCGCGAGGTACTGCTCGCGCGAGAACAGCAGGGTCACGTTGACCGGCACACCGCCGAAGATCGATGCCTCGATGGCTTCGGTGCCAGCTCCGGTGCCCGGGATCTTGATGAAGAGATTCGGTCGGTCCGCCGCCGCATGCAGCCGGGCCGCGGCGTGGACGGTCTTGGCAGCGCTGTCGGACAGCAGGGGCGACACTTCGAGGGAGACCCAGCCGTCGAGCCCATCGGTGGCATCGAAGACCGGGCGGAACAGATCGGCCGCCGTCGTCAGATCCTCCAGCGCCAGTGCGAAGAACAGATCCTCTGCGGGTTCGCCGCGCCGCGCCAGCCGGGCGATCGCTTCGTCGTAGGAGCTGCCATGGCCGATCGCGTGTTCGAAGATCGTCGGGTTCGACGTCAGCCCGGTCACGGACGACTCGGCGATGTAGCGCGCCAGCGTACCCTCGACCAGCATTTCGCGGCTGATGTTGTCGACCCACAGGCTCTGTCCCAGGTCGTGCAGCTTCTTGGTGTTGGTGTTGATGTTGTTCATGACATCTCCAGGGTCGCACACGCCTCGTCGGCAGGTCGCTCGATCGAGGGTGAGAGATCGAGATCGGCGAGTTCGCCGATGCGCTCGATCGTGAAGTCGGCGGCCGGTTGGGCGGCGAGCACCGCCGGGTCCAGCGCGTAGTGGCCCTGGCGCGCGAAGATGGTGGTGAGCCGCTCCTGCCAGATCGCCTTCATGGCGGCGAGGATGCGCAGCTTGTCGTCGACCATCACGTAGTGCCGGGCGGGATAGTGGCGCTGCACGGCGTCCAGCACCTTTTCCTTGTGCACATAGATCAGTGCACGACCCTCGACGGCATGCCACAGGCCCGAGCGCTGCAGCTTGCGCGGCTGGAACACGACGTCGCCGTCGGTCAGGATCACCGTCGGGCCGAAGCGGCCCAGGTGCGCGATGACCTCCAGCGCCCGCGCATACAGTCGTTCGGTGAACGGGTAGTCGATGAGGAACGACGACATCATCAACAGCCGCTGCTCGTCGGCGCTGCCCTTTTCGACGTCGAGCCGGTAGCGCTGCAAGGCGCCCAGGTAGTCGACATAGCCGAGCTCCTCGCGCAGCCTGTCGAAGATCGTCCAGTAGCGCTGCGCGCAGGCGATGCCGAACTCGCTGTTCAAGTGGTCATGCAGGTCGGCGACGATGCGGTCGCCGTCGAGCAGCGTGTTGTCGACGTCGAGCAGGAAGACCACGTCGGCCGTCATCGAGGGCCTCCGGGCTGGCCGTTCCGCGTCGGCGCGTCGGCTTCAGGGTCGTGCCAGCCACCGTCGCCGGCGATCAGCGCAGCGGCCTCGGCCGGCCCCCAGCTTCCGGGTTCGTACGGCAGCGCCGCGTCATGTTCGGCCAGGACCGGCTCGACCACGGCCCAGGCCGCCATCACCGCGTCCGCGTCGGCGAAGAGCGCGCCGTCCCCGGCCATCGCGTCGCCGAGCAGACGTTCGTAGGTCGACATCGTGCTCGGGTCGTCTTCGCCCAGGTACAGCTCGCGCTGAACGCCGACGAACTCCTTGCCCGGGCGCTTGACGCGCGCCGCCAGCGCGATGGCGGCCTCGGGCTGCAGACGGAAGCGGAAGTAGTTGGCGCGGCCACCGGCCGGCCCGGAATCGTCGAACAACCGCTGCGGCGGTGGCTGCATCTGCACCTGCACCTCGACCACCGAGGCCGGCAGCCGCTTGCCGGCACGCAGGTACCAGGGCACGCCGGCCCAGCGCCACGAGTCGATGAACAGGCGCAGCGCACTGAAGGTCTCGACATCGGAGTCGCTCGCGACGCCCTTCTCGTCGCGGTAGCCGATGTATTGGCCGCGCACCAGGTCGGCGGGCTTCAGCGGTAGCATCGCGCGCAGGACGCTGGCCTTGGCGCTGTGCACGGCCGCGAAGCTCTGGAATGCCGGCGGTTCCATCGCCAGCAGGGCGATCACCTGGAACAGATGGTTCTCGACCACATCGCGCAAGCAGCCGGCGCTTTCGTAGAAGGCGCCGCGCGCGCCCACACCGAAGTCCTCGGCGAGCGTCACCTGCACGCTGGCGATATGGTCGCGGTTCCACACGGGTTCGAGGAACGAGTTCGCGAAGCGGAAGTAGAGGATGTTCATGATCGCCTCCTTCCCCAGGTAGTGGTCGATGCGGAAGATCGACAACTCGGGGAACACCGAGCGCGTCACCGCGTTCAGCTCGCGCGCCGACGCGAGGTCGCGGCCGAAGGGCTTCTCGACGATGACGCGCGCGTCCTGCGCCAGGCCGGCGCGGCCCAGGCTCTGGATCACGGTGGCGAACAGCGACGGCGGAATGGCGAGGTAGAACGCCGGCCGCTTCGCGCCACCGAGTGCGGTTTTCAATGCGGTGAACGTCGCGGCGTCGTTGTAGTTGCCGCTGACGTAGTTGAGCAGCGCCATCAGGCGGTCGAACGCGGCGGGGTCGTCGATACCGCCTTCATGCCCCTCGTTCAGCAGGCTGTCGCGCACGTGGCCGTGCCATTCGTCGACACCCCACTTCGACGACGCGACGCCGATCACCGGCACCGTCAGGTGGCCTTTCTTCACCATCGCATACAGCGCCGGGAAGATCTTCTTGCTGGCGAGGTCGCCGCTGAAGCCAAACACGACCAGGGCGTCGGATTGCGGCCGCTCTTCGGTCGGGCCGGTACGCGCAGCGATGCTCATCGAGCCTCCTCCGGAGGCTTCTCGAGGTGGCCGCCGAAGGCGTGGCGCATCGCCGACAGCAGCTGATTCGCGAAGCCCGCCTCGCCGCGCGAGGCGAAGCGCTCGTACAAGGCGGCGCTGAGCACCGGTGTCGGCACCGCTTCGTCGATCGCCGCCTGGAGGGTCCAGCGGCCTTCGCCCGAATCGGATACGCGGCCACCGTAGGCTTCGAGTTGCGGGTCCTTCAGCAGCGCCCCTGCCGTGAGGTCGAGCAGCCAGGAGCCGATCACACTGCCGCGGCGCCAGACCTCGGCGACTTCGGGTAAATCGATCTCGTAGCGGTAGAACTCGGGGTCGCGCAACGGCGTGGTCTCGGCGTCGCTGGCTTGCTTGCGCCGGCCGACATCGGCATTGCGCAGGATGTTCAGACCTTCGGCATAGGCCGCCATCACGCCGTATTCGATGCCGTTGTGGACCATCTTGACGAAGTGTCCCGCGCCCGACGGGCCGCAGTGCAGGAAGCCATCTTCGGCCGGAGCGATCGCACCGCTTCGACCGGGCGTGCGCTCCGCAGCCGCGACGCCCGGCGCCAGCGCCGAGAAGATCGGCGTCAGATGGCGCACGGTGGATTCTTCGCCGCCGATCATCAGGCAGTAACCGCGCTCCTCGCCGGCGACGCCGCCACTGGTCCCGACGTCGACGTAGTGCACGCCGGCCGCGCGCAGGCTCTCTGCGCGGCGCACGTCGTCGCGATAGAACGAATTGCCGCCATCGATGACGATGTCGCCGTCTTGCAGATGCGGGGCCAGGGCGGCGAGTTCCGTGTCGACGATGGC
>JBBRRW010000131.1:0-9523 GCA_038245975.1 Burkholderiales bacterium
ATCGCGCATCTGCTGAGCCAGATGCCGTACCAGGAAATTGCGCATCAGCCGATCGTCCTTCCCGAGCGCGAGCACCATCTGCACTACAAGCGAAACCAGATTCCCGCGGACCTGCTCGTGCCCGAGGTGTTCTAGGCGCAGCGGCGAGCCCCGATCGACCGGCGGATACACGGTCGCATCGATCGGAGATGCCGCGGCTCACTTGCGGATCAGGTCGAGAAATTCCATGCGCGACTGCGCATTCGTCAGGAACGCGCCGCGCATCACGCTGTTGATCATGTGCGAGCCGTCCTTCACGCCGCGCCACTGCGTGCAAAGGTGATCGGCATCGAGGACGATGGCGAGACCGTCGGGGCGGAGGGTCGACTCGAGGAGGTCAGCGAGCTGCACGACGGCCTCCTCCTGGATCTGCGGACGACTCATGATCCAGTCGGCGACGCGCGAGAACTTCGACAGTCCGATGAGGTTCGACGACTCGTTGGGTAGCACGCCGATCCACAGGCGCCCGATGATCGGCACGAAGTGGTGCGAGCACGCGCTACGGACCGCGATCGGCCCGACGATCATCAATTCGTTCAGGTGCGCGGCGTTCGGAAATTCGGTCAATTCCGGAATCGGCACGTAGCGTCCGCGGAAGACCTCGTGCAAGAACATGCGCGCCACGCGTGTCGCCGTGTTGTGCGTGTTGTGGTCGTTGTCGGTATCGATGACGAGCGCGCGCAGCAACGCTTCCATGCGCCCGGCGACCTCGCCCTGGAGCGCTTCGAGTTCGTCGCCCTCGATGAAGTCGGCGATGTTGTCGTTGGCGAACGTCCGTCGGCCGGCGGCGATCGCGCGCCTGCGGATGCGCTCCGAAACGGAATCGGGGTCGGACGGATCGATGGGTGTCATGGGAGTGGGCATGGGATGGGGTGCATTCGATGGGACGGCCTCAAGCATAAGGGGAAGCTCGCCGTCGTCGATCCCGGTCCGCGACATGACCGTCATCGGGTTCACTTCGCAACGGGCTTTGAACCACTCTCCAGCGATCTCGGTTCAACACGCCTTGAGGTCTCGGTTGCTAGACTAGGGGGATGACTTCCTCTTATGTATTCCTTGCCGTGGCGATCGTCTCAGAGGTCGTCGCGACCAGTGCGCTGAAGGCTTCGGACCACTTCACGCGCCTGTGGCCGACCGTCATCATGGCCCTCGGCTATGCGGCAGCGCTTTATTGCCTCTCTCTCACGATGCGCACCATCCCCACCGGCATCGCCTACGCGATATGGTCCGGCGTCGGCATCGTGTTGATCTCGGTCCTCGGCTGGCTGTGGTTCGGTCAGAGCCTCGATCGGCCCGCGATCCTCGGGCTCGGCCTCATCGTCGCCGGCGTCGTCGTCGTCAACGTGTTCTCGAAGTCGATCGCCCACTGAAACAGAAAGACCGACGGGCCAGAGATGTCCCGGCCGGTCGAGAAGCACGTGTGACGTCGACCTCGCGTTTTCAGCCGAGTCGTCGACGTCACGCGCACGACCGCGTACCGAGCCGATATCCCGTTCCATTGAGGCCGACCGGTTCAACGCGATCTACAGATCGGCGTCGGCGACGGGTCCGCCGTGAAGGACGAGGACTCGCGTGACGCGGCTCGCGCGAAGGGCGATGTCTTGCGCCACGGCCTGGCGCTACGACGCGTGCCGCAACACGATCGACGCGTTGGTCCCGCCGAACGCGAACGAGTTGCTGATCGCGGCCGTCAATGCAGGCGCTTCTTCCGCGCGTCCGATCACCAGAGGCAGGTCGCATGCCGGGTCGGGATCGGTGCAATGCGCATTCGGCGGCAGCTTGCGGTGGTACAGCGCGAGAGCCGTTACCACGGTCTCGAGCGCGCCTGCGGCGCCGAGCAGGTGTCCGTGCATCGACTTGGTGGAGCTGACGCGCAGCCTCTGGATGTCGTCACCCCACAGTGCATGGAGGGATCGCGCTTCCGTTTCGTCGCCGATCGGCGTTGCCGTCCCGTGCGCGTTGCAGTAGCCGATGTCACGGGGCTCCAGACCGGCCGCCTCGATGGCGCGGCGCATCGCACGGACCTGGCCGCTCATGAAGGGCTTGGCGATGTGATGCGCATCGCTGGTGATGCCGACGGCCGACAGCTCTGCGTAGATGCGCGCGCCGCGCCGCCGGGCGCCGTCAAGATCCTCGATCAACATGAACGCGGCACCCTCTCCGAGAACGAGCCCGGTGCGCGTCTGGCTGAACGGCCGGCTCGAGGCCAGCGGGTCTTCCGGGCGGGTCTCTGCGAGCGTACGCATGGCTTGCCACGACGCGATCATGGCCGGAACGAGCGCCGCTTCGGCGCCACCGACGAGCGCGGCGTCGATTTCCCCGAGCGCGATGTCCTTCAGGCCGGCCGCGATGGCGACGGCCGACGACGCGCATGCGACCGAGTAAGTGAGGACAGGGCCCTCGATACCGGCCCGCATCGCGATGTGCGCGGCCGGCGCATTCGCCATCGCGGCCACGACAGACAGCGGCGGAATGCGTTCCCGGCCGTGGAACCGTCGATAGGCCTCCGACACGGCCGCGGTTCCCCCGAAACCCGTTCCCGCGAAAACGCCGATGCGCTCGGCGGACCACGGGCTGCGGCCTTCTCGCCAGCCAGCGTCGGCTCGTGCATCTTCGGCGGCACTCACGGCAATCTGGCTGATCCGGTCGAGGCCGGCCATCGACCGTCCATCGAACCAGCGCGCCGCATCGAAAGGCGCCCGGGCGACGACCACCCCGGTCTCGTCGTCGACGCTCAGGCCGCTGCGGCCCGCACAGAGTTCACCGAAGGCGTGGTCGATGTCGCTGCCTTGCGGGGAAACGATCCCCAGTCCGGTGATGGCGACGCGCCGCCGCGTCAAACCCGATGCACCCGAAGCGGATCGGAGCGCGAATACCGGCGCGTGGCCCGGTTCAAGCCGCCCTCTTGATCATCAGCCCGTCGATCAGCTGCGTGAATTCCCGCAATGTCTCGAAGCGTGCGGCTCCCGTCGGAATATCGATGCCGAAGTGTTCTTCGACCAGGAACATGAGGTCCACCAGCGCCAGCGAATCGAGGCCGTAGGCGGCAAGCGGCTTGTCGGCCTCGAGCACGCCGGGGTCGACTTTCATCTCGCGGCTCACCAGGTCGACCAGGGCTTCATACGTAGTCATGCGCATCCTTCGGAAAGTTGAGCGGCAGGTCGGGTGGCCCTGCCTTTGCGGAAACGGGCATGCCGCGGAGGGCCTGCCCAGCGGAGATCGGCACCAGGGGCCGGGGAATTGCAACGTGGGCCACGCGATGACACGCCGATGCCGCCGTCGTGCATAGGTCGGCCAGCCGTTCGGCCACCACGTGCCGATCGTTGTCGATCGTGATCATGTGGTAACTGTTCTCGAGCACCGTGAGCTCGGGCTCGACACCCGCGGAAGCCAGCGCCTCGGTGAGGCCGGCGAGACTCGCGATCTCGTCTTCGCGCGCATGCAGCACGAACAGCGGCGCGCCCAGCGCGGAAAGTCCGCCCAGCACGTTCGCATACAGTCGTTCGGTTTCGCGGATGCCTCGGAGCGACAGGCGCGGGGGGCCGAACGAGGATTCGCGTCCCTGCGAAATCTCGTCGAGCACGCGCGCGCGAATCTTCGGATTCTTGATCCCGAACGGTTCGCGCTCGGGCATCGAGAACCAGCGGTCGATGCCCAGCGCATAGGCCAGACGGCGAAAGCGGACTCGCCCGCGCATGGCCCATCCGTCGTACCTGAACGTGGGCGACAGCAGCACGACCGCGCGAATATCCTGTTGCCGCTTGCGCAGGGCCAGAGCCGCCGCGACCGCGCCGCCGGAGCACAAACCGCCGAGCACGATCGGTGTGTCCGGACCGTAGCGCGCATCGAGCGCCGTTTCAGCTGCATCGACCCAGCGATGCCACGACAGGTCCAGCGAGGTCGACCCGGCTGTATAGCCCGGCACGGTGAGACACGAGAACGCGACACCGCGTGCGCGCAGGGCACGCGAAATCATCGCGAACTCCATCGGGGAACTGAACAGGCCGTGAATCAGGACCAGCTGAGGATCGGCAACGAAATCGGACATCGAGGAAGGGGCTGCAGCAGTGCGGGGATCGCACGACGAATGCACCGGCGCATCTTCGGGATCGATCCTTAACGGAACCTGAACGACCCGCGACAGCGCTGCTCGTGAGCGAGGTGCATGGACGCGGCCCGACCCTGGCGCGCGTTGCAGGCAACCCCATCCGTCAACGGTTGATTTTCGTCCATGAGCTAGTCCTACAATAAAACGCAGGTTTTTCGCCGGCTCGAATGCCACGGATGGAGCGGCTCATCAATCGGGTCGCGGCTGCGGGTGGATACGGGCAAACCAGCACGAGCGACCGACCGGTCGACGTCTCGCATCGAAGAGTCCAGGGATCGGTTCGACGAATGACGAATGATCGCGAGCCCATCGACGCACTGGAGGAGGCCCGGCACCAGGTCGCGATCGCGAACGACGAAATCGTCGCTGCCAGGGATCTGTTCGAACGCTATCCCAGCGAGGCCACCCGGGCCGCCTTGTCCATCGCGCAACTGAAACTCGACGAGGCGATCCACGGCGTCGCCGAAGCGAGCAACCGAATCCGCAGCCGATGAACGACGGATGACGTTCAGGGACACGCGTTTCGACCGACCCGTACCACCTCGAACAGCGCCCCACGGCGTGCCACAAGGTTTCTATCGGCGCTTCGCGGCGTTTGCCAGCGAGCGCGGCTACGACACGCTGACGCTCCACTATCGCGGGATCGGCCTGTCGGCGCCGACGCCGCTCAAGGGCTCAGCATGGGCTACCTCGACTGGGGACGTCTCGACCTGGCCGCTGCCGTCGACGCGAAGCACGGCGACGACCTGCCGCTGTACATGCTCGGCCATTCCTAAGGCGGCCACGCCTTCGGATTGCTGCCCAATCACGAACGCGTGCAGGGTCTGGTGACCTGCGCGACCGGCGCCGGCTGGCACGGCTGGATGCCGCCGCTGGAGCGCCAGCGGGTGCTGGCGACGTGGCGTCTGGGCGGGCCGTTGATCACGCGCGCGAAGGGCTACTCGCCGTGGAGCCGGCTCGGCATGGGCGAGGAGGACCTGCCGCTGGACGGACCCCGATCGTCGCCGTCATTGCGCTCGACGATGCCTGGGCGCCGCCGCGCTCGCGGACCGCAGCAAGCTCCGCTTCGAGCATCGCGATGCGGTCGTCGCGCTCCTCGAGTGCCGCAGCGACATCGTCCGCATCGTATCGCCGCGGGAGGTGCTGCGAGCAATTGCGGTCCCACGCGGTGACCGAGAACAGGATGACCCGTTCGCCGCACGCTCGGTAGTCCTTCGGCATCAGGCGGGCCATCAAGGCCTCATCGTCTTCGACCACGCGGGCAGTGCCCCAGATCTTGACCCTTCGAAGTTCCGCGTAATCGATCAGGAACAGTTGCGCCTTCGGGTTCTCCGCAAGGTTGCCTACGGTGACGTACTGACGGTTGCCCGAGAAATCGGCGAAGGCGATCGTGTATTCGTCGAGCACACGCAGGAATCCGGGCGGTCCTCCCCGGTGCTGGATATAGGGCTGGCCTTCCGCGTTCGCAGTTGCCATGAAGATGCTGGTCTGGGCTTCCAGCGCCGCCTTCAATTCGTCGGTGATCGCACTCGGCCAGCCTCCACGTGCTTCGATGCGCGTATAGGAATGGCGAGATCCATGGCGGCTTTGTACCGCCTTCACGCTTGGCGTGAAGGCGACATCGCTCGTGGGGTTGCGGGTTCTATCCATGGTCAGAGGCCGAGGTCGTTGATGCTCGCGATGCGCGTGTGCATCAAGCCCTCGCCATCGAACGCCCAGTTCTCGTCGCCGTAGCCTCGGCGCGTGCTCAAGCAGCGAGCCTCTCGACCGATGGAAAGTCGATGTCGGTCTTCGCGACTTCGTTGATGTAGTTCGTCCACGTGTTGAGCGCGACGTGCAGAACGATCTCGATGATCTGGGCATCGTCGTAGCCGGCGGCACGCACGCCCTCGAGATCGCCGCTCGCGACGTGACCCCGATCGCGGGCGACCTTCACTGCGAACCGCACGGCGGCATCGGCGCGCCCGTCATGCGACCCGCCGCGGCGATTGGCTGCAATCTCGGCGCCGTCGAGTTTCGCCAGGTTCCTGCCGAGATAGGTATGCGCCGCGAGGCAATAGGCGCAACCGTTGACTTCCGCCACCGCCAGTGCGATCCGTTCGCGCGTGGCAGGCGGAAGGGCGCCTTTTGCGAGCGCGCCCGAAAGTCCGAGGTAGCCTTCCAGGGATGCTGGGCTGTTGGCAACCAGTCGGAACAGGTTGGGGACACTGCCCAGTTGTTTCTTGACGGCTTCCAGCAGGGGGCGTGAAGCGGTGGGTGCGGCGTCGATCGAAGCGGGGGTGGGGATGCGGGACATGGTCATTCTCCTTGGAGCGAGCCGGCGAATTCCGGTACAGCCAATATAGAAACCTTCCATTCGGCGGACTAGACTGCCGCAGATGGAATCAATCTTCCAGAAAACGGGAACATGGATCGACTCGATGCGATGACCGTCTTCGTGGCGATCGTCGACGCCGGAAGCCTGTCGGCGGCGGGCCGCAGCATGGGTGTGCCGCTCGCGACGGTCAGTCGCAAGCTGTCCGATCTTGAAGATCATCTGAAGACGCGACTGCTGGTCCGCTCGACACGCCAACTGGCGCTGACCGATGCAGGACGGGACTACCTTGCGGCCTGCCGGGAAATCCTTCTGCAGGTCGATGAAGCGGAGATGACGGCGTCAGGCGCGTATGCGAACGCGAAGGGCGAACTGGTGGTGTCCGCGCCGATCGTGTTCGGACGCCTGCACATTCTTCCGGTCCTCGCGAATTTCCTGCGTGTGTTTCCCGAGATCACGGTTCGCCTCCTGCTCAGCGATCGCTTCGTCAATCTCTACGAGGATCACGTCGATGCGGCGCTGCGCATCGGTGAACTGCCGGACAGCGGGCTAGTGGCCGCCAAGGTCGGTGTGATCCACAGGGTGGTCTGCGGGAGCCCGGCCTATTTGTCGAAGCGCGGCACGCCGGCGACGCCGGACGCGTTGTCGGCCCACGATGGCATCACGTTCGAGGGCGCTATGGCATCGGTCCCCTGGACATTCGAGTCGGCCGACGGCCTCGTGCGCGCGCCGATCCGACCGCGGTTGTCGGTCACGACGGCGGATGCTGCGATCTCGGCGGCCGAGATGGGCCTTGGCCTGACGCGTGTGCTGTCCTATCAGGTCGCGCAGTCTGTGGCCGATGGGCGGTTGCAGCGGGTCCTCAAGCCCTACGAAGTTCGACTACCTGTCCACCTCGTGCATTCGGGCCAGGGTCGCCTTCCGATGAAGCTGCGCGCGTTTCTCGATTTCGTGATGAAGGGCCTGCGCGAGAGGTCTGATCGCTATTGACCACCGATGCGTCGCAGCGCGGTGATGCGATGCGGCAGATCGCGTCCGGGCCCGGCGCGCCGGTCGCGCCCTCCGAATATCCGGGCTGGATGCTGAAGATGCAGGGCCGCTATCGCGCCGGGGCGCCGATCCGGGAGCGATGCGCGACGCGTCGGGAGCGACGGGTGAAGAGAGCATGCCTTCCGACCCTCACAAGCTGCGCTGCTCCACGCGCACCGACAGGGCCGCGGCGTTCTCCTTGCGTTCGCTGTATCGGTCGACGAGCCAGGGCGAGACGTCGCGCGTCAGCAACGTGAACTTGAAGAGTTCCTCCATGACGTCGACGACCCGATCGAAATAGGCCGACGGTTTCATCCGGCCCGCGTCGTCGAACTCCGCGAAGGCCTTGGCCACTGACGACTGGTTCGGGATCGTCAGCATGCGCATCCATCGGCCGAGGATCCGCATCTGGTTGACCGCGTTGAAGGATTGCGAGCCGCCCGCTACCTGCATCACGGCCAGCGTCTTGCCCTGTGTCGGTCGCACCGCACCGACCGCCAGCGGGATCCAGTCGATCTGCGTCTTGAGGATCCCGCTCATCGCGCCGTGACGCTCCGGCGAACACCAGACCATGCCTTCGGACCATTGCGCCAGGGCGCGGAGCTCCATCACCTTCGCATGTTCGTCGGGCGCACCGTCGGGTAGCGGCAGTCCGGTCGGGTCGAAGATCCGCACCTCGCCGCCCATCGCCTCGAGCAGGCGCGCCGCCTCGAAGGTCAGGAGCCGGCTGTAGGAGCGCTCGCGCAACGAGCCGTACAGCATCAGGAAGCGCGGACGATGCACGGACGGCGTCGCTGCGAGCAGCCGTTCCCGTGTCGGGACTTCGAAGACGTGAGGGTCGAGTGCCGAAGAAGGCGACGCGTCGTCATGCACGGCGAACTCCGGTGTCGGTCACGATCTCGCCGTCCTCCTTGGTGAACGGCGGCAGCGCGCCGGTCGGCAACAGTTCGAGCACCGCCTCGGACGGCCAGCAAAGCCGGGTTCCCAGCGGCGACACCACGACGGGACGATTCATGAGGATCGGGTACCGGACGATGAAGTCGAATCGTTGATCGTCGGTCCAGGTCGGATCGTCGAGGCCCAGCTCGGCAAAAGGCGTGTCCTTCTCGCGCAGCAGTGCACGCACCGGCATGCCCATCGCACCGAGCAGTGCCTGCAGGGTCTCCCGGTCCGGTGGCGTCTCGAGGTAGTGAACGACGGTGGGTTCGATGCCGGCGTGGCGGATCAGCGCGAGCGTGTTGCGCGACGTTCCGCACGACGGGTTGTGATAGATCGTCAGCGTCATGACGGAGTCCCGAGACCGGCGTCGTACCAGCGCTCGCTACGATTGACGACCGCGACCACGGCGAGCATCAACGGGACTTCGATGAGGACGCCGACGACGGTTGCGAGCGCGGCGCCCGACTGGAAGCCGAAGAGGCTGATCGCGGTCGCGACCGCGAGTTCGAAGAAGTTGCTGGCGCCGATCAGTGCCGACGGTCCGGCCACGCAATGCCGAACGCCGAGGCGACGATTCAGCCAGTAGGCCAGGCTCGAGTTGACGACCACCTGGATGAAGATGGGGACGGCCAGCAGCGCGATGACCAGTGGCTGCGCGATGATCGCCCGTCCCTGGAAGGCGAACAGCAGGAGCAGCGTCAGCAGGAGGGCGCCGATCGAGTACGGCCCGAGCCGCGCAGCGAAGGACCGGAAGACATCGGGACCCCGCTCCAGCAGCGCCTTGCGCGCCAGTTGCGACAGCACGACCGGCACGACGATATAGAGCACGACCGATGTCAGCAGCGTGGCCCACGGAATCGTGATCGCCGACAGGCCCAGCAGCAATGCCACGACTGGTGCGAACGCCACCACCATCACCGCGTCGTTCAACGCGACCTGCGTCAGCGTGAAGGAGGGATCGCCCTTGCACAGCTGGCTCCAGACGAACACCATCGCCGTACAGGGAGCGGCCGCGAGAAGGATGAGGCCGGCCACGTAGCTGTCGAGCTGTTCCGCCGGCAGCCAGGCCGAGAACAGATGATCGACGAAGATCC
>JBBRRW010000132.1:0-9479 GCA_038245975.1 Burkholderiales bacterium
CAGCAGGTCGTCGGCATCCTCGAGGCCGATCGACAGGCGGATCGTCGCGGCGCCGATGCCGGCGGCCTTGAGGTCTTGCTCGGCGACACGGAAGTGGGTCGTCGACGCCGGATGGATCACCAGCGACTTCGCGTCGCCGACGTTGGCGAGGTGCGAGAACAGTTGCAGCGCCTCGACGAACGCGATGCCATGCGCGCGTCCGCCCTTGATCGTGAAGCTGAACACCGAGCCACAGCCGCGCGGCAGCAGGCGCTGCGCGAGCGTGTGGTCGGGATGGTCCGGCAGTTCGGGATAAGCGACCGACTCGACCATCGCCTGCGTCGCCAGGAAGGCCACCGTCTTGCGCGCGTTCTCGACGTGACGGGCCATGCGCAGCGGCAGCGTCTCGACGCCCTGCAGCAGCTGGAAGGCGACCTGCGGGCTCATGCACGCGCCGAAGTCGCGTAGCCCTTCGCGTCGCGCGCGCAGCGCGAACGCGCCCACGGTCGACTCCTCGCTGAACACCATGTCGTGGAAGCCGGCATACGGTTTCACGAGTTCGGCGAAGTGGCCGTTCCGCGCATGCGCCGCTTCCCAGTCGAAACGGCCGCCGTCGACCAGCAGTCCGCCGATGGCCACGCCGTGGCCGCCGATGAACTTGGTCGCCGAATGGAACAGCAGGTCGGCGCCGTGCTCGAACGGCTTCATCAGCCACGGCGTGGTGAAGGTGGAGTCGACCACCAGCGGCAGGCCGCGCTCGTGCGCGATGGCCGAGACGGTGGGGATATCGAGCACGTCGAGCCCCGGATTGCCGAGCGTCTCGCCGAACAGGAACTTCGTGTTGGGCCGGATCGCATCACGCCACTGGTCCGCGTCGCGCGGGTCGACGAAGGTCGTCTCGATGCCGAAGCGCGGCATCGTGTAGGCCAGCAGATTGTGCGAGCCGCCGTACAGCGCGCGACTGGCGACGATGTGGCTGCCCGCGCTCGCGATCGTGCACGCGGCCAGGTGCATTGCGGCCTGTCCGCTCGCAGTGGCGAGCCCGGCCACGCCGCCTTCGAGCGCGGCGATGCGTTCCTCGAGCACCGCCACGGTGGGGTTCGAGATGCGCGAGTAGACGTGGCCCGAGCGCTCCATGTTGAACAGCGACGCCGCGTGGTCGCTGTCGCGGAACACGAACGACGTGGTCGCGTAGATCGGCGTCGCGCGCGCGCCGGTGGTGGGATCGGGCGCGGCGCCCGCGTGCAGCGCGAGCGTGTCGAAGCCCGGATCGTGCGGACCCGGCGCGCGCGTCGTGTTCGAAGGCGTTGTGGTCGAAGCGGGTGGGGCGGCGGTGGGCCTGGGATCGGGCATGGAAGGCGTCGGGTCGCTCACGGACGTTGGTGCGTGCACGTCGTGTACCGCTGGCGCAGCGGGCACCGGCTGGCACATGGCGCAGCGATGTTAGCATCGGCCGCAGTGCCTGAGCCCGGGCTCGCACCCGACCGCCGCGCGACCTCTGCTTGACCATTTCGAAGCCGCTCCATCTCCACCCCGACCGCCCTTCGCCGCACCATGCGCGACCTCAGCCAACTTCGCCACGAGCTCTATCCGCCGATCGACGCCCGCCACTCGGGCCTGCTCGAACTCGACGACCTGCACACGATGTACTGGGAAGAGAGCGGTTCGCAGGCCGGCGTGCCGGTGCTCTTCCTGCACGGCGGACCCGGCGGCGGCGCCAGCCCGCGGGCACGCCAGTTCTTCGACCCGTGGCACTACCGCATCGTCGTGTTCGACCAGCGCGGCGCAGGACGTTCGACGCCGCTCGGCGAGACGCGTCGCAACACCACGCAGTTGCTGATCGACGACATCGAACGGTTGCGTCGCAAGCTCGGTATCGAGCGCTGGCTGGTCTTCGGCGGCTCGTGGGGTTCGACGCTGGCGCTGGCCTACGGCAGCGCCCATCCCGAGCGCTGCCTGGGCTTCGTGCTGCGCGGTATCTTCCTCGGCGCGCCGTACGAGATCGACTGGTTCATCTCCGGCATCCGCCATGTGTTCCCGGAAGCGTGGCGCGCGCTTCTCGCGCACGTCCCCGAGGCCGATCACGGCGATGTCGTCGGCTGGTTCCACGATCGGCTGGCCGATCCCGATCCCGCGGTCCACATGCCGCTCGCGCGCGCGTGGAGCAGCTTCGAGGCGTCGTGCTCGACGCTGCTCGCCGACGCGTCGCTGATGGCGCACTCCGAAGAGGACGTCGTCGCCATCGGCATCGCGCGCATGGAGACCCACTACTTCGTCAACGACCTGTTCCTCGAGGACGGAGCATTGATGAGCGGCGTGTCACGCCTTCGCCATCTGCCGTGCAGCATCGTGCAGGGCCGCTACGACATGGTCTGTCCGATCGTGACGGCCGATGCGCTGGCCCGCGCGTGGCCCGAGGCGCACTACGTCGTCGTGCCCGATGCCGGCCACTCGGCGTGGGAAGCAGGGACCACCGCGGCGCTGGTCCGCGCCTGCGAGCGGATGAAGGCGGCGATCCGCGCATGAGCGCATCGCCTTCGGTGGCCGCGCTCGGTACAAACCCACGGTTGAAGCATCGCGGTGATGGGGGTACCGTGGCGGCTGGCCGCACGCTCGCGGAACGCGGCTCGCAACGACACGCAGTCCAGACGAGGAGAGCACGATGATCGTCAGCGAAATCCTTCAGGTCAAGGGAGGGACGCTGTTCACCGCGACGCCCGAGACGCGGCTGGCCGAGGCCATCGCGGCCATGGCCGAGAAGGACATCGGTTCGCTGGTCGTGATGTCGGGCGGCGTCCTGGTCGGCATGCTGACTTTTCGCGAGCTGATCCTCACGCTGCACCAGCACGGCGGTGCGCTGGGCGACGCGACGGTCGGTCCGGTGATGGACACGGCACCGCTGACCTGCACGCCGAAGACCGATGTCAACGAAGTCCGTCGCATGATGCTCGAGCATCACGCGCGCTACCTGCCGGTGCTCGACGGCTCGACGCTGCTCGGCGTCATCTCGTTCTTCGACGTGGCCAAGGCCGTGCTCGAGGCACAGAACTTCGAGAACCAGATGCTCAAGGCCTACATCCGGGACTGGCCCGCCGAGGCTACGGAGTAGCCGGCGGACGCGCGGGCCATGCAGCGCATCCGGCTCGCGACACAGGGTCACCCTTCGAATTTCCACGCGTTCAACGAACGTCCGCTGACCTCGACCGTGCCGTGCGGCTCTTCCGCGCAACGCGACCGTCGCTTACGACGACCCGCCTGACATGCAAATCGCCGTCATCGGGGCCGGTATCGCCGGCCTCGCCTGTGCCCGCCACTTGGTCGATGCCGGCCACGCCGTCACCGTCTTCGAGCGCTCGGAAGCGCCCGGTGGCCGCGCCGCGACCCGGCGCACCGAGATCGGCGGCTTCGACCACGGCGCGCAATACCTGACGGCGCGCCATCCGGCCTTCGTCGCCGAGACCGAAGCGTGGAGCCGCGCCGGCTTCATCGAGCCGTGGCCGGTCACCGCGCACAGCATCGGGGGCGTCGCCGGTGCCGCGCCCAGACGCGACGCCGGCAGCCGTACGCTGCGCTGGGTCGGCGTGCCGGGCATGTCGGCCATCGGCAGGCAACTCGCCGAAGGGATCGATGTCCGCTACGGCGCGTCGATCGTCGCGATCGACCGGGTCGCGGCCGACGGCGCTTCTGCCAGGCGCTGGTCGCTGCAGCGTCGCGAACGCGACGAGGGCACGCTGGCCGTGACCGAAGGGCTGTTCGACGCGGTGCTGGTCGCGGTGCCTGCCGCGAGCGCCGCAACGCTGCTCGGCCCAGCCCCGGCGCTGGCCCGCCAGGCCGGCGAGGCGATTCTCGAGCCCTGCTGGGCGTTGCTGCTGGGCTTCGCCGAACCGATCGCCGCCGACCTCGCGCGGGTGGGCGATGCGGCCTTCGTCAACTCGGGACGCCTCGCATGGATCGCGCGCGAATCGAGCAAGCCGGAGCGTCGTCCCGGCGAGCGCTGGACCATCCACGCGCAGTCGGCCTGGAGCGTCGAGCACCTCGACGACGATCCCGAGGACATCAAGGCGAAGCTGTTGCGCGCGTTCCACGATGCGACCGGCACCATCGAGCAGCCGGTCTACGCGATCGTGTCGCGCTGGCGCTACGCGCTCGCGCGCACGTCGCTGTCGTGCGACTTCCTGTGGGACGGCGAGCAGAAGCTGGGGGCCTGCGGCGACTGGTGTCGCGGCTACCGGATCGAGGACGCGTGGCTGAGCGGCACGGCGATGGCGGCGGCGATCGGCGCGGCCTAGAGCGTCGATCGGGGCATGAAAATACTTAGGGTTCACGTTTGACAAACATATCGACATAACCAAGTATATCGACACGTGTGCGCGATCGGCGATCGCTCCGGAACCGTGTCGATGAACAAGAACTACTCCCGCAGCATCCCGCGCCAGTGGCGCGACATCGCCAAGGTCTTCATCGCGATGGGGGACACGCATCGTCAGCGCATCCTGCTGACCTTCGAGCAGGGCGAGCGGCTGAACGTGGGGCAGATCGCCGAGGTGTCGACGTTGTCACGTTCGGCGGTGTCGCATCACCTGAAGATCATGCGCGAGGCCGGCGTGCTGGGCAGCGAGAAGCTCGGCAAGGAAGTGTGGTTCTGGGTCGAGCGAGACGCGTTGCTGGAAGCCCTGACCGATGTCGCGGAATACCTGCAGTCGAATGCATGAACACCACGCGCGCAATGACCCCGTCTATGGAGGATCGGTCCTCCTCGCGGCCTGCGCGTGGCTCCGCGGGTTCGCTCTTCGAGATGTTCTGCATCGTTGCGGAAGTTGGAAGTCATGCCGTGAGCCTTGTCGGCTCGGCCGCATCGACCTCACGATGACGCTCCCTGCAGTTCCTCGGTATGTTCCATCTCTCCTACGCTGCGGTGCCTTTGGGCGGCTGCTTGCTCGTCGTCGCATCCTTCAAGGAGAACCGTGAATGATGGCTACTCAAATTTCCCCTCCATGAGCCCCGCCAGCCAGTTCGGTCTCCTCAAGCAGCGCCGCTTCGCGCCGTTCTTCTGGACGCAGTTCTTCGGTGCGGCCAACGACAACATCTTCAAGGTCGCATTCACCGCGCTGGTGACCTACCAGACCGCGCTGTTCGAAGGCGTGAACGCGAAGACCGCGGCCTTCGTCATTTCAGCCATCTTCATCCTGCCGTTCGTGCTGTTCTCGGCCACTTCGGGCCAGTTGTCCGACAAGTTCGACAAATCGCGCGTGATGCGCTTCGTCAAGTCGCTCGAGATCGCGATCATGCTGGTCGGCGGCGCGGGCTTCCTGCTGCACAACGTGTGGCTGCTGTACGCCGCCACGTTCCTGATGGGCGTCCACTCGACGCTGTTCGGCCCGGTCAAGTACGCGTACCTGCCGCAGCAACTGAACGAGCGCGAGCTGATCGGCGGCAACGGGATGATCGAGATGGGGACTTTCGTTGCCATCCTGATCGGGACCATCGTCGGCGGCGAACTCGCGGACCTCGGGGCCCGCGGCCCGGCCGTGGTCGCGGCGGTATGTCTCGGCGTCGCGATCGTCGGCCGCATCGTCGTCGGCTTCGTGCCGGCGGCGCCGTCCGACCAGCCCGACCTGACGATCAACTGGAACCCGTTCACCGAGACCTGGCGCAACCTCAAGCTGGCCAAGGAGAACCGCTCGGTCTTCCTGTCGTTGCTCGGCATCTCGTGGCTGTGGTTCTTCGGCGCGACCTTCCTCACGTCGTTCTTCAACTTCGCCAAGGACGGGCTGGGCGGCGACCCGCAGGTGGTGACGCTGCTGCTGGCGACGTTCTCGGTCGGCATCGGCATCGGCTCGCTGCTGTGCGAGAAGCTGTCGCGCGGCAAGGTCGAGATTGGGCTGGTGCCGTTCGGCTCGATCGGCATGACGGTGTTCGCGGTGGACCTGTACTTCGCGTCGCACGCGTTGCAGCCCGGCCCGTCGCTGGTCGGCATCACGGCCTTCGTGACGGAGTCGACGAATCGCTTCGCCCACTGGCACGTGATGGCCGACCTGTTCCTGCTGGCGATGTTCGGCGGTCTCTACAGCGTGCCGCTGTACGCGATGATCCAGAGCCGGTCGGCGCCTTCGCACCGTGCCCGCATCATCGCGGCGAACAACATCCTCAACTCGCTGTTCATGATCGTGTCGTCGCTGATGGCGATCACGCTGTTCTCGTTCGGCTTCACGATCCCGCAGCTGTTCCTCGTCGTCGGCCTGCTGAACGCGATCGTCGCGATCTACATCTACTCGCTGGTGCCCGAGTTCCTCGTGCGCTTCCTGGCGTGGCTGCTGGTGTCGACGTTCTATCGCATCCGCACCACAGGCGTCGAGCACATCCCGGCCGAGGGCCCGGCGCTGCTGATCTGCAACCACGTCAGCTTCGTCGACGCGGTGGTGATCATGGGCGAGAGCCCGCGGCCGATCCGCTTCGTGATGGATCTCGGCATCTTCAAGGCGCCGCTGCTCGGTGGGTTCTTCAAGGCCGCGGGCGCCATCGGCATTGCGTCCGCGAAGACCGATCCGGCGATGTTCGCGAAGGCCAACGCGCTGATCGACGACGCGCTGCGCGAAGGCGAACTGGTCTGCATCTTCCCCGAGGGTCGCATCACCGATACCGGTGAGATCCATCCGTTCAAGCAGGGCGTGGCGAAGATCGTCGAGCGCAACCGCGTGCCGGTCGTGCCGATGGCGCTGCGCGGCCTGTGGGGCAGCTGGTTCTCGCGCAAGTCTGGCAGGGCGTTCACCACGTTGCCGCGACCGATGAGGGAGGGACTGACCAGCCGCCTCGAGCTCGTGGTCGGCGAGCCGGTCGCGGCGAAGGACGTCCATGTCGATCTGCTGCAGAAGCAGGTGGCGGCATTGCGAGGCGACCAGCGCTAGGCCCGGCTGCGTCACCCACCTGTCGCGACCTTTCCCCGCGGGGAAAGCAGCTCGACCTCCGACGTCGACGATAATCTCCGTCCCATCAGGGAGACACCCGTATGTCCGGCTCCACGCTAGGCCACCTTTTCCGTGTCACCAACTTCGGCGAGTCGCACGGACCGGCGATCGGCTGCGTCGTCGACGGCTGTCCGCCCGGCATGCCGCTGTCGGCCGAGGATCTCCAGCTCGACCTCGACCGGCGCAAGCCGGGCACGTCGCGCCACGTCACGCAACGGCGCGAGAGCGACTCCATCGAGATCCTCTCCGGCGTCTTCGAAGGCCGCACGACCGGCACGCCGATCGCGCTGCTGATCCGCAACGAGGACCAGCGCAGCAGCGATTACGCCGAGATCGCGCAGCGCTTCCGTCCCGGTCATGCCGATTACACCTACTGGCACAAGTACGGTATCCGCGACCCGCGCGGCGGCGGACGCTCGTCGGCGCGATTGACGGCGCCGATGGTCGCCGCCGGCGCCATCGCGAAGAAGTGGCTGAACCTGCAGTACGGCACGCTGGTGCGTGGTCGGATGAGCGCGCTTGGCGACCTCACGATGCCGTTCACGTCGTGGGACGAGGTCGGCCGCAATCCCTTCTTCTCGGCCGACGCGGCGATCGTGCCGCAGCTGGAGGCCGCGATGGACGCGCTGCGCAAGGCCGGCGATTCGGTCGGCGCGCGCATCGCCGTCGAGGCGGTCAACGTGCCGGTGGGCCTCGGCCAGCCGTTGTTCGACAAGCTCGATGCCGACATCGCGTACGCGATGATGGGGATCAACGCGGTGAAGGGCGTGGAGATCGGGGCGGGCTTCGGGTCGGTGGTGCAGCGGGGCAGCGAGCACGGCGACGAACTCACGCCGGAGGGATTCGTCGGCAACAACGCGGGTGGCGTACTCGGCGGGATCTCGACGGGGCAGCCGATCACGGTGTCGATCGCGATCAAGCCGACGTCGTCGATCCGCACGCCGCGGCGGTCGATCGATGTGGACGGCACTGCGGTGATGGTCGAGACGCATGGGCGGCATGACCCGTGCGTGGGGATTCGGGCCACGCCGATCGCGGAGGCGATGCTGGCGCTGGTGCTGATGGACCACGCGCTGATGCAGCGCGCGCAGTGCGGCGATGTGCGGGTTGCGACGCCGGCGATTGGGGGGGGTTGAATTTTCTTTGTGTCGTGGCGAGTGCCCTCGTGCCGGGCGGGCACTGCCCTTCTTTTGTCGTCGCCAAAAGAAGGTAAGCGAAGAAAAGGCAGCGTCCGAATGGGGACCCTTCAACGGCAACGGCAACGGCAACGGCAAGACCCACGTCAACGGCGGTCAACGTAACCGGCGATGCAACGCGAGCATCTCCGGGCCATGGCGCAGCCGAGCCGTGACGAAGTGCCCTGTGATGCAGCAACGCGGGATCCGCCTTCTTTGGTTCCTTTCTTGGCGGTTCAAGAAGGGAACTGGCCCGCCGGGGCCACTCGCGGCCAGCAGGTCGTGTATGAGTACGAGAGACCATCAAGCATCGAGACAAGATCGTTGCAAAATCAACGACCTGATCAAGCGGACGGACGAACGACCACCCCGTGTGGTCCTGCAAAAAGCGTGGACCAGACCACGCACCCGTCGTCGTTACTTCGTGCCCAGCATCCCCGCCTTCAACGCCGCATCCGCCGGCTCGTCACCGAGCCAGATCTTCAGGATCGCGTTGTAGAACGCCTCGTCGGGGATGGGATCGGCAACCGCCTTGCCGTCGACGACCACGACCGTTCCGCTATTGGGAATCCAGTCGACGCTGAAGGTCTCGCCCTTCTTGAGCTTGGGGATCCTGCCGAAGATATCGCCCATCGTGAGCAGCTGCAGGCCGAGGCGTCGCGTTTCGTCGGGTGACGAATTCTTCTGGATCCCGGTGATCAGCGCCTGGCCGAGTTCGTCGCTCGAGACTTCGCGCAGCATCGTCACGCCGACGCGTTTCGCGCCGCGTACCGCGAGCACGTCCTTCGTGTTGTCTTTCTTCTGCGGCAGGTACAGGGCCCCGACGTAGACCTTGAACACCACGCGGGTACGGATTCCCGCGCCGTTGAGCACCAGCTTCTGATTCGCCACGATCGCCTCGTCGTCGATCCTGACGCCGCCGACCTCGGTCGCCGCCGCGGTCAGCGGCGCGATGCCGATCAGCAGGACCAGTGCGATCCGTCGTATGCATTGCATGGAAGTCTCCCTAGTGTGTTTGCGTCGCGCTCGTCGGCCGCGATCGCCCGGAATGCTCGATTTGCGAGGGCCGAGACGATGACACGCCCCTGCGGTGCACGCAACGGATATCGGTAGCGAAAGCACGCGTCGATGCGTACGCGTCGGGGACCGCTGCACGGCGCGCTCTACCTGACCCCGAGCATCGCGTCCTTCAGGGCGGCATCGACGGGATTCTTTCCGGGCCATAAGGCGCGATGACGTTGCCGATGGAAATGAATCGTCGATCGGCAGAATCACCGGATTATGGAGGGCTCTTCGGTCGAAAGTCGCTTCAGGACAGCGCCCGTCGACCCTGGTTCGGTGCGGCGGCGCACCGTCGGCA
>JBBRRW010000133.1:0-9384 GCA_038245975.1 Burkholderiales bacterium
AGTCGTTCGCGCTTGAGCGGGCGATTGGCGTTGCGGATCAGCGCCGACAGCAGCACGAACTCGCCCCCGGTCAGCGAGACCGGCACGCCGTTGCGGCTCAGTTGCCGCGCGGCGAAGTTGCACTCGAAAGGGCCGAAGGTGAACGGCTTGGCGGCGCCTTCGAACGACGAAGTCGCATGACGGCGCAGCACGGCTTCGACGCGGGCCAGCAATTCGCGCGGTTCGAAGGGCTTGCCGAGATAGTCGTCGGCGCCCATCTCGAGGCCCACGATGCGGTCGACGGTCTCGTCGCGGGCGGTCAGCATCACGATCGGCGTCGTGTCGCCCTTGCCGCGCAGCCGACGGCAGGCCGCGAGCCCGTCTTCGCCGGGCATCATCAGGTCGAGGATGACGAGGTGCGGGTTGTATCGATCGAGATAGGCGTCGAGCTGCTCGGTGCCCGGGAGCAGCAGCACGTCGTAGCCGTGGCGGGACAGGTAGGTGGACAGCAAGTGCCGCAGTTCGCTGTCGTCGTCGACGACGAGCAACCGGCGCATCGCCGGCGGTGCGGCGGCGTTCTGCGGCGTCGACGCGCGTTGCTCGCCGGCCACGCCGGGTGAAGGATCTCGGATGGTCATGTTCATGTCTCCATTCTAGAAAAGACCCGTTGCGTAAAACCCGCGTGAAACAAACTGCAATCGGTTTTGCCGTCGCGATGACGCCCATTCTCGGGAGTCGTCTGCACAATCGGCGTCATGCGATCGGCCGGATCGCGAGACACGCTCCGGGGCATCACCGGGTCGACTCCTCAATATCGATTGGACGTTCATGAAAAGCTTGATCACTCGTCTCGTACCCGGCGCGCTGGTGGTCCTGCTCGCGGCCGGCGGTGGCATCGCAGTGACGACGATCGCGCAGGTGCAGACGAGCGCCGCAGCGCCGGCCCCGATGCCACCGCATCCGCCGATGGGATCGGGCGGACCCGAAGGACCCGGCCTGCGGGGTCGGCACAGGATGATGGAGCTCGACCGCCTCAAGACGTCGTTGAAGCTCGATGCCGGCCAGACTGCGCTGTGGGACAAGGCGCAGGAGCAGAGGAAGCCCGCCACCGACCTGCGCGACAGGATGCGGGCGCGTCACGAACGCTTGGCGGCGCTGCTCGACGATCCCGGCTTCGAACCCCGCAAGCTGGCGGCCGACCTGGACAGTGCCGAATCGGAGCGTCACGCGAAGATGAGCGGCCTGCGCGATGCGTGGTTTGCCGTGTACGACAGCCTGAACCCGGTCCAGCGCGGCCAGGCCCGCGAGTTCCTCCGGTCCCACATGGCGCGTCCGCACGGCATGGGCGAACGGATGGGCTGGATGCACAGGCACGACGGCGAGGGCGACAGCCGCTGATGCCGTCGGTGTCGCGCTGAACGCGAAAGATCGGCGAAGCGGAACGAACAGGGCTGCCCGCGGGCAGCTTTTTTTTATCGGACGACGCTCACAGCCATTCACCCAGCGACAGGCCGACGCCGATCGAGTTCTGACGGTGGTTGTAGTCGATGAGGCTTTCGCCGTAGCCGGTGAAGAGCTGGACGTGGCCCTTCAGGTAGCCGTAGACCGGGAACGCCCAGTCGACCGCGACCGAGCCGTGTGACCGGCCGCCGCCCTTCAGCGAATGGCGCAGCGTCACGGCGATCTGCTGACTGCCGAGTTTGCGGATGCCGATCAATTCGCCGCGGCCCATGTAGTCGAGAATGTCCGAGTTGTCGTCCTTGTCGGCCTTCTCGCGAACGCGCAGCCATGGCCTGACCAGGAAGGTCCAGTCGTTGTTCTCGAGCCCGACTTGGCCGATCACGCGGTTCCAGCTGCGCGATTGTGGGAGATCGCGGCCGTTCGACTGGTGGGTCAACGACAACCCGACCAGCTTGCCCTCGAGTCCGAACACCGAGTAGTGGGTCGGTGCGGAGTACATGATCTCCGGCTCGTAGTTGGTCTCCCGGAACGGCCGCGAGGTCTCGTAGTTGTAGATCTGCCAGCGCGAGGTCTGCGTGTAGCCGAACCACAGATCGCTGCCGGCGAAGCCGATGCTGTCGAGCAGCTTGGCCTTGAGGCTGATCTGGAACTTGCCTTCGAGATGATCGATAGGGCCGGACAAGGTCGCATCGTTGGCCTGATTCGGGCTCGTCGGATGCGTCGTCGGGCTGCTGGAGTAGAACGCCGGCAGAATGTAGATCGGCTTGTAGGGGCGCAGCGCGAACAGCGCCGGGCTCGGTCTGCCGTCGAGGTCCCAGCGTTCGGCCAACGACGAAGGCCGCGTGCCGGGACGGGCCGTGTCGGGTTGCTCGGTCTCTGCGCGCACGCTCGGCGGAAGCTCCTTGCGTACGGACTCGGGGATATTGAGATCCGGCTTGGGCATGGTTCGCCCGTTGACGGTGTCGTAGCAAGCCAGGCGCTTCAGGTCGTCCTCGAGCGCCTTGCATTCGCTCGCTTCGATCGCATGTGCCGAAATCGAACCGAGGGTTGCCATGGCCGCGACAACGACACGCCACTGAGATGAAAAATGCGGGGTGGGACGGGACTGCATCGACGCTCCTGGTGTACGGACCGGCGGAGGCTACGTGCCCCACCCTGCCTCGTCAATCTGAGCGACGACCATGCGCGGGACGGTGAAGATCGATGATCTCTGATCCGGTCGCTGACCGGTCGATCGCCGTGCGGCGACTGTCGGCACAGCCCTACGCGGCGACGCGCGACGCGATGCTGGCCTTCACGCGGCAACGCGACGCGTCGACCGGCGATGAGATCTGGCTGCTCGAACACGAGCCGGTCTTCACGCTCGGACAGGCCGGCCGTCTCGAGCATCTGCTCGTCCCTGTCGACATCCCGGTCGTGCACACCGAGCGCGGCGGCCAGATCACCTACCACGGTCCGGGCCAGTTGATCGCCTATCTGCTGATCGACCTGCGACGTCGCGGCATTAAGGTTCGCGAGTTCGTCCAGTTGATCGAGCGCAGCGTCGTCGAGGTGCTCGCTGCGTATAATCTGGACGCTGAAACGAAGCCGGGTGCGCCGGGCGTCTATGTCCTGTTCGACGGCGAATTGCAGAAGGTCGCCGCGCTGGGCCTCAAGATCGTCAACGGTCGCAGCTTCCACGGTGTGGGCCTCAACGTCGCGATGGATCTCGCGCCTTACGATTCGATCGACGCCTGCGGATATCCCGGCCTCAAGACCATCGACATGAAATCCCTCGGCATCGACGTGTCGCCCGCAGTGATCGGTCCGCAGTTGTCCGCGATCCTGGCCAGACGCATCGCAGCGGCTTCCCGCTAGAAGGCAACCATGGATTCGTACGACCCGACCATCAAGCAGAAGGCGCGTGAGAAGACGCAGCGCGCCTACGGCCGCATCTCCATCGTCGTCGAACCGATCGAGCGTCTGCGCAAGCCCGAATGGATCCGCGTGCGGGCAGGTGGAGCGGCCTCCACGCATCGCTTCAACGAGATCAAGCAGATCCTGCGCGAGCATCATCTGCATACGGTCTGCGAAGAGGCGAGCTGCCCGAACATCGGCGAGTGCTTCGGCAAGGGCACCGCGACCTTCATGATCATGGGCGACAAGTGCACGCGTCGCTGCCCGTTCTGCGACGTGGGGCACGGGCGACCCGACCCGCTCGACATCAACGAACCGACCAATCTCGCCAAGACGATCGCGGCCCTGCGGCTGTCGTATGTCGTGATCACCAGCGTCGATCGCGACGACCTGCGCGACGGTGGCGCGCAGCATTTCGTCGATTGCATCCGCAAGGTGCGCGAGCTGTCGCCGGCGACCCGGATCGAGATCCTCACGCCCGACTTCCGTGGCCGCATGGACCGCGCGCTGGACATCCTCAAGGCCGCGCCGCCCGACGTGATGAACCACAACCTCGAGACCGTGCCGCGCCTGTATCGCGAAGCGCGACCGGGCTCCGACTATGCGTGGTCCCTCAACCTGCTCAAGCGGTTCAAGGACGCGCATCCTGACGTGATGACGAAGAGCGGCATCATGGTTGGGCTCGGCGAGACCGACGACGAGATCCTGACGACGATGCGCGACCTGCGTGCCCATCACGTCGACATGCTGACCGTCGGGCAATACCTGCAGCCGTCCGCGCATCACCTACCGGTGCGCCGCTACGTCCATCCGGACACGTTCGCGCAGTTCGAACGCGAGGCCGTCGCGATGGGCTTCGTGCATGCCGCGGTCGGTGCGATGGTCCGGTCGTCGTATCACGCCGATGAACAGGCGCACCAGGCGGGCGTCGTGCTCGCCGACGTCGCGTAATCGGCTCCCCTCGTCGTCCCTCGGAGTGTTGATGCGCCGCGTCGTGCCGCTGCTGGTCTGTCTCGTGCTCGCCGGGTGCGCGACCGCGCCACCGTCCGCGCCGGTCGCGAGCGAAGGACCGCTGAAGGTCAAGCTGATCGCCTTCAACGACTTCCACGGCAATCTGGAGGCTCCCGGTGCCACGATCCGCGCGCCCGAAGGCAACGGATCGCCCGACGTGTCCGGCAAGGACGTGCAGGTGCCCGCCGGCGGCATCGCGCGTTTCGCGACGCTGATCAAGCAGCTCGCCGCGCAGAACCCCAATCACGCGATCACGTCGTCGGGCGACATGATCGGGGCGTCGCCGCTGGTCTCGGCGCTGTTCCTGGACGAGCCGACCATCGAGGCGATGAACATGATCGGCGTCGACTTCAACTCGGTCGGCAACCACGAATTCGATCGCGGCGTGGACGAACTCAAGCGCAAGCAGACCGGCGGTTGCGAACGTTACGTCGTCGCACTGGAGCCCTGTCGTTCCGGCCATCGCTTCGAAGGCGCGAAGTTCCAGTACCTGGCGGCCAACGTGATCGACAAGGCGACGGGTCAGCCGATTTTCCCGGCCTACGGCATCAAGACTTTCGAAGGCGTCCAGGTCGGCTTCATCGGTCTGACGCTCAAGGGCACCGACCAGATCGTCGACCCGACCGGCATCGCGGGCGTCGAGTTCAGGGACGAGGCCGGCACGATCAACGCGCGCGCGGCCGAACTGAAGGCCCAGGGCGTCAACACGATCGTCGTGCTGATCCACGAGGGCGGCTACAGCAAGGCGCGGCTGAACGAGAAGACCTGCCCCGGTCTGACCGGCGACATCCTGCCGATCCTCGATCGCCTCGATCCGAGCATCGACGTCGTCGCCTCGGCGCACACGCATCAACCGTATGTGTGCACCTATCGGGGGCTGTTGCTGACGAGCGCGGCGTCGTACGGGCGCCTGATCACCGACATCGATCTCGAGATCGATCGCAAGAGCGGCCGGGTGCTGAGCAAGTCGGCCGTCAACCGGGTCGTGGCGAGCGACGCGTTCGGCGAGTTCAGGGAACAGCCCGGATATCCGCTGCTGGAGCGGGATGCCGCGATCGCCGGGCACGTCGCCAGCTACGTCACCAGCGTCGCACCGTTCGCGAACCGCAAGGTCGGTACCGCCACGGGCGTGCTGAGCAATCGCGAGGACGCGTCGGGCCAGTCGCCGCTCGGCAGCATCCTCGCCGATGCGGACCTCGCGGCGACGCAACGTGCGGGCGCCCGCGTCGCGTTCCTCAATCCGGGAAGTGTGCGGGCGCCGATCGACAACGGTCCGGACGGCGCCGTGACCTACGGCGCGCTGTTCCGCACGCAGCCGTTCGGCAACAACCTGGTCACGATGACGCTGAGCGGCGCGCAGATCAAGGCGCTGCTCGAGCAGCAATGGATCGCGACGCGGCAGCAGGTACAGATCCTGCAGGTCTCGCACAACGTCAGCTATGCGTACGACCTCGATCGCCCGCTGGGTTCGCGGATCGTCGCCAGCAGCCTGCGGATCGACGGCCGGCCGGTGTCCGCCAGCGCCGACTACCGCGTGACGGTCAACAGCTTCATGGCCAGCGGCGGGGACGGATTCACGATCCTGATCGACGGGCGTGACAAGACGACCGGGATGATCGACGTCGATGCCGCAGAAGCCTATTTCACGGCCCGCTCGCCGATGGCCTCGCCGGCTTCCGGGCGGATTCGCAGCGTGAGAGCCGAGCAGGTACTACGACGTTGATCCAGCGCGTCTTCAGGCGCCGGCGCCGATCGGCCTGAAGGCCTTGCGGGCCCGCAGAAGCTGGCGCTTGACGGCGAAATCGAACAGCGCGATCTGCCGCTGCACACCTTCTTCGATGGCTGTGGCCACCGTTCCCGGTTCCAACTTGAGGTAGGCGTCGGCCTCTCCGTGCGTTTGCTGGATCGCCATCCCCGCCTTGCGGGCGATGCGCATCATGGCGCGGTTCTCGCTCAGGCAATGCATGAACAACGACGAGATGCCGAGGTTGCGCGCATGCCCCGCGGCCCGCAGGAACAGCGCGGTGCCGAGACCCTTGCCGCGCGCGTCGCCGCCCACCGACAAGCCGAACTCCGCGGATCGGCCGTCGCCGTCGTCCTGCGCCGATCGGGGGACGGGCGCGAAATGTCCGGCCGCGGCCAGCCGCAGGCGATCGTCGAAGACGCCGAAAAGCGTGTCGGTCCGGAAGTCGATACCGGCCACGTAGGTCTCGATCGCCGCGTCCGACAATGAACTGCCGAACCGAAGATAACGATCCTCCGTCCCGAGCGACAGCAGATGCCTCAGAAAGAGCGGGCGCTCACTGGTGCGGAGTTCGCGGATCGGCGTGGCCAAGGCGCGGCGTCGGTCCAGCGTCGGAGCGCTCGGGGTCGGGGGCGAGAGGGTATGCATGCGGGATTATCTTATGCTGCACCGCAAAAAATCAAGCAGACATGCAGATAATCGCCTTTAGAACAGCAACTTACGAATCAGCCAGTTCCGGCTCCTCGACCTTCAACGACAGGAACGCAATCGAAATCAGTGCGAGTGCCTCGTCGACCTGCGCGGCCGTGATCGTCAGCGGGGGCGCGAACCGGACGACCGTGTCGTGCGTGTCCTTCGACAGCACGCCGACTTCGAGCAGACGTTCGCACACGGCACGCGCCGACACCCGGCTCGGCTCGAACTCCACCCCGATCAGCAGGCCCTTGCCGCGCACGTCCTTGATCAGCGGGCAGTCGATCGCCCGCAGGCCGAGGATCAGGCGCTCGCCCATCACAGCAGCGTTCTCGGACAGGCGTTCCCGCACCAGCAGGTCCAGCGAAGCGTGGCCCACCGCAGCCGCGAGGGGATTGCCGCCGAAGGTGCTGCCGTGGTCACCGGGGTTGAAGACGTTCATCACTTCCTCGCGCGCCAGGAATGCCGACACCGGCAGCAGCCCGCCACCGAGCGCCTTGCCGAGCGTGATGCCGTCGGGCCGGACGTCGTCGTGCTCGCACGCGAGGATCCTGCCGGTCCGGCCGAGGCCGGTCTGTACTTCGTCGCAGATCAGCAGGACGTTGTGGCGACGGCAGATCTCGGCGCAGGTAGCGAGGTAGCCCGCGGGCGGCACGATGATCCCGGCCTCGCCCTGCACGGGTTCGACGATGAACGCCGCGGTGTCGGGTCCGATCGCGGCCTCCAGCGCCGCCGCATCGCCGAACGGGACGTGGCGGAAGCCCGGGGCGAACGGCCCGAATCCGTCGCGATACTGCGCTTCGCTGGAGAAGCCGATGATCGTCGTCGTTCGGCCCGCGAAGTTGCCCGCGCAGACGATGATTTCCGCGCGGTTCGGCGCGACCTTCTTGACCTTGTAAGCCCACTTGCGCGCCGCCTTGATGGCCGTCTCGACCGCTTCGGCGCCGGTATTCATCGGCAATGCACGGTCCATGCGCGTGACTTGGCAGAGCCGCTCGAGAAACGGCCCGAGGCGATCGGTATGAAATGCACGCGACGTGATGGCCAGGCGGGCCGCCTGCGTCGTCAGCGCAGCCACCAGTTCCGGTCGCCCGTGCCCGAAACTCACGGCCGAGTAAGCCGACATCATGTCGATGTAGCGCCGTCCATCGGTGTCCCACAGGTGGATCCCTTCGCCCCGCGTCAGTTCGACCGGGAGCGGCTTGTAGTTGCGAGCGGAGTAGCGCTGTTCGAGGGCGGTCGCGGACATCGGAGTGCTCGGTGAGGGTTCGACCGATCATCATATTGACTATCCGATGTTATTTCTTTGCATAATGACGCGTATTTTTGCCGAATAAATAGAAAAACCATTCTCTATGACGCAAATCAATGAAAGATCCTTGCATCTACCGCTCGACGCCGCCGATGTCCGCATCCTTGAGCGCCTGCAGGTCGACGGCCGCGCGTCGCACGCGCAACTCGCGGAGGTGGCGCATCTGTCGGCGCCGCAGTGTTTCCGGCGGGTCAAGCGCCTCGAGGAAGCGGGGCTGATCGACGGCTATTGCGCCCGACTGGATCGTCAACGGATCGGACTCGGCGTCCTGGCGTTCGTCAGCGTCACGCTGGGAGGCGGCCGCTCGCAGGATCTCGACAAATTCCGGGAAGTCGTGGCCGGAATTCCGGAAATCCTCGAATGCCACGTGGTCACTGGAGAGGCCGACTTCCTGCTGAAGGTCGTCGCGGCCGACCTCCATACCTTCTCGACCTTCCTGCTGAAGCGACTGACGCAGGATTTCGACTCCGTGACGACCCGGTCGGAGGTATCGCTCGAGGAGATCAAGAACACGACCGCGTTGCCGCTCGCGGCGGCTTCGGTCAAGTGAGTTGTCCGCGCCACGTCGTCCGCGGTGTGCCGTCCGGGTCGCGTTGACAAAATGAAATTTCGCCCCGATACTTGGCGGTTCCCTTCGGAGGGGTGCCCGAGTGGCTAAAGGGGGCAGACTGTAAATCTGTTGGCTTATGCCTACGTTGGTTCGAATCCAACCTCCTCCACCAGGATTCCTGTTCGTGGGGCGGGGTCTGAAATGTGCCGCAACTCAGCGCGGCGCCAAGCTGGGATTGTTGTTCGTTCTCTCCGGCGCGCGGGTGTAGCTCAATGGTAGAGCAGAAGCCTTCCAAGCTTATGACGAGGGTTCGATTCCCTTCACCCGCTCCACAAAGCGCATCGCAATTCGCGCACAGGCAGTCAGCGTCATTGAGTTCACATCGTTTTTCGCCCTTGTAGCTCAGTGGTAGAGCACTCCCTTGGTAAGGGAGAGGTCGCGTGTTCGATCCACGCCAAGGGCACCACCGATCCAGTGCGTATCGACAGCGCCCCCGGATTTTTGAAGCGCCGATCCGTGCAATTGAAATTCCCGCAGTTGAATTTTCCGCAGTTGAATCTTCAATAACTTCCAAAAAGCGACAGCGCAGGAGCGACCATGGCAAAAGGCAAATTTGAGCGGACCAAGCCGCACGTGAACGTGGGGACGATCGGTCACGTGGATCATGGCAAGACGACGCTGACGGCGGCGATCACGACGGTGTTGTCGAAGCTGTTCGGAGGCGAGGCGAAGGCCTAC
>JBBRRW010000134.1:0-9368 GCA_038245975.1 Burkholderiales bacterium
CACGCCTTCCCAGACACCCGCCGCGTAGTCCTGGCCGGTTCCTCCGAAGAAGTCGCGCATCGTCTCGAAGCGCGCCTTGTTGCCGATCGCGGCGTTGATCACCTGCGCCAGCGAGCCGGCACCGGCCGGGCCCATCAACGGTCGCGCGGAGATCAGGTTGGTGAAGTACAGCGCCGGTACGCAGGCCTGCTTGGCGGCCTGCACGATCGGCGTCGTGCCGATGACCAGGTCCGGCTTCCATTCGTGCATCGCCGCCAGGTCATGCTCGAGCGATGCGCGGTACTGCACGTGCACGCCCTTCGCCTCGAGCCACGCGCAGTCGTCGGC
Source organism: Burkholderiales bacterium (assembly GCA_038245975.1). Taxonomy (GTDB): domain Bacteria; phylum Pseudomonadota; class Gammaproteobacteria; order Burkholderiales; family Burkholderiaceae_D; genus CAHJXF01. The sequence goes on from JBBRRW010000134.1 coordinate 328, forward strand.
GCTCCAGCCGGTGCGCGGACAGGCGGTGCCGACATAGCGGAGGTCGGCGCCGCTCTCGACCAGCAGCCGCGCGACCAGCAGTTCGGAACCTTCGTAGCCCGACAGCGTGATGCGACCCTTGATCGGCATCTTCGCCAGCGCGCCCTTGATGGCCGGAAGCATGCGATTCTTGGCCGCGTCGATCTTGTCCTGCGCGATGTTGGCCGTGCTGCCGATGGCCTGCAGCCAGGCCTCGGTGCCGTCATGACCGACCGGCGCGGAGCCGACGATGGGCCGCCCCGCGGCCTCGAACTCGCGGATGCTCGCGGTGTAGAACGGATGGATCGCCGCGACCACGGACCCGTCGAGCGCCGCATACAGCTCGCGCCACTCGCGCGTGGGCACCACCGGTCCTGCGGCCAGACCCATCGGCTCCAGCATCATCCCGATGATCACCGGATCGGCGGGGAAGATCTCGCCGAGCAAGGTCACCGTGGGTTTCTCGGAGCGGCCGGCCCGGGGCGCCTGAACAGGCCCCTGCTCCGCTTCGCCGCGCGCGTACTTCAGCATTGCGCCGGCGAGGACGTCCTTGGCCTCCGCGTGGGTCGGAACCCCGAAACCGGGGACGTCGATGCCGATGATGCGGACGCCGTTGATCTGCTTGGGCAGGATCTGCAATGGCACGCCGCTCGCGGTGGGCACGCACAGGTTGATGATGACGATGGCGTCGTAGAGCGCGGGATCGGCCTGCTGGTGCACCGCCTCGCGGATGTCCTCGAACAGCTTGCCCGTGACCAGAGACTCGGAGTTGAACGGCACGTAACCGACGCTGCGCTTCGCGCCGTAGAAGTGCGACGTGAACGTCAGCCCGTAGACACAGCACGCGGAGCCCGACAGGATGGTCGCGGTGCGACGCATGCGCAGACCCACACGCAACGAACCGAAAGCCGGGCACATGCTCTGCGGCTGGTCATGCGGACCGGCCTTGGCGTCGCGCGGATAGTCCTTCGCGTATTGCTCGAGGACCTCCGACTTGCCGGCGGCCTTCGCCGCGGCCAGCATCGCTTCGCCGCCCGAGTGGCAGCCCATGCCGTCGCCTTCGATGGCGGTCGGCACGGCGAGCGGGACGATGGGGATGACGGTGTTCATCGCTTCTCAAACCTCGTCGTAGACGACTTCGAGGGTCTCCTTGACGATCTCGCGTTTACCGCACATGTCCAACGTGGTCGCCGGCTCGAGCACCACATCGCGGCCGACCGATGCGGCCGAGAACAGGCCGAGCAGCCCGTCCTGCGTCATCGGCGTCGGGCGCATTGGCTCCGAGCTGTGCACATTGGCCGCCAGCTCGGCGAACATGGGGCCCCATGGCGATTCGGGGCGACCGATGATTTCGTAGCTGGCGCTCTTGCGGCGGATGTCCTCGTTCGCGGGGATGGTCGACAGCACGGGAATGCCGACGTGCTGCGCGAAGGCCTTCGCCTCGCCGGTCCCGTCGTCGCGGTTGATGACCATGCCGGCCACCCCGACGTTGCCGCCGAGCTTGCGGAAGTACTCCACCGCCGAGCAGACGTTGTTGGCGACGTACAGCGACTGCAGGTCATTGCTGGCGACGACGATGACCTTCTGGCACATGTCACGCGCGATCGGCAGGCCGAAGCCGCCGCACACGACGTCGCCGAGGAAGTCGAGCAACACGTAGTCGAAGCCCCAGTCGTGGAAGCCGAGCTTCTCGAGCAGCTCGAAGCCATGGATGATGCCGCGCCCGCCGCAGCCGCGACCGACCTCCGGTCCGCCGAGTTCCATCGCGTACACGCCGTCGCGCTTGAAGCACACGTCGCCGATCTGCACCGCCTCGCCGGCGAGCTTCTTCTTCGAGCTGGTCTCGATGATGGTGGGGCAGGCACGGCCTCCGAACAGCAGCGACGTCGTGTCGCTCTTGGGGTCGCAGCCGATCAGCAGCACCTTCTTGCCCTGCTGCGCCATCATGTAGCTGAGGTTCGCGAGCGTGAAGCTCTTGCCGATGCCGCCCTTGCCGTAGATCGCGATGATCTGCGTGGTCTTGGCCGCGGGCGAATGGGACTTGTCCTCGATCGCATCGGGTTCGATCGCCGCCTCCGTGCGCAGCATCTCCACGAACTTCATCGGCGACGCGGCGACGGGCGCGATGGCCTCGGTAGCCATGCTCATGAGCAAGCTCTCCAGTCGAGAATCATCTTCAGGCAGGTCGCGTCGTTGAACGCGGTGGGGTAGGCATCAGTCGCGCATTCGGCGTTCTCGCGATGCGTGATCAGCCCGGCGAGCGACACGCGGCCGGTCTCGACGAGTTCCTTGACGGCGAGCAGGTCGGGGCGTTGCCACTCGGCAGCCGTGCGGATCTGCGCCTCGCGCATGAAGGCCGGCGCGAAGTCGAAGGCGAGGCGATCGGTGTAGAAGCCGGCGAGCACGACCTCGCCGCCCTTGGCGAGCCGCGCGATCAGGCAGTCGAGCAGCGATGCGTCGCCGCTGACGTCGTAGATCGATCGGTAGTCGCGACGCGGGTCGTCGTCGGGATGGACCACGGGATACCCGGTCGCGCCGGAGACGCGCAGCGGATTCACTTCCCAGACGGTCGGTGGCGCGAAACCCGCGGCGACCGTCATGCGGGCGATCAAACGGCCCAGCACGCCATGGCCGACGATCAGCTCGGGCCCCGTGATCGCCTCGCGCGGCGTGGTGCCGCTCATCGCGGCGGCCACCGCGTGATAGGCGGTGGCGGCCAGCGCGAGAAGGACGCCTTCGTCGCCGAGCGCCGGGTCGATGTTCAGCGCCTTGTCGCCCGGGATGACCACTCGCGACGACGCGCCGCCGAACAGGCCGCGGACCTCACCGTAGCAGCGCGCACCGGGCACGAAGACGTGGTCGCCGACCCGGTGTCCGCTGCGGTCGCCCGCGTGCGCGACGACCCCGACCGACTCGTAGCCCGGGACCAGCGGATACCCCATGCCGGGAAACTGAGGCATGCGGCCCGTCCACAACAACTTCTCGGTGCCCGTGCTGATCCCGCTGTGATGCACGTCGACCACCACGTCGTCGACCGCGGCCTCGCACAGGTTCAGGCGCCGGATGCTCAAGCGCTCCGGCTGCTCGAAGACGACGGCGTTGGTTTTCATGCGATGGCCACGACGGATCGGTTGCCGCAGTGCGCGGAAAGGGACGGGAACTCGGTGTTCACCGTGTCATCATATTCTTACGGATTAAGGTGTCAACTTATATTGACGACTATCGATGTTGCGTTGCGTACCGGCGCTGTCCGCCAATTGCAGGCGCGGCACGGTCAGCGGATTCATTTCGCGGATCCGACCGCGGATCCCATCACTTCTCGGCTGCGATCAGGCGGGTCTGCAACGGCAACGCGGTGCCGACGCGGCGCGTGCGCCGGAACCCGGCCTGCGCGAGCATCGCCTCGAGCACCTCGGGCGTCCGCGGCCGGCCGCTGCCCATCGCCAGCAGGTACATGCCGAAGTACGCGTCGCCCATCGGCTCGGCGCCGCGGGTGCCTGACATCGGCTCGGCCAGCAGCAGGACGCCGCCGTCGGGCAGCGCCGCATGGACGGCGCTCAGGATCTGCATGGCGCGTTCGTTGTCGTGGTCGTGGATGACGCGCACCAGCGTCGCCACGTCGGCACCGAGCGGCAGCGCATCGCGGACGAAGTCGCCACCGCGCGCCTCCACGCGAGCCGACAGCCCCGCCGCGACGATGCGTTCGCGCGCCCGCGCCGCGACCGCGGGCAGGTCGAAGACGGTCGAATGCAGGTGCGGATAGCGGCGCGCGACGCTCAGCGCGAAGCCGCCCTCGCCGCCGCCCACGTCCAGCAGCCGGTGATGGCGCGCGAGCGGATAGGCGTCGAGAATCTGGTCGGCGACCAGCGGTTGCGAGTCGCTCATCAGCGTCGAATACGCGGCGACGCTGCGGTCACCGAGCGCGCCGACCGCATCGTTGGCGACGTAGCCCCAGACCGCGCCGAGTCGCGTCGCATCGCGGCTCGACGCGCGCCGGTGCAACAGCGCCACCGGGTCCGCGAGATCGGCATACAGCGCTTCGTGGTGCTCGACCATGGAGGCGATGGCCTGGTTGCCGGCCATCGGCGCGCCGAGCGAGCCGAGACCGTAACGACTGCGGCTACGCGGTTCGACCAGACGCAATGCGACGGCCGCGGCGATCAGCCGGCCGGTGGTCTCCTCGTCGAGATCGGAATGCAGCGCGATCTCGTCGAGACTGCGCGGCCGCTCAAGCAGCAGGTCGAAGAGCCCGAGGCGTACGCAGGCGAGCAGTACCTGCGAATAAGTGAACCCAGCCACGAGATCGAAGAGCGCGCGAGCGCGGCGACGCGCGATCCAGCGCGTGGGCAGGAAGCGGGCGGCCGCGCGCTGGAACGACCGACTGGCGAGCAGGCGGTCGCGGCGTGCGAGCAGGTGATCGATCAGCGAGTCACCGGCGTGATCCACGTGGACGACGCGATGGGCGGGCGGTGAGCAGGAAACCGGTTCGACGGTCGCCATGCGACGTCAACCATGCGCGCCGTCAGGCGGCGATGCGTTCCAGATCGGTACACCACGACGCGGGGACCAGTCGCATCGCTTCGCTCTTGACGAGCGCACGCAGGTAGGGCGCACCCTGGCACTCGGGGATCGCGGCAGACGCGCCGGCGACGAGGCGATCGAACTGCCGGATCGCCTCGTGCAGCCCGTACTCGCGCGCGACGCTGGGCCGGTCGAGCGCCACGTCGCGCCCCACCGGTTTGCCGAGGACGGCCGGATCGGCGACCACGTCGCGGATGTCGTCGGCGGCCTGGTAAGCCTCGCCGAGACTTTCCCCGAGCCCGCGCCACGGACCTGGGTCGGCCCCCGCCACCTGCGCGCCCGCCATCGTGGCCGCCGCAAACAGCGCGCCGGTCTTGGCGCGGTGATAGTCGGTGAGCACGCAGCGCGGCTCGCATTCCCAGGCCTGTCCGGCAGCGATGCCGAAGGGCCGGCCGACCCCGCTCGAGATCGTCGCCAGCAGCGCCGGCAGTCGGGCCGGCGACGACGCTGCGCCGTGCCCCAGCGACTCGAACGCGGCGACGATCAGCGCATCGCCCGCGAGAACCGCGAGGCGTTCGCCGTACGCCACGTGCACCGACGGCACACCGCGTCGCAGCGGCGAATCGTCGAAACAGGGAAGATCGTCGTGGACCAGCGACGCGCAATGCAGCAGTTCGATCGCGACGGCGGCCGCGTCCGCGAGCGCGGGATCGTCTTCGCCGCAGGCCATCGAGACCGCGATGCAGAGCTGCGGCCGGATGCGCGCGCCGCCGGGAAAGACCGCATGCCGGATAGCCTGGCCCAGCCGCGGCGGCGCGCCGGGCGCGTCCCCGCGGGCGATAGCCGCTTCCAATGCGCGATGGATCCTTTGCTGGATGTTCACTAGCGGCCCCCGACGAGTATCGATCCGATCAGAAACAAAGTTCAGAATCAGCTGTCACGTTGTCATGACATCTGTTTGTGTCGCTTAGAATAGACACATGCAAGTCGAGCGTCAATCGCGAATGGACGGGAAGGTCCGATGAGTCAGGCTCCGGTGATCGTCATCGGTGCCGGCATCGGCGGGCTGGCCTGCGCGCTGCGACTGGCAACGCGCGGCGTCGACGTGCTCGTCGTCGAAAAGGCCGAGCAGGTCGGCGGCAAGCTGCGCGAGGTCACGGTCGACGGCGCGCGTCTCGATGCCGGACCCACCGTCCTCACGATGCGCTGGGTCTTCGATGAGCTGTTCACCGATGCCGGCGAGACCCTGTCGGACTGGCTGACGCTGGCGCCGGCCGGCACGCTGGCCCGCCATGCGTGGAACGACCACGAGCACCTCGAACTGTACACCGACCCGCAGCGCAGCGCCGAGGCCATCGGCGCGTTCGCGGGCGCGGACGAGGCCCGGCGCTACCTCGCCTTCTGCGAGCGCGCGCGATCGATCTACCGCACGCTCGAGCAGCCGTTCCTGCGCAGCGCGCAGCCCAATCCGGTCTCGTTGGCCAAGCGCGTCGGCGCGCGCGGGTTCGGCGACCTGATGCGCATCTCGCCGTTCGCGACGATGTGGTCCGAGCTGTCGACCTACTTCCACGATCCGCGGCTCCGGCAACTGTTCGGGCGCTATGCGACCTACTGCGGCTCGTCCCCTTTCCTCGCGCCGGCCACGCTGATGCTCGTGGCGCACGTCGAGCAGGAAGGGGTGTGGCTGGTCGACGGCGGGATGCAGCGCATCGCCGACGCGCTGGCGGTCCTGATCGAACGGCGCGGCGGCGCGATCCGCCGGGGGCAGGCCGTGACCCGCATCGTGGTCGAGCAGCGACGCGCCACCGCCGTCCTGCTCGACAGCGGCGAGCGGCTCGCCGCGTCGGCCATCGTCTTCAACGGCGACACGTCGGCGCTCGCCGCCGGCTTCCTGGGCGCGTCGGTGCAACGCGCGGTGCCTGCGATCCGCACGGAGCAGCGATCGCTGTCGGCGATCACCTGGCACCTGCGCGCGCGCACGCACGGCTTCCCGCTGCTGCGCCACAACGTGTTCTTCGGCGGCGACACCGCCCATGAATTCCGGCAGCTGTTCGCCGACCGCACGACCGCCACCGACCCGACGGTGTACGTGTGCGCCCAGGACCGCGGCACCGACGACGAAACGGCGTACAGCAGCCTCGACGGGCCGGAGCGCCTGATGTGCCTGATCAATGCCCCCGCGGACGCCGATGTGCGGCCGCTGGGCGCCGAGGAGATCTCCCGATGCGAAGCACTGATGTTCGGCAAGCTGCAGGCCTGCGGACTCCGGCTCGAACCGCCGACCGGTCCGCCGCGGATCACGACGCCGTCGGACTTCGCGCGGATGTTCCCGGCGACGGGCGGCGCGCTGTACGGGCGGGCGACGCACGGCTGGGCGGCGTCCTTCGAACGCCCGTCGTCGCTGAGCAAGATACCGGGCCTGTATCTCGCGGGGGGCAGCGTGCACCCGGGGCCGGGCCTGCCGATGGCGGCGCTGTCGGGACGGCTCGCCGCGGAGCGGCTGATCGCGGCGGACCGGCCGAGGATTTCGGTCGCTTCGACGTCGCCGTCGCGCCGGGCGGCTACGTCTGGTGGTACCTCGACGCGCTGAACGACGACGGCACGCAGGGCCTGACGATCATCGCGTTTCTCGGCAGCGTCTTCTCGCCGTACTACGCGCATGCGCGTCACCGGCGACTGCGCACCCACGGCGACGTCGCCGTCGACCCGCTCGCCCACAGCGCGGTCAACGTCGCACTTTACGGCCGGCGCGGCGCGCGCTGGTCCATGACCGAGCGCGGCAGCGACCGCGTCACGCGCGATGCGACGCGACTGGTCATCGGTCCGAGCGCGCTGGAATGGCTGGACGGCGGCCTGCGCCTGCATCTGGACGAGATCACCACGCCATTGCCGTCGCGCATCCGCGGCACGATCGAGGTCCGCACCGGCCCGCGGCCGGCGCATCGCGTGAATCTCGACGCGCAGGGGCGGCATCGCTGGGGCGTGATCGCGCCGTGCGCGCGCGTCGACGTCCGTCTCGACGCGCCGCGACTGACGTGGTCCGGCCCTGCCTACCTCGACAGCAACCGCGGCTGCGTCCCGCTCGAAGACGACTTCGTACGCTGGGACTGGTCGCGCGCGCATCGGGCCGACGGTCGCACCGCGGTCGTCTACGACGTCGAACGTCGCGACGGCAAGCCGCTGTCGATCGCCCACTGGTTCGACGACGCGGGCCGTACTGGATCGTTCGACGCGCCGCCGGCGGCACCGCTACCACGCACGCGCTGGGGTCTCGAGCAGACCACCCGCAGCGATGCCGGCAGCGGGATCGATCGCACGCCCCGCATCGCGATGGCGATGGAGGACGGACCGTTCTATGCGCGGTCGGTGGTGCGTACGCGCTGGGGCGGCGAGCCGGTGACGAGCGTGCACGAGCACCTGTCGCTGCAACGCTTCGAGCGACGGTGGGTCCGTGCGTTGCTGCCGTTCCGGATGCCGCGACGAATCGTCTGAACGCATTCTCGCGGGTGGGCCGGGCGACCGGATCCGCGCTGGCGTTCTGGCGTTCTGGCGATCGCGTCGCGCGGCTAGCTCTGCTGGCTGTCCTCCGGTGTCGGCGTTCCTGCCGCACGCTTCGCCTCGTCGAGCCGTTTCTCGCGCTTCAGGTCGATCAGCTGCCACACGCCCCAGCCGATGGGCACCGCGAACCCGAGCACGACCTCGATCCAGATCAAGAGGCCGCTTCGTGCGCGATCGTCTTCGGGACGGCCCAGCGTAACGCGCGCGCGTCCCGGTCCTGGCGTTCGAGCCGTTCGATCAGTTCGATGGTCCAGACCGCGCGCGCACCGAGATCCCAGCGCGGCGGCGCGACGGGACGCGGCTGCGGCCCCAGCGAGCGGTCGGCCGCCGCATCGACGAGGTAGAGCGTTGCGGCCATCGGCGGATCGCTGCGCCGGCCCGTCGAGCGACCGGCCGGCAGGAAGGCCCCCATCGTCGACGCGATCAACAGGCGGGCCTTGCGGCGCGCGGGGACGACGGCCCTCTGGCCGACCGCGTCGTGGCCGCGCCGCGCCACCTCGTGGCCGATCGCCGCATACAGGTGCCGCGCCGCGTTGATGCCGGGGCGGCACGACACGGGAAGCTGCGCGATCCCGGCCCCGACCCGCGCATACAGCCGGTCGGCTTCGTCGAGCACGCGGCGGACGACGCTGCCCAGCGCAGCGCTGTGCACGGGCGCGGCGAGCCACGCATCGGGATCGAGCCCCGCGTCGCGCATCCACGCGCGCGGCAGGTAGAGGCGGCCGAGCCTCGCGTCCTCGCCCACGTCGCGCGCGATGTTGGACAACTGCATCGCGACGCCGAGGTCGCAGGCGCGCGCCAGTTCGGCCGGCGCCCGCGCGCCCATCAGCAGCGCCATCATCGCGCCCACCGAGCCCGCGACCCGCGCGCCGTAGGCGTGCAGGTCGTCGATGGTCTCGAAGCGTCGCCCTTCGGCATCCCACTCGAAGCCTTCGATCAGGGCC
>JBBRRW010000135.1:0-9309 GCA_038245975.1 Burkholderiales bacterium
CAGATGGTCGGCGAGCCAGTCCACGTGGGCGGCGCTGGTCGCGGCCGGAATGCGCATCGACTCGATGCCGGTGCCGGCGAGTTCCGCATCGGCCTGTACCCAGTAGCGGCTGTCGGCCCAGACACCCGCGAAGTCGCGCGCGACGACCAGCGTGCCGGCCGAACCCGAGAAGCCCGAGGCCCACACACGGCTGGCCCAGCGCTCGGGCAGGTATTCGGACAGATGCGGGTCCGACGACGGGACGAGCACGGCCGCGAAACCGCGAACGGCCATGGCTGCACGCAGGCGGGCGATGCGCTGGCGCACGGCGGCGCGGGAGGATTCGAGTGTGTCCATGGCGGGGTCCGGCAAGACGGGAAAGGCGAATTATGAACGCGTCGGGCAAGGACGCGCACGGGGCGTGCGGATGCGGCGGGAACCCCGCTCAATGCGCCGGTCGGTCCATCTTTTCGAGCTCGAAGCCCGACGCCGAGTATTCGGTGTAGATGATGACGCCGCGCGCGCGCGAGGCCATGAACGCGTCGCGGGCCCTGACCAGGTCGCCGCGCGCGAGGTACCACTCGCCGACAAAGAAGTCGGCTTCGGTGCCGTTCAGCTCGGCCGCGTCGCCGGCCGGCTTCGCCGCGAGCGATCCGACCTCGTCGGGTCCGAGTCGATCGGCCAGCAGCGCCAGCACCGGCCGCGGCCACTCGCCGCGCGGATCGGCGGCGGCCAGCCTCTGCAGGTCGTCGGGCAGCGGCTTGTTCATGCGGCGATAGGCCAACGCGCGCCACAGGTCGTGGCTGAGCGTGGAACGTTGGTCCTTGTCGACCGTGTTGGCCTTCGAGAAATCGTCCGCGGCCTCGGCGAAGCGGCCGAGATGGAACTTGGCCTGGCCGCGCAGGTAGTACACGCGTCCGCCGTCGGCGCCCATCACGATGGCGCGCGAGAAGTCCTCGATGGCTGGACCGAAGGCGCGCGTGCCGACGCGGATCTCGCCGCGACAGGCCAGCATGTCGGGCGCGTTCGGGTCGACCTCGACGGCCTGGTCGGCATCGGCGAGCGCCTCCTGGTTGCGGTCGAGCGTGAGCAGCGCGGCGCCGCGTTCGCAGTGGGCGCGCGCGAGGTCGCTGCCGCCGAGGCGTCCGGCCTTGAGCGTCGCGGCGATGCGCGTCACGCCGTCTTCCTGCCGGCTCTTCAGCGTCGCGGCCAGGTCCTTGCGGCCGATGCCGAGGAAGCCGCTCTTCCTGATGTCGGTATCGCGGATCACGACGGCGCTCGGGAAGCTGCGCTGGATCTTCTGCAGGTCCTCGCGCAGCCGCGGCAGGTCGCTCGCGGCGATGCGATCGGCGAGCGTCCTGACCTCGGCCCTGGCGATCCAGCGATTGCCGCGGAACGACAGCTCGAGGGTGGAGAGGAACGCGGGATCCTCGATCGTCGTCGTCCCCGGGTCGAGCGTGGCGCCGACCTCTTCGGGGAAGGTCGCCTCGAAGGTGTAGTGGGCATTGACCGGGAAGCGCACGGCGACCGGCGCCCGACGATTGCTCTCGCTCGGCGTGGTGAAGATCATCAGCAGGTTCTCGGGCCTGTACGCGACCTGCCAGCCCGACCCCGCGCGCTTCGCGGGTTTGGGCACGCTGACCGCGTAGGTCATCGTCAGGCGGTTCTCCGTCGTGTCGTCGTCGAACTGCACGGGTTCGATCAGCCTCGCGCCGGGATAGCGCCTCCCCATCTCCGACGTGGCCAGGGCGTCGAACCGTTCCTGCGTCAGCAGGCCGCGGATCGAACGGAAGCCTTCGGCGAGGACACCGTTCTGGATCTGCGTGACGCGCAGCTCGCCGTCGCCGTCGAGCTTGGTCAGCGTCAGCGTCTCGATGCGGTCGTCGCGGACCAGCTCCTCGCGATTCGGCACGACGATCTTCAGCGGCGCCTGCGTCGCGGCCGATGCGAGCAACACCTCCGACCCGTCGTGCAACTGCCCCATGCGTGCGAGGCGCCCGTGCTGACCCATGCGGGTCGCGTCGAGGAAGTAGGGCGCGCCGTCGACGTCGACCCGGACGATCACGTGATCGAACACGAGCGGCGTCGGCAGGCGACCGCCGAAGCCGGTGCGGTTGCCCAGCCGCGCCAGGGCTGGCGTGCTCGGGATGCCCATGTCGCGCAGCAGCGTCACGAGCAGCAGCGACTTGTCCTTGCAGTCGCCGTAGCGCTGCGTGAGGACCTTGTTGGGCAGCGTCGGGCGATGCGAACTGGTGCCGAGCGATACCGAGAAATAACGCACCTGCGACTGCACGAACTCCAGCGCGCCCACGACGCGTTCCTCGACGGTCGGCTTCGCCATCAGCGTCGCGACCAGTGCCTGGCGTTCGGCGCTCGGCGGCTCGCGGTCGACGAACAGCGACTCGGCCCACGTCGCGACGTCGTTCCAGCGGGTGTATTCGGAGAACTCGATGGAGCGGCCGACGCTGACGCCGGACGGGACCGCCGGCTCGGGCGGCAGCGACGCGAGCGAGCGGCCCTCGAAGGTCAGGGTCCGTACGCCGTCGACGACCTTGTCGGTCGGCGCCGCGATGCCCGGCGACAGTTCGCCGTGGGTCTTCCACTGGATGCGCCGCTGCACGGGCGCGCTCAGCATCACCCGTCGATCCTCGATCGGCAGCAGCTGGTCCCAGCCTTCGACGCCGCTGTAGAGCGGCCCGAACACCGGGTTGGCCCCGATCGTCGAGTACGCGATCTCGAGCGTGTCGCCGACCCGCAGGTCGTCGACCAGGATCGACGCGGTCACGATACCGCTGTAGAGATTGCTCTCGAGGCCGGTCTCGCGTTGCAGGAAGCGCACCTGGGCCGCGGCCAGCCGGTCGACGACGACGCCGTCGCGCACGACCTGCAGCGTGTGCAGGACCATGCGCTGGTAGGCGGGAATGAACTGCAGCGACACACGACCGAGCCCCGACAGCACCGACGGGTCGTTGACGCGCAGCGCGCGATGCACGTAGGTGGTCTGCGCCGCGTCGAGCCAGGTCTGCGAGTCCCACAACGCCAGCACCGCGGGACCGCCGGCCTTGACCTCGGGGATCGCGCGCGGCTGCACCCAGCGCGGCAGGCGTGCGTCCTTCAGGAAGGCGTCCGAGGCGATCTGGATCTCGCGGTCGGTCGCCTGCGGCAGGGTCGGGACCAGCGGTGCGGCGACCGGCGCTTCCTGCGCCGCTGCGATCCCCGTCGACGCGGTCAGCGCCAGGGTCGCGCAGGCGACGAATGCGACGAACGCGACGACCCGTCCGGCGATCATGGATGGTCCTGCGTCGAAGGGGGCATCGATGGGGGCGTTGCTCCGGACCTTCAGCGCTGCCAGGTATCGCGCAGCGTGGCGATGCGGTTGAACACGGGGTTCGCGATCGTCGAGTCGACGCGATCGGCCACGAAGTACCCGAGGCGCTCGAACTGGAACGCGGACTCGGCAATGGCCTCGACACCCGGCTCGACATAGCCGGTCACGATGCGCTTCGAATCCGGGTTGATGGTCTGGAGGAAGTCGCGGCCACCGGCGTCGGGCTGCGCTTCGGTGAACAGGCGATCGTAGAGACGCACCTCCGCGGACTGCGCGTGCCCGATGCTGATCCACGCGATGTTGCCCTTGACCTTGATGCGGTCGGCGCCCGGCGTGCCGCTGAACGTGTCGGACAGGTACTCGCACGTGACCTCGGAGAGACGGCCGTCGGCATCCTTCGTGAAGCCGGTGCAGCGGACCACGTAGCCGTACTTCAGGCGCACGGTGCTGCCGGGCTGGTCGGCGGTGGGCGGCGCCAGGCGGAAGAAGCCCTTCTGCGGGGTCTCCTGGAAATCCTCGCGCTCGATCCACAGCGCGCGCGCGAACGGGAAGCTGCGCTGTCCGCGTTCGGGCGCATGCGGATGGACCGGGGCCGTGCAGGCTTCCGTCCGGTCCGCGGGGAAATTCGTGACCACGAGGCGGACCGGATCGAGGATCGCGAACGCGCGGGCCGCCTTCGGGTCCAGATCGTCGCGCAGCGCCTGGTCGAGCTCGGCGTAGTCGGTCCAGCTGTTCGACTTCGAGACGCCGCCGCGCTCGCACAGCAGGCGGATGCTGGCCGGCGTGTAGCCGCGACGACGCAGGCCGACCAGGGTCGGCATCCGTGGATCGTCCCAGCCGTCGACATGATGTTCTTCGACGAGCTGCTTGAGCTTCCGCTTGCTGGTGATGACGTAGGTCAGGTTCAGCCGCGAGAACTCGTATTGATGCGGCAGCCCGAACGGGTTCGGCAGGCCGAAGCCCTCGGCCTCCTCGAGCGCGTGCGTGAGCAGCGGCGAGAACTGCTCGGGGCTGCTCAGCAGCATCTCGAAGAACGTGTCGAGATCCCTGAGGATCGCGTCGCGGTCGTGCTCCCAGCGCTCGAACAGCGCGCGCATCGACGCCTCTTCGGGGCTGGCGAACAGCTTGTGCCGGAAGTTGTGGCAATGGATCGCGAATTCCTTCTGGGCCTCGATGCCCTGTTCGCGGATGCTGCGCACGCGATCGACCGCGTGCATGAACTGCGGCGCGCGCAGCACCGGCACGATGCGCTCGAGCGCCCAGTCGTACAGCGGCCGGTGATCCTCGAACTCGAGCGTGCACACCGAATGCGTGATGTTCTCGAGCGCGTCCGACACGCAGTGCGTGTAGTCGTACATCGGGTAGATGCACCACGCGTCGCCGGTGCGATGGTGATGCGCATGCCGGATGCGATACAGCACCGGGTCGCGCAGGTTCATGTTGGGCGACGCCATGTCGATGCGTGCCCGCAGCACCTGCGCGCCGTCGGGGAAGTCGCCGCTGCGCATCATGTGGAACAGCGCCAGGTTCTCCGCGACCGTGCGCGAACGATGCGGCGAGTCGCGGCCCGGCTCGACCAGCGTGCCACGCATCGCGCGCATCTCGTCGGGCGACTGGCTGTCGACGTAGGCGTGGCCGGTGCGGATCAGGTACTCGGCGAACTCGTACAGCAGCTCGAAGTACTCGCTCGCGAAGTAGAGGTGGTCCTCGACGTCGCCGTGCTGGCCGGGCGTGGCGCCGGGCTGCAGGTGCGCCGCCTCGCGCTCGAAGGCCTTCGCGTTCCAGTCGAAGCCCAGCCATCGCACCATCTCGATGATGGCGTCGACGTACTCCGCCTCTTCCTTCTCGGGATTGGTGTCGTCGAAGCGCAGGTGGCAGACACCGTCGTAGTCGCGGGCCAGCCCGAAGTTCAGGCAGATCGACTTCGCGTGCCCGATGTGCAGGTAGCCGTTGGGCTCCGGCGGGAAGCGCGTGCGCACGCGCGCCGGGTCCGCGATGACGGCGCGGTCGACCGGCGTGGTTGCCCGGTGGGGGACGCCGAGGCGCGACGCATAGGCGCCGCGCGCGAGGTCGTGCTCGACGACGTGACGCAGGAAGTTCGTGGCCGGGGCCGGCGCGGACGCCGCCGGTTGGGGCGCGCGGACCGCGGGAGCGGTGTCGTTGCGGGGGAGTGCGGCGGATGCGGTCATGATCGGAACCCTCGGGTGGCGGGCATTGTAATCAATCGTCCCGGCAACCGACCCCGCAGTCCGATCCTGTCGCAGAGGAGAAAGTCCATGGTCGTTCCTTCGTTCTTCAGCCGCTGTTTCGCCGCGCTGGGCTGGGCCGCAGCGCTGTCCATCGTCGCCGGACCGTCGTTCGGCGCGGACCCGCCGCCGGCAGCGGCGGGCCTGTCGGTTCGCACCAGCCCGTATCCCGTCGACCGGACCGTCGAGAAGATCGTCGCGACCGCCACGGAGCGCGGCCTCACCGTCTTCGCCACCATCGACCACGCTGCCGGCGCGCGGCGCGTGGGCCTGACGATGAAGCCGACGGTGTTGATCGTCCTCGGCAATCCGAAAGGCGGCACGCCGGTGATGGTCGCGAGCCCGTCCGCCGCGATCGATCTGCCGTTGAAGGTCCTCGTCGCCGAGGATGCGGGCGGGACGACGGTCGTGACGATCAACGAGCCGGTTTTCGTCCAGCAGCGGCATTCCATTCCTGCGGTGCTGTTGCCTGCGATCTCGGGACTCGGTCCGCTGCTCGACGCCGCGCTGCAGTAGATCGGAGGGCAGTGTTGTTGGGAGCCGTCAGGTGAAGCACCGCGCAGGGCCGCGGCGGGCTTCCGGCAGGGGTCGGATGCGATAATCCGCTCCTTTCCGAACGCCTTCCGGCGCTGCCCCCCATGTCCGTCCTCACCGCATCGCCAGAACCCGAAACCTGCGACGTGCTCGTCATCGGCGGCGGCCCGGCCGGCTCGACGGCCGCCGCGCTGCTCGCAGCGCGCGGTCATTCGGTGACGCTGCTCGAGAAGGCCCATCACCCGCGCTTCCACATCGGTGAGTCGCTGCTGCCGGCCAACATGCCGCTGCTCGCCCGGCTCGGCGTGGCCGACGAGGTCGCCGCGCTCGGCATGGAGAAGTGGGGTATCGAGTTCGTGTCGCCGTGGCACGCGGAACGCACGCTGCTCGAGTTCGGACAGTCGTGGGACAAGAACCTCGACATGGCCTATCAGGTGCGGCGGTCCGAATTCGACCACGTGCTCCTGCGCAAGGCCGCGAGCAACGGCGCATCGGTCGTCGAAGGCTGCCGCGTGCGCGACGTCGCGTTCAGGGACGACGGTTCGGGTGCCATCGTGAGCGGCCAGAACGACGACGGCAGCACGGTGCGCTACCACGCGCGCGTAGTGGTCGACGCATCGGGCCGCGACACCTTCCTCGCCAACCAGCTCGGCGCCAAGCGCAAGAACAAGGCCCACAACAGCTCGGCGCTGTACGGCCACTTCGAGAATGCCGAGCGCCTGCCCGGCAAGCTCGAAGGCAACATCACGATCTTCTGGTTCGCGCACGGCTGGTTCTGGTTCATCCCGCTGTCGGACGGCGCCACCAGCGTCGGCGCGGTGTGCTGGCCCTACTACCTGAAGACCCGTGCGAAGGATCGTTCGCTCGACGACTTCTTCAGGGACACCATTGCGCTGTGCCCGCAGCTGCACGAGCGCCTGAAGAATGCGCGCCTGCTTGCCGATGTGGAAGCCACCGGCAACTACAGCTATTCCACGACGCATGCGCAAGGACCGAACTATCTGTTGCTGGGCGATGCCTTCGCGTTCGTCGATCCGGTGTTCTCGTCCGGCGTGTTCCTCGCGATGAACAGCGCCTTCGTCGGTGCCGATCTCGTCAGCGCGCGGCTGGCCGCGCCGTCACGCGAGTCCGCGGCGGTGTGGGCCGCGGCGAAGCGCTTCGATGCCGTGATGGTCAAGGGGCCGCGCGAGTTCTCGTGGTTCATCTACCGCGTCACCAATCCCACGATGCGCGACCTGTTCATGGCGCCGCGCAACGTGTTGCGCGTGCGCGAGGCGCTGCTGTCGCTGTTCGCCGGCGACATCTTCGGCAGGACGCCGATCTGGCCCTCGATCTTCGTCTTCAAGACCATCTATCGCATCAGCTCGCTGTTCAACGCGCGGCGCACCCTCGATGCCATCCGTCGTCGGCGCATCAACATCCGCGACGTCGATGCACCGACCGGCGCGTCCGCCGGCGGCTCGGCGCGTGTGAACGCGTGACGGGCGTCGGCCGCGTGCGCGTCGCGACGACGCTGGCGGTCCTGCTCTGTGTAGCCCCGGCAGCGGCGGCCGACCGGAAGCCGCTGTGGGAGGCCGGTGCCGGGCTCGGTGCGCTGGTGCTGCCCGACTACCGCGGCTCCGACGAGTCGCGCGGCTACCTGCTGCCGTTCCCCTACCTCATCTATCGCGGCGAGTTCTTCAAGGCCGACCGTGAAGGCGTGCGCGCCGAGTTCCTCGACAACGATCGCGTGAAGCTCGAGTTCGCGTTCGGCGCGAGCCAGCCGGTGCGCAGCTCGAACAATCGCGCGCGCCGGGGCATGCCCGATCTCAGGGGCTCGTTCGAGGTCGGGCCGTCGGTGTCGGTCAACCTGCTGCGCAGCGAAGACCGCAGGATTCGTCTCGACTTCCGCATGCCCGTCTCGACCGGCGTCACGCTCGGCGGCGGCTTCCAGGGCATCGGCTGGCAGACCTCGCCGCGCCTGAATCTCGACATCGGCGAGGTCGCGGGATTCCGCGGCTGGAACCTCGGGCTCGCCGCCGGACCGATCTTCCAGAGCCGCAAGCGCGACGCGTATTTCTACGACGTGTCCAGCGCCTACGTGCGAGCCGGCCGTCCGGCCTACCGCAGCAGCGGCGGTTATGCCGGCAGCCAGGTGCTGGGAGCGCTGTCGAAGCGCTTCGAGCGCTTCTGGGTCGGCGGCTTCGTGCGCGCCGACACGCTGCGCGGCGCGAGCTTCGAGGACAGTCCGCTGGTCCGTCGTCACAGCGCGTTCTACGCGGGCATCGGCGTGGCGTACGTGTTCGGCCAGTCGGACCGGACCGTCGACAGGGCGGCCGAATGACGCCGCCCCGCCCCATGTCGCAGCTGCGCTCTTCTCCCGCGCTCACCGGCCTCGTCAAGGGCCTGTGCGCGCTCTACCAGTGGCCGACCTTCTACGTGCTGCTCGTGGTGCTCGGCGTCGTGCAGCTGTGCTGGTCGGTCATCGCCTTCCTGATCCGCCACGCGGTGTCCGAGGCCGTCGGCCGGCGCATCGGTCGCTGGTTCGTGTCGCGCCTCTACCGCTATTGCTTCCGCCTGACCGGCTGGCTCGGGATGCTGCACGTCGACGCCACCGCGCTCGACGCGCTCGACGCCGAAGAAGCGATGATCATCGCGCCCAATCATCCATCGGTCATGGACGCGCTGATCCTCATTTCGCGCCTCGAGAAGCTCAACTGCATCATGAAGGCGTCGGTGCTTGACAACGTGCTGCTGGGCGCCGGCGCCCGGCTCGCCGGCTACATCCGCAACGACGGCCCGAAGCGCATGTTGCGGCTGTCGGCGGCCGACCTGAAGCAGGGCGGCCAGCTGATCATCTTCCCCGAAGGCACGCGCACGGTCGCGGCGCCGGTCAACGACTTCAAGTGCGGCTTCGCGGCGATGGCGCGGATCGCGGGCGTGCCGATCCAGACGGTGATCATCGAGACCGACACGCCTTACCTGTCGAAGGGCTGGTCGATCCTGAAGAAACCGGCCCGGCTGCCGATGCGTTTCCACGTTCGGCTCGGCCGGCGCTTCGAGGTCGACCAGGAGGTCAACGCGTTCGTCGACCAACTGCACCGCTACTTCGTGTCCGAGCTGGCCGATGCGCAGCTGGGGGACCTGTGGAACGCGCAGCCCGAGCCGTCCGCGGTCGCGCCCTCCGACACGCCGACCGCGCCCGCCCAGTCGCCGAGGGGTCTCGATCGGCCGCGATCGGCC
>JBBRRW010000136.1:0-9280 GCA_038245975.1 Burkholderiales bacterium
CCGGACGCGCAGCACGGCTTCAACGCGGACTACCGACCCAGCTATTCGAAGGCCGACGCCGAAGCCGGATGGGCGCAGATGCTCGCGTTCTTCAAGGCCCACGGCGTGGCATGAGCCGGTGCTGAACGCGGCCTGAAGCCGGCGAGCGCGCCCGTCCGCGACAGGCGCGATCGGGGATCGCCCCACGCGGCCGCATCGAGCTGCCGTGTGTCCGTTCGAGCCTTGTCACTTCCATCGACCTTGCCGATGCCCGTCGTCCAAACGATCACCGCGACCTTCTCGGTCGCCGCCATCAGCATCGCGCTCGCCGCGTTCCTGTCGTTCCGCCTGCTCGGTCGCTTCGTCAATCGCATGGTCAGCTTCTCGATCGGCGTGTTGCTCGCGACCGCCTTCCTGCACCTGATTCCCGAAGCCTTCGAGTCGCAGGCGTCGCTGCGCGACCTGTGTGCGGTGATGCTGGCCGGGCTCTTCGGCTTCTTCTTCCTCGAGAAGATCGCGGTGTACCGGCACAGCCATCACTTCGAAGGCGACGGCCATCACCATGCGCACGGGCACGACGCGCAAGAGGCCGGCCGCGGCGGCGTGTTTGTGCTGATCGGCAGCTCGGTCCACAACTTCTCCGACGGCATCGTCATCGCCGGCGCGTTCCTCGCGAGCCCGTGGGTCGGCGTCGCCGCGACACTGTCGATCCTGGCGCACGAGGTACCGCACAAGATCGGCGACTTCATCGTGCTGATCAACGCGCACGTGCCCAAGCGCAGGGCCATCGCGTACGCGTCGCTGTCGAGTTCGTCGATCGTGATCGGCGGGCTGGTCGGGCTCGCATCGCTGGAGCGACTGAGCGCGCTGGTGCCCTACGTGCTGGTCGTGGCCGCCGCCAACTTCCTGTACATCTCGCTGTCGGACCTGGTGCCGCAGATGCACCGCATCGATCCGCACGGCAACCGCGGCCGCGATGCGCTGCTGCAGGCGGTGCTGATCGGCGCCGGCGTGCTGGTGGTGGTGGCCCTCAACGGATGGGTCGAGGCGGGTTGAAGCGACAGCGCCGTTCGCTCGCCGCCGGTTCAGCGGACCCGTCCGAACAACTGATCGATGACGCGCACCACGGCCGCGGTCCTCGTCGCGACGCCGAGCTGCTGGTAGACATGCTCGAGGTGCTTGTGGACCGTGCGCGGACTGACGCCGAGCCGTGACGCGATCTGCCAGTCGGTGTCGCCGCTGGCCAGCCCCGCGACGACGTCGTGCTCGCGTGACGTGAGGCGCTCGTAGCCGTTGCCGGACGACCCCTGCGCGTAGCGGAAGCGTGCGGCGTGGTCGCCGGCCCGCACATCGATGGTTGGCTTCATCGGCAGTCCTCCCGGACGAAGTTCTACGCAATCCTGCGTATTGTTCGCGATCGAACGCGGCGTTACACTCCAACCGCGCGTCGACCTGCACGGCCAGTGTAGCGCCGCAGTCCGTCCACGACCAAGGAGGCATCATGGCGATCGACGAAGCGAAGCTCAATGCGTTCATGGGCGCGTTTGTCGCCGATCTGGGTGCAGTGATGCACGCGGCCACTGTCGTCGTCGGCGATCAGCTCGGGCTCTACAAGGCATTGGCCGAAGGCCCGATGACCCCCGAGCAACTGGCCAACCGCACATCGACCGACGCGCGCTACGTCCGCGAGTGGCTGTCGTCGCAGGCGGCGAGCGGCTACGTCCACTACGACGCGGCCGCCGGGCTCTTCAGCCTCGACGAGGAACAGGCGCTCGCGCTCGCCGTCGAAGGCAGCCCGGCCTTCGTCCCCGGGGCGTTCCAGATCGCGGTGGCGCAGTTCAAGGCCATCCCCACGATCGTCGAGGCCTTCCGCTCCGGCAAGGGTGTCGGCTGGCACGAGCACGACGTCGCGCTGTTCCACGGCACCGAGCGCTTTTTCCGGCCGGGCTACGCGGCCAACCTCGTGGCTGCGTGGATCCCGTCGATGGAGGGGGTGGAGGCCAAGCTGAAGCAGGGCGCCTCGGTGGCGGATGTCGGCTGCGGCCACGGCGCATCGACCCTGATCATGGCCGAGGCCTACCCCAACTCGCAGTTCGTCGGCTTCGACTACCACGCGCCGTCCATCGCGCATGCGCGCCAAGCGGCGGCGTCGGCCGGCGTGGCCGATCGCGTCCGCTTCGAGGTCGCCACCGCGAAGGATTTTCCGGCAGCGGACTACGACCTCGTCGCCGTGTTCGATTGCCTGCACGACATGGGCGACCCGGTCGGCGCGGCAGCCCACGTCCGCTCGACGCTGGCCGCGGACGGCAGCTGGATGATCGTCGAGCCGTTCGCGAACGATCGCCTCGAGGACAACCTCAATCCGGTCGGCCGCATCTTCTACTCGGCGTCGACCTTCATCTGTACCCCGGCGTCGCGTTCGCAGGAGGTCGGGCTCTGCCTCGGCGCGCAGTCGGGCGAGGCGCGCATGCGCGACGTGGTCATGGCCGGCGGCTTCAGCCGCTTCCGGCGCGCGGCGGAGACGCCGTTCAACCTGATCTACGAAGCGCGGCCCTGAGCCGCCGGCCCGCGCCGGTCAGGCGCCGCGCGCGACCGGCCGCTGCGGATCCGCGCACCACGCGCTCCACGACCCGGCATAGAGCGCCGCGCCCGGCAACCCCGCGATTTCCATCGCGAGCAGGTTGTGGCACGCGGTCACGCCGGACCCGCACGACTGCACGACCGATGCGGGCGGGCGATCGCCGAGCGTCGCAGCGAAGCCTGCGCGCAACGCCGCCGCATCCTTGAAGCGCCCGTCGGCTTCGAGATCGAGAGCCATCGGATGATTGACCGCGCCGGGGATGTGCCCCGCGACCGGATCGAGCGGTTCGACCTCGCCGCGATAGCGCTCGGGGGCGCGTGCGTCGACCACGAGGCGTGACTGCGATGCGAGGTTGGCGACGAGGTCGTCCGACGTGACCAGCGTTACCAGCGGATCTCCGACCGCGACGTTGCCCGTCGACGGCCGCGGCACGCCGTCGCTCAGCGTCATGCCGGCCCGGGTCCATGCCGGCAGGCCGCCGTCGAGCACCACCGCGGCGTCGTGGCCGATCCATCGGCACAGCCACCACAGCCTGGCCGCATAGAGGCCGTTCGACGCGTCGTAGCCGACCACCACGGTGTCCCGATCGACCCCGGCGTCGGCGAGGAAACGTGCGAAGGCGCCTTTCGTCGGCGGCGGGTGACGACCGTCGCGTCCGTCCTTGGCGCCCGACAGGTCGCGATCGAGATGCGCGAAGCGCGCGCCTTCGATATGTCCTGCCCGATACAGCGCTGCGCCGGCTGCCGGTGCCATCAGGTCGTGACGGCAATCGAACACGATCCAGCGCGGATCGTGCAGGTGGCTCGCGAGGATTTCGGTATTGACCAGGGGATGCATTTTCAGGACTCCTGCCGGGAAGGGGAAGGGACGGTCTCGTCGGGCTCCGCCCGGGCCCGCTTCAGGGCCCGCGCGGTCATCAGCGTGGCGGTCACGCCGGACACGACGATGATCGCCATGCCGAGGCCGTTGGTGAGCGGGATGCGATCGCCGAAGACGAGGTAGCCCCACGCGCTCGAGAACAGGATGCCGGTATAGCCGAGATTGGCGGTCAGCAGCGTGCTGCTCGCCGAGAATGCACGCGTGACCGCGAGTTGGGCCAGCGCCCCTGTCAGACCGACCGTCATCAGCAGGCCGAGGCCGCGCGCGTCGTGACCGTGGAAGCCCAGGAAGGCGGCGCCGATCAGTCCTGCCGCGGCATTCAGCGCGGAGAAGTAGAAGACGATGCGGGTCTCGGGCTCGCCGACGCGGCCGAGCGCCTTCACCGACAGGTAGGCGACCGCGGTCAGCGTCGTCGACGTGAGGCCGATGAGCGCGAACAGCCACTGGTCCGCGTTCAGGCTCGGCTGCAGCAGCAGCATGACGCCCACGAAGCCGGCGAGCAGCGCGATCGACATCGCGTGATCGATGCGTTCTCCGGCGCGCAGCGCGCTCCAGGCGATCCACGCGCCGATGAACAGCGGTGACGAATAGTTGATCGTCATCGCGGTCGCGAGCGGCAGGCCGGCAATCGCGAAGAACCACAGCGACAGCGACGCGGTGCCCGAGATGCTGCGCCGCAGATGCATCGCCAGGTGGCGCGTCGACAGCGCTTCGATCACCGACGCGCCGCCGCGCCGCGCGCGCACGCCGATGATCGCGCCCATGACGATCAGGCCTACCAGCCCGCGATAGGCCACGATCTCCGCAATGCCGTACTGGGTCGACGCGAGCTTGACGGCCACGCCCATCAGCGAGAACAGCAGGGCCGCGACGACCATCCAGATCGATTGCATGACGGGCTAACGGCGAAGCGTCGGGGAAAGGACGCTCACGATGAGCGCCCGGGTCGAACGGACGAACAAGGAAGGAAGGGCCGGCGCTAGCCCATTTCTGCGCGCAGCCACTCGTGGAAGTGCTGCATGCCGTCTTCCATCGGCGACTGGTAGGGACCGACCTGGTTCTCGCCGCGATCCACCAATGCGCGTCGGCCGGCATCCATGCGCAACGCGATCTCGTCGTCTTCCGCGCAGGTCTCCATGTAGGCCGCGCGATTGGCTTCGACGAAGTCGCGCTCGAACAGCGCGACTTCCTCGGGGTAGTAGAACTCGACGATGTTGGTGGTGTGCTGCGGTCCGCGGGGAATGAGCGTCGACACCACCAGCACGTGCGGGTACCACTCGACCATCACGTTCGGATACAGCGTCAGCCAGATCGCGCCGTGCGCGGGCGCTACACCGTTCGACAGGCGCATCACCTGGTCGTGCCACGCGCGATAGGTCGGGGTACCGGGGCGCTGCAGTCCGCTCTTGACGCCGACGATCTGCACCGAGTGCTTCTGCCCGTACTGCCACGACAGGTCTTCGCACGACACGAACTGGCCGAGGCCGGGATGGAAAGGACCGACGTGATAGTCCTCGAGGTAGACCTCGATGAAGGTCTTCCAGTTGTACGCGCACTCGTGGATCTCGACCCGATCGAACAGGTAGCCGCTGAAGTCCAGCTCGGGGATGCGGACGGTCGCCAGTGCGTGCGCGACTTCGGCGGTGCCGCCTTGCGGCCCTTCGAAGAGCAGACCGTTCCACGGCGAGAGCGGCGTGCGGCCCAGGTCGAGGCAGGGGTTGTCGTCGAAGTGCGGCGCGCCGAGCAGCTTGCCGTCGAGGTTGTAGGTCCAGCGATGCAGCGGACAGACGATGTTGCGGCCCGAGTTGCCGCGGCCGTTCTTGATGATCGCTTGGCGGTGGCGGCACACGTTCGACAGCAGCGAGATGCCGGAGGCCGGACCGCGTGCGTCTTCGCTGGTGCGCACCAGAACGCGCCCGTCGCGTTCGTGCGCGAGCGTGTGGAAATCGCCCACCTCGGGGACCATCAGCGCATGACCGACGTAGCGCGGAGCGCGCCCGAACAGGCTCTCCATCTCGCGGGCATGCCGCGCTTCGTCGAAATATGCAGAGACCGGCAACTGCGCGCTGCTGCGCGCGAGCTTGCCTGCGCTACCCAGATCGGACATCCCAACCCTCCCGAATGTAAGTGGCGGCATCGCCACACTCGATCTTCGAGGGCAACGTTGCACCAACCCAACCCAAGCGAATCAAGAAGCTTCCGTCTCAGTCGCGGATAACGAGGCATGAACCCTCGCCGTGGACTTGACTCGAGACTCCTACAGACCGACTTGCTATGTGCGGACGGCGGCCGGAACGGCCGTGTCCCTGGTTCCGGCGCCGCTTTTCGATCGACCCTCCGGAAAAGCCCCTGCGCGCGGGAGGCCGGAGTCTAGCAAAAAGGCGAAGGTCGCGCGCGGCGCCCAAGCCGCGCCCCCGCCGTGCGGCGCCCGGGGTCGGCACTTTGGCCCCGATCGCTTAAAATGCCCGATTCGCCCGCCCACCCGATCCGCAACCGTTCATGCCGAAGGCTTCCTCGTCATCGCCGCAATCCACTGTCCCGGGCGCCTTGCTGTCCGCCGACGCACCCGTGCACGCCACGGCGCCGCCGATCCCTTTCGAGCAGGCGCTCGAGGAACTGGAGACGATCGTCCGGCGCATGGAGGACGGCTCGCTGACGCTCGACCATTCGCTCGCGGCCTACCAGCGGGGCGCCGAACTGGTCAAGGTCTGCGAGACGGCCCTCGAGCACGTGAAGGAGCAGGTCCGCGTGCTGGACGGCGAATTGCTGCGGCCGTTGTCCGAAGTGCCCCTGCGCGGTTCTGATCGCGGGTGAGCGCGCTCGCTGCCGTCCCCGATCCGTCGCGGACCGAAGCCACCGAGTGGATGCAGGCGATCCGCGTCCGCGCCGAGGCGGCGCTCGATCGCGTGTTGCCACCCGCCTCGACGTCCCCCTCCCGACTCCACGAAGCGATGCGTTACGCGACGCTGGGCGGCGGCAAGCGCGTGCGGGCCATGCTGGTCCATGCGGCCGGCGAATGGGCCGCGTCGCGCGGTGCGCACGCTGCCGCCGCGGACCTCGACGCCGCGGCCAGCGCGGTCGAGCTGATCCACGCCTATTCGCTGGTGCACGATGACCTCCCGGCGATGGACGACGACGATCTGCGACGGGGCCGGCCGACCGTGCACGTCGCCTACGACGAAGCGACGGCCCTGCTGGTCGGCGATGCGCTGCAGGCGCTCGCCTTCGAAGTCCTCGCGGGCGCTCCGGCGTCCGGGCGGGTCGCGGCGCGCGTGTCGCTGCTGGCGTCCGCGAGCGGATCGCTCGGTATGGCAGGAGGGCAGGCGATCGACCTCGACAGCGTGGGTCGCAAACTCGCATGGCCCGACCTCGAAGCGATGCATCGCGCCAAGACCGGCGCGCTGCTGCGTGCCGCCATCCTGCTCGGTGCGACGGCGGTGCATACTCCGGCCGATCGCGAGGGCGTCGCACTCGATCGCTATGCCGCCGCAGTCGGGCTGGCTTTCCAGGTGGTCGACGACATACTCGACGTCGAGACCGACAGCACGACGCTCGGCAAGACTGCGGGCAAGGACGCGATGCACGACAAGCCGACGGTGGTGACCACGCTGGGTCTCGAACGCGCCAAGGCGCTCGCGCAGTCGCTGCGCGAAGACGCCGGGCATGCGCTTGAGGATCTCGGCGGCGATGCGCGACGGCTCCGCGACATCGCGGCGTTCATCATCGGCCGTTCGTTCTGACCCGTACGCAAACCCGACATGCCGTTGCCCGCCTCCCGGTCGACCCTTCATCGCCGCATCACGTCTCGCCCAAACGCATGAACGATCTGCTTCAAATCATCGACTCGCCGGCCGATCTGAAGAAGCTGGAACGCTACCAGCTTCATACGCTGGCGCAGCAACTGCGCGCCTACGTGATCGACTCGGTGTCCAAGACCGGCGGCCACCTGTCGTCGAACCTCGGGACCGTCGAACTGACGATCGCGCTGCACTACGTGTTCGACACCCCGCGCGACCGCATCGTCTGGGACGTCGGCCATCAGACCTACCCGCACAAGATCCTGACCGGCCGTCGCGACCGCATGCACACGCTGCGCCAGAAGGACGGTATCTCCGGCTTCCCGCGGCGGGTCGAGTCCGAGTACGACACCTTCGGGACCGCGCATTCGTCGACCAGCATCTCGGCCGCGCTCGGCATGGCCACGGCCGCCAAGCTGAAGGGCGACCAGGGTCGCAAGAGCATCGCGGTGATCGGCGACGGTGCGATGTCGGCCGGCATGGCCTACGAGGCGCTGAACAACGCGGGTGTGATGCACGACGTCGACCTGCTCGTGATCCTCAACGACAACGACATGTCGATCTCGCCGCCGGTCGGTGCGCTCAACAAGTATTTGGCTCGCCTGATGAGCGGCAAGTTCTACGCGACGGCCAAGAACGTCGGTCGCCAGGTGCTCGGCGGCGTGCCGCCGCTGTTCGAGCTCGCGAAGAAGTTCGAGGAGCATGCCAAGGGCATGGTCGTGCCGGCGACGATGTTCGAGGAGTTCGGCTTCAACTACATCGGTCCGATCGACGGACACGACCTCGAGTCGCTGATCCCCACGCTGCAGAACATCAGGGAACTCAGCGGCCCGCAGTTCCTGCACGTCGTCACGAAGAAGGGCCAGGGCTACAAGCTCGCCGAGGCCGACCCGGTGTTGTATCACGCGGCCTCCGGCAAGTTCGATCCCGCCGTAGGCTTCGTGACACCGTCGTCACCGCCCAAGAAAAGCTATACGCAGGTCTTTGGCACGTGGCTGTGCGACATGGCCGCGGCCGATCATCGTCTCGTCGCCATCACGCCGGCGATGCGCGAAGGGTCGGGCATGGTCGAGTTCGAGCGCCGCTTCCCGACCCGCTACTTCGACGTCGGCATCGCCGAACAGCATGCGGTGACCTTCGCGGGCGGCATGGCCACCGAAGCCATGAAGCCGGTGGTGGCGATCTATTCCACCTTCCTGCAGCGCGGCTACGACCAGCTGATCCACGACGTCGCGCTGCAGAACCTCGACGTCACGTTCGCGCTCGACCGTGCGGGCCTGGTCGGTGCGGACGGCGCGACGCATGCCGGCAACTACGACCTCGCCTACCTGCGCTGCATCCCGAACATGGTCGTGATGGCCGCATCCGACGAGGCCGAGTGCCGCGCGATGCTGAGCACCGGGTTCCTGTACGACGGCCCGGCCGCGGTCCGCTATCCGCGCGGCGCGGCCGCCGCGTCGCATGCGGCGTCGGGTAGCACGCAGACGCTCGCGCCGCTGGCGATCGGCAAGGGCGTCGTCCTGCGCGAGACGAGCGCGGGAGCGCGCCTCCCGGCCGCCGGGCCGCGGGTCGCGATCTGTGCGTTCGGCTCGATGGTCGGGCCGGCGCTCGCGGCCGGCGAGACGCTGGACGCGACCGTGGTCAACATGCGCTTCGTCAAGCCGATCGACGCGGCGCTGCTCGTCGAGCTCGCGCAGCATCACGACCTGCTCGTGACCGTCGAGGAAGGCGCGATCATGGGCGGTGCGGGTTCCGCGTGCGCGGAGTCCCTCGCCGAAACCGCGCTCGTTCGCCCGTTCTTGCATTTGGGACTGCCGGACCTATTTATCGACCACGGCGACCCGGCCCAACTGCTCGCGGACTACGGACTCAGCGAAGCGGGCATCGTGGCCTCGGTCCGCAGCCGGCTCGCACAGATTGCCAATCGTCGCGACAATCCACCGTCGGGCGAACTCCGGGAGCCGCGACTCGTCGTCAGCAATGGCTGAACAAGCAAGGCTCGAACAGGCATGCAAAAATGACGCCTCGTTCCGGCGCCTGATCC
>JBBRRW010000137.1:0-9248 GCA_038245975.1 Burkholderiales bacterium
GGAGGACTTCGTCAGGCAGAACCCCAGCACCTTCGCCGCGCTGTACCGCTCCGTGCTGACCGCGGCGGCCATGGCGCACGAGGCGAAGAACCGCGAACTGATCGCGAAGGTCATCGCGCCGGCCGCGTATCTCAACCAGCCTGAAGCCGTCGTCACGCAGGTGCTCACCGGCAAGTTCGCCGACGGGCTCGGCAACATTCAGAACGTGCCCGGGCGCGCCGACTTCGACCCGGTGCCGTGGTACTCGATGGCGGTGTGGATGCTGACGCAGATGAAACGCTGGGGCTACGTCAAGGGCGACGTGCAGTACCGCGACATCGCCGAGCGCGTGTTCCTGCTGACCGATGCACGCAAGCACATGAGGGACCTCGGCGAAACCGCGCCGGGGGTCGACGAGATGCGCGGCTACAAGAAGTTCAGGGTGATGGGCAAGGAGTTCGATGCGGCCAAACCCGAGGCCTACGTCGACAGTTTCGCGATCAGGAAACTGGCCTGAGCCGCTCCACCATGCGCGCTTCCCTCAACGTCCGCGCAGGCGCCCTGTCCGTGGTGATCCTCTTCATGATCGTCGTGATCTGGCACTTCGCGGCGATCACCGTCAAGGCCGACACCAGCACCGTCGGGATGACGGCGGACCAGATCGAATACGCGAAGATGATGGGCAAGGACGCGGGCAGTACCAAGACCACCGGCTTCCCGACGCCGATGGCCATCGGCGCGGCCATCGTCAGCCAGCGGTCCGATCCCTTCTACGACCACGGCCCGAACGACAAGGGCATCGCGCTGCAGCTCGCGTTCTCGCTCGGCCGCGTCGCGCTCGGCTTCGGCATCGCGATGATCGTCGCGATCCCGCTGGGCTTCCTGATCGGCATGTCGCCGCTGTTCCGCAAGGCGCTCGACCCGTTCATCCAGGTGCTGAAGCCGATCTCGCCACTGGCCTGCATGCCGCTTGCGCTGTACACCATCAAGGACTCGTCGATCTCCGGCATCTTCGTGATCTTCATCTGCTCGGTGTGGCCGATGCTGATCCACACGGCGTTCGGCGTGGCGGCCGTGCGCCGCGACTGGCTCAACGTCGCCAAGACGCTGGAGGTCCGCCCCTTGAGGCGTGCCTTCCAGGTGATCCTGCCCGCGGCCGCCCCGACCATCGTGACCGGGATGCGCATCTCGATGGGCATCGCGTGGCTGGTCATCGTCGCGGCCGAGATGCTGGTCGGCGGCACGGGCATCGGTTACTTCGTGTGGAACGAGTGGAACAACCTGTCGCTGACCAACGTGATCTTCGCGGTGCTGCTGATCGGCGTGTTCGGGATGCTGCTGGACCTGCTGTTCGCACGATTCCAGAAGTGGGTGACGTATGTGGAGTGATGACCTGGCGCCCTCTCCGTCCCCGGCCCTCCCCCGAGGGTGGAGGAAGAAAATTCCATGACCTTCCTCAAGATCGAGAACCTCTCGAAGCGTTACGCGCCGGACCTGCCACCGGTGTTCGAGAACGTGCATTTCGACATCGAGCGTGGCGAGTTCGTCTGCATCGTCGGCCACTCGGGCTGCGGCAAGACCACCATCCTCAACGTGCTCGCGGGGCTCGAGTCCGCGACATCGGGCTACGCCTACATGGACGGCCGCGAGATCCACGGCCCGAGTCTCGACCGCGGCGTCGTGTTCCAGAGTCATGCGCTGATGCCGTGGCTCACGGTCCGCCGCAACGTGGCTTTCGCCGTCCGTTCGCGCTGGCCCAGGTGGAGCAGGGCCGACGTCGATGCCCACGTCGAGAAATTCGTGGCGCTGGTCGGGCTCGGGCATGCGATCGACAAGAAGCCGTCCGAACTGTCGGGCGGCATGAAGCAGCGCGTCGGCATCGCGCGGGCCTTCGCCATCCAGCCGAAGATGCTGCTGCTCGACGAACCCTTCGGCGCGCTCGACGCGCTGACCCGCGGCACGATCCAGGACGAGCTGCTGGCGATCGTGCACGCCACGCATCAGACCGTCTTCATGATCACGCACGACGTCGACGAAGCGATCCTGCTGGCCGACAAGATCCTGCTGATGAGCAACGGACCGCACGCGCGGGTGGCCGAGATCGTCCGCAACACGATGCCGCGCGACCGTGTCCGCGCCACCGTCCACCACGACCCGCAGTACTACCTGATCCGCAACCACCTGGTCGACTTCCTGGTCAACCGTTCGAAGCTCATCCAGGCCGGCGCGACCGACCGCGTGGGCGATGTGCCGGTCGTCGTCGAGCCGGGACGGGCGGCGCCGGCCATCAGCGCCCGCCCCCCTACCCTTCAATCCGTCCACGCGGCCGCCGCGTGACGGTGCACGCCTCATATCAACAGGAGAACCCGCAATGTCGATGATCAGCGACCGCAGTCAGGTCACCGGAATGATTCTCGCCGCCAAGGTGGCCAAGGGCATCAAGTGGGCCGACGTGGCCGCGAAGGTCGGTCTCAGCAAGGAGTGGACGACTGCAGCCTGCCTCGGCCAGATGACGCTGACGAAGGCGCAGGCCGAGACGGTCGGCGATCTGTTCGGGCTGCCCGACGAGGCCGTGGCGTGGTTGCAGGTCGTGCCGTACAAGGGCTCGCTGCCGACTGCGGTACCGACCGATCCGCTGATCTACCGCTGGTACGAACTGGTCAACGTCTACGGCACGACCATCAAGGAACTGATCCACGAGGAGTTCGGCGACGGCATCATGAGTGCGATCGACTTCTCGATGGACATCCAGCGCGAGCCCGATCCGAAGGGCGATCGCGTCCACGTCGTGCTGTCCGGCAAGTTCCTGCCTTACAAGACCTACTGATCGCGACCGATTCGAGAAATACGGCGAGGCCCGCGAAGGGTCTCGCCGTTCTGCTTGGCGCGGCGCTCGGGCGTTACTTGACGCTGGCCGGCGTCGGCAGATACCCGATCGGTTGGTCGGCAGCGCGTGGACGCGACCGCCGGACCGGCGGCTCTTCAGTGCGTCAGGTAGCCGCGCATCAGCGCGTTGACCCGATCGGGCTGTTCGTGCACCACCCAGTGCGACCCCTCGGGAATGCGCTCGACCCGCAGGTCGGCGCACACCTGGTCGAGGCCGTCGATGAGCCCGGTGGTCAGCGCACGATCGGTCTCGCCCCAGATCACGCGGACCGGCACGCGGACCTGCCAGTCGGTCGCGGGCGGCACCAGTCGCGCGGGCTCGGCCCGGGTCGGCGGATGCAGCGGCGTGGCGCGGTAGAAATTGCAGCCGCCGGTCATCGCGTGCGACGGCGTGCCGTCGGCGGTCGGCGCGCCCGGCACCGACCACATCGCGTGGTAACGCGCGCGCACCTCGGGCGTGTACCAGGCCGGCGGCGTGCCGTCCTCGCTGGCGAGGAAGCGTTCGACCACCTTGAAGTCGTTGGCGACCAGCCCTTCCTCGGAGCCGGGCCCGCGCAGCCAGTTCATGTAGGCCGACGCCGCCTGCTGGGTCGGGTTGCCGGCGAGCTCGCGCATGAAGAGCCACGGATGCGGCGAGTTCACGACGATCAGGCGCTCGACCATCTCGGGATGGAAGATGCCGAGGTGCCAGCCCACCGCACCGCCCCAGTCGTGGCACACGACGATGGCCGACGTGTAGCCCAGGTACTCGATCAGCAGCCGGATGTCCTCGGCGAGGTGCTTGATGTGATACGCCTCGACGGCCACCGGCTTGGCCGAGCGGTTGAATCCGCGCAGGTCGGGCGCCACCGCGAAGTGATCGTTGCCGAACTCCGCGAGCTGCGCTTCCCACGTGAACCAGGCTTCGGGGAAGCCGTGCAGAAAGATCATCAGCTTGCGACCGGCCGCGATACCGGCGCTGGCGTAGTGGAGGCGCGTGCCGTTGGCCAGGTCGGCGTACTGCTCGTCCTCGATGCGTGCCTTCATGCCCTGCCCCTTTTCAGACGTTGGTCGCGCCGGCCACCTGCGCGGCGATCTCGGCCATCGTGGTGCGCAGCCGCGTGCGCACGTCCGGTCGCGCCGCGAACGGGTCGCTCGGGTTGCGCATCTCGACGATGTCCTTCATGCGCGTCTCGACGTTGCCGAGCGCATGCGGATGCGAGAACACGTAGAACTGGTTGTCCTTGATGGCTTCGAACACGGTCGCCGCGAAGTCGGCGGCCGTGACCTTGCCCGAGCCCACGGCCTTTGCCGACATCATCTGGGCCGCGCGCTTCGATGCCGTAGCGGGCTCGCCCGACACGTCCTCCGGCGCGTTGCGGTGCGACTGGCTGATGCCGGTCGGCACGAAGTACGGGCAGACCACCGAAGAGCCGATCGGCGCGTCGATCAGCGCCAGGTCCTGGAACAGCGTCTCGGTCATCGACACGACCGCATGCTTGGAGACGTTGTAGATGCCCATGTTGGGCGCGTTGAGCAGGCCGGCCATCGACGCGGTGTTGACGATGTGTCCCGTGTAGCCCGCATCGGACTGTGCTGCGGCCAGCATGCGCGGCACGAACGAACGCAGGCCGTGGATCACGCCCCAGACGTTGACGCCCAGCACCCATTCCCAGTCGCGGACGGTGTTCTCCCAGATCAGTCCGCCCGATCCCACGCCGGCGTTGTTGAACAGCAGGTGGACGGCGCCGAAGCGCGACTCGGTCTCGACGGCCAGCGCTTCGATCTGGTCACCCTTGGCTACGTCGACCTTCCGCGCGATCACGCGGCCGCCCCTGGCTTCGAGCTCGGCCGTGACGGTGTCGAGCGCGTCCTGCTGCACGTCGGCGATGACGACGTTCATGTCGAGTCCGACCGCCAGGTGCGCGAACTCGCGACCGAAGCCGCTGCCCCCGCCGGTGATGACCGCGGTGCGGCCTGCAAAGTCCTTCATGGTCTTCTCCGGTTGCGGATGGTGTGGGGATGGGCGGTCAGGGTGCGGCCAGCCGCATCTGCACGTGGTCGATGTCGTCCTCGACGTAAGGCTCGCCTTCGGTCCGGAAACCCAGCGAACGATAGAACGCTTCGAGTCGCATCTGCGCGTTGATCACGATCGCCGCGGCGGGCCATGCATCGTGAGAGCGCTCGAGGCCTTCGTCCATCAGGGCACGCCCTAGGCCCCGCCCGCGCAGGGCCGGCGCCGTGACGACGCGGCCGATCGACGGCTCCGGATACTTCAGGCCCGGATCGAGGCAGCGCAGGTAGGCCGCGAGCGACGGCGCGCCGTCCGCGGCGTCGGTGCGCCCGAGCAGATGCCATGCGGACCGATCGGCGCCGTCGGCATCGAGGAAGACGCAGCGCTGCTCGACCACGAAGACCTCGCTGCGCAGCGCCAGTAGCGCGTACACGTCGTTGACCGACAGCTCGTCGAAGCGCTTCCAGGTCCAGGCCAGTCTGGGCGCCGTCGTCGCGGTCATGCCGCTTTCTTCATCTCGAATCCGAGACGAGGGAAGTGCACGATCAGCTCGCCCACGCGATCGTCGTAGCGACGCACCGCCAACTCGTTGCGCATCGCGAGGACCAGTTCGCCCTGCACCGGGTCGCAGCCCGTGTCGGTCGGCGTGATCGTGACCTGTTCGCCGAGCGCGATGCCGTGCGTGTCGGTGTAGAACTCCGACTCCAGCTCCTGCGGGGTCTCGTCGGCCGCGTGGCGCAGCGCGGCCTCGCTGGTCATGTCGGCATGCGGCGGCTGGACCAGGCGTCGCATGCGTTCGTACCAGCCCGACAGGTAGGGGAAGTCGTCGATGATCGACCCGAGCGGTCCCGCGCGCCGGATGAACCACAGGCAGTGATAGACCGCGAAGTCGGCGATCGATGCCGACATGCCGAGCAGCCACACGCGGCCGTCGATCAGCATCGTATCGAAGCGACGGAAGTAGATCAGCAGCGCGGCGGTCGCCTCGGCCGGCCGCATGCGGGGGATGCGCCCGCGAAACTCGGCGCGATCGTCGGCGAAGACCTTGCGTTCTTCCGGCGTCAGGTGCGCCAGGATCGCCGCGGCGCCGTCGGGCTGGAAGCTGTACGCGACCGCGGTCCAGAACAGCGTGGAGTCGGCCCATTGCGCGAAGAAGCGCGCGGTGCCCGCGGACTCGGGCGGAAAGATCGCCGGACTCGGCGCGAGCCGCTCGAGGACTTCGGCGATCAGCGCGGTGTCGCAGTACAGGTGCGCGCCGATCTGCAGGACCGGCGTCTTGCGATAGCCGCCGGTCAGCGCGATCAGATCGGGCTTCGGCAGCACGGCGGGAATCTCGACGGCGGTCCACGGGACGTCCTTGAAACTCAGGATTGCACGGATCTTTTCCGAGAAGGGCGAGGTCGCGTACTGGTGAAGGATCAACTGGTCGACCTGCACGATCTGACTGTCGGAAAAAGAGGGATTCATGGAGCCCGGGCGGGTCGGTGGACGGAAGACGGGAACAGCGGAAAGAACGGGCCGGCGACGCGCTCAGTCGAGCAGATCGGGTTGCTCCTTGACGATGCGTGCGTACAGCGGCTGGAACTGGAACCAGCCCGCGAACGGACTGCCGACGATGCCGAAGGACTGCCGCGCCGACGCGTCGCTGATGGTCCGGGGGGCGATGCCGGTGCGCGCGGCGGCGGCCTCGGCGACGAGCTGGACCTGGCACGAGCGCTCCATCGTGATGAACCACCACACCGCTTCGTCGACGGTCTTGCCGACGGTGATCAGGCCGTGGTTCTGCAGGATGGCCGCCTTGCGGGGACCGAGAGCCGCCGCGATGCGCGCCCCTTCGTCGAGGTCGACCACGACGCCGCCGAAGTCCTCGTAGACCGCATGGTCCTCGTAGAATGCGCAGGCATCCTGGGTCAGTGGCGCGAGCGCGCAGCCGAGCGTCGACAGCGCGCGGCCGTAGGTCGAATGCGAGTGCGCCGCACCGACCACGTCGGGCCGTGCGCCGTGGACGCGCGAGTGGATCACGAAGGCGGCGGTGTTGACCGGATGGCTGCCTTCGACGACGTTGCCCTCGTGGTCGCAACGGATCAGGTTCGACACGTTGACCTGGCTGAAGTGGACGCCGAAGGGATTGACCCAGAAGGTGTCGGTGTGCTCGGGATCACGCGCCGTGATGTGTCCCGCGACGCCTTCGTCGAAGCCGAACTTGGAAAACAGCCGGAAGCCCGCGGCCAGGCGCTGCTTGCGATGCTGGCGCTCTTCCGCGACGGTCGCGAAGACCGGCGGCATCGGCAGGGTTCCACGACCGGCCATGCCCTTGATCGGCGCCGTGGTCGCGGCGGTAGGTTGCGGAAGTCGTTCGGGTGCATTCATCGTCGTCTCCTGGTTTCGCGGACGTCGAGCCGCGTTCGATCCATCGTCGGGTTCTCGCGGTCGCCGGCTCACGCATGACGATGCACGCGCGGGACGACCTGCGGGACAAGCTGCGGGATAAGCTGCAATTCTTAGCGAGCCTTCTTCAGGTTGCAAATGCGTCGAGGCCCCGTGCGCGAAAAGCAGACGCGAAAGTGGTCACGCGCGCCGATCGGTGCACGCTCCGTCAGAACAGCTTGACGAGCTGCTTGCCGAAGTTCCTGCCCTGCAACAGACCGATGAACGCTTCGGGGGCCCGGTCCAGTCCTTCCGCGATCGATTCGCGATACTTGAGGCGACCGGTGGCCACCAACGTGCCGAGTTCCTTCAATCCCTGCGGCCACAGCGCGAGGTGGTCGGACACGATGAAGCCCTGCATCTTGAAGCGCGCGACCAGGAACAGCGCCGGGTTCTCGATCGGCGCGGCGCCGGCCGCGTCGTCGTAGCCCGAGATCAGGCCGCACACGGCCACGCGCGCGAACGGATTGAGACGCGCGAGCACGGTGTTCATGATCACGCCGCCGACGTTCTCGAAGTAGCCGTCGACGCCCTTCGGCGTCGCGTCCTTCAACAGCGCATACAACGCCTTGCGGTCCGCGGCGGCCTTGTAGTCGATGCACGCGTCGAAGCCCAGCTCGTCGACGACGTACGCGCACTTGTCGGGGCCGCCGGCGATGCCGACCGTGCGACAGCCGGCCAGGCGCGCGAGCTGCCCGACCACGCTGCCGACCGCACCGCTGGCCGCGCTGACGACGACGGTCTCGCCGTCCTTCGGCTCGATGATCCTGTTCAGCCCGTACCACGCCGTCATGCCGGGCATGCCCACCGACCC
This sequence comes from Burkholderiales bacterium, assembly GCA_038245975.1. Classification (GTDB taxonomy): domain Bacteria; phylum Pseudomonadota; class Gammaproteobacteria; order Burkholderiales; family Burkholderiaceae_D; genus CAHJXF01. The sequence continues at coordinate 8,100 of JBBRRW010000137.1, forward strand.
GAGATACGCGGACTCGGGCACGTGAGTCGTGTCGACCTTCATCAGGCCGGCGCCGTCGGAACATCCGTACTCGGACCAGCCGTACATGCCGACCACCGTGTCGCCCTTGGCGAACCCGGGATGCCGGGTCTCGACGACCGTGCCGACGGTCGCGCCGATCATCGTCTCGCCGATCGGCTGCGGCACCGCGTACGACTTGGACTCGTTCATCCGTCCGCGCATGTACGGGTCGAGCGACAGGTAGTGGTTGCGGACCAGCACCTGGCCGTCGGCCACCTGCGGCACGGGCCGGATCTCGAGCCGGAAATGAGCGGACGTGACGGCACCGTCGGGGCGGGCGGCGAGCACGACGCGGCGAAAGGTTTCGGACATGCGGGTCTCCTAGGGATGGATGCAAAAGCCCGGTCTATGCCGGGATGGAAGGCCGGGTTCAGTTCAGCCGGCGTCGCTGCCACCGCCTTCATCCGGCAGACCCGACGGGACACGCCGGTTCGCCGCACCCTGCCGTTCAATGGTCTTGAACGTGCCCATCGCCTTCGCGATGAGCCGGTCGTCTGAATCACGGACCTCGCCTTCACAGAACGACATCGTGGCCGATCGATGGAAGGCGCGGGCCGACGCGACGAGCCGCGTCCCGGCCGGGCCGGGCTGCAGGAAGCTGGTCTTCATCTCCACCGTGACGCCGCCGCGTGATTCCGGATCGAGCGAGCGGCCCGCGATCGCCATCGCCACGTCGAGCATCGTCATCAGCACGCCGCCGTGCGCGACGTTCCAGCTGTTGAGGTGGCGGTGCTGCAGGTCCAGCGCGACCCGGCCTTCGCCGGGCGGCGCATCGATGAACTCGATCCCGAGGTCGTCGATGAACGGCACGTCGATGCGCTTCAGCGGTTGCGGCATGGGGATTGGCGGAGTGAACGGGACGGTGGCCGCGGCAGGATCGTGAATTAGAACGACCGTGCTAAACGGTGAACGATTCTACTTCAGCGCGATTCGATCGACGCGCTGTCTTCCTTCAGTGCCACGCCGCTGAGCGAAAGCCGCAACGCCGCGCGCAGCAGCCACGCCAGCTTCGCGGCCGCAACCGCCGGCGGCAGGCCTGCCGGCCTGACGTTCGAGAGGCAGTTGCGCTCCGCGTCGTGACGGCCGACC
>JBBRRW010000138.1:0-9210 GCA_038245975.1 Burkholderiales bacterium
CTCGCGCTGCAGCTGAAAGCCGCGATGCCCGACCTCGACGTACGGGTCGTCGAGCGCCGCGCGGAACCGGCACCGGCAGCAGTCCACAAGATCGGCGAATCGAGCGTGGAGATCGGCGCGCACTACTTCGCCGACACGCTCAGCCTGCGTGAGCACCTCGACGCGAAGCACCTGCGCAAGTTCGGCTTCCGCTTCTTCTTCTCCGAAGGCGAACGCGACCTGCACGGCGTGACCGAGCTCGGCGCGAGCCGCTTCATGTCGACGCCGTCGTGGCAGATCGATCGCGGCGTCTTCGAGAACTTCCTCGGCGACGAGACGATCCGTCGCGGCGCGCGCTACGACACCGGCACGATCGTCAGGCGCATCGACCTCGATCGCGCCGGCCATCGGGTCGAGGTCGAGAAGGACGGCGTGCGCGAGACCCTCGTCGCCGACTGGCTGATCGATGCGTCGGGTCGCGCCGGCCTGCTCAAGCGCAAGCTCGATCTGGCCGAAGAGAACGCCCACGACGCGAACGCGGTGTGGTTCCGACTTTCCGAGCGGCTCGAGATCGACACCTGGGTCGACGACCCCGCGTGGCGCGCCCGCTGCTCGCCGTCGGCCCGCTGGATGTCGACCAATCACCTGTGCGGCGCCGGCTACTGGCTGTGGCTGATCCCGCTCGGCTCCGGCGCGCATTCGGTGGGCATCGTCGCCGACGCGGCGATGCATCCGCTGAAGACCATGGACAGCTTCGAGAAGGCCATGACGTGGATCGAGCGTCATCAGCCGTCGGTCCATGCGGCCATCGGGCGGGTCCTCACGGCCAAGCCCGACGCGGTGATGGACTTCGCGTACTTCAAGAACTTCTCGTACGGCTGCAAGCAGACCTTCTCGTCCGATCGCTGGGCCCTTACCGGCGAAGCCGGCTGGTTCCTCGACCCCTTCTATTCGCCGGGATCGGACTACATCGCGATCGGCAACACCTTCATCACCGACCTGATCCGCACCGAACGCAGCGGCGCGTCCATCCGCACGCAGACGCTGTTCTACGGCGAGCTGTTCCGCTCGTTCTACGAAAGCACGCTGACGCTCTATCAGGACCAGTACGCGCTGTTCGGCAACGAGCGGGTGATGCCGGTCAAGGTGCTGTGGGACTACACCTACTACTGGGGCGTGCTGTGCCAGCTGTTCTTCCAGAAGCGGCTGACCGACCGGCAGGCGATCGTCGCGTTGAGCGAACCGCTGCAGCGCGCGCGCCGCCTCAACGAGTCGGTGCAGAAGACGCTCCATGCGTGGGGGGTCGCCACCGCGGGCTCCGACCCTGCGTCCCGCGGACCGCGCGCGATGCTCGACCAGGCCAGCCTGCCGTGGTTCGCCGAACTCAACCGCGGCCTGCGCGACGTGCTCGACGACGCCGCGTTCCATCGGCGCATCGTGGCCAACGTCACGCAGCTCGAAGCGCTGGCCGACGAGATCGCCGCGATGGCCGCGTCCGACGCTGCGAGCGACGAAGGCGGCCCCGACGTCGCGCACGATGCGACGTCGCTGCTGTTCGGGATGGCCGCATAACGGTCTAAGCGTCGTTCTTCGCGCGCCGTCCCTTCATGCAGGCCCACGCTTTCGTGCCCGGTCGATCGGTCGCATGAGCCCGCCCCTCCTCGAGCTCTCCGGCATCGAGAAGCGCCTGCCCAACGGGCGTGTGCTGTATGCGTCGCTGGACCTGTCGATCGCCCCCGGCGAGTTCGTCGCGATCATGGGCGAGTCGGGCATCGGCAAGTCGACGCTGCTGAACATCGTGGCCGGTCTCGATGGGGTCAGCGCCGGCCACGTGCGCTTCGACGGACACGACCTCGCCGCGATGGACGACGATGCGCTGACGCACCTGCGCCGCGATCGCATGGGCTTCGTCTTCCAGGCCTTCCACGTGCTGCCGCACCTGACGATCGGACAGAACGTGGGTCTGCCGCTGGCCCTGCAGCGCGTCGGCCGCGCAGCCATCGGCACGCGCGTCGCCACGATGCTCGATGCGGTCGGGCTCGGCGGCCGCGGCGACGAGTTCCCCGCAGTGCTGTCCGGTGGCGAACTGCAGCGCGTCGCGATCGCGCGGGCGCTGATCCACCGGCCGACCCTGCTGCTGCTCGACGAGCCGACCGGCAACCTCGATCCCGAGACCGCGGCACGGATCCTCGAGACCATCGCCGAGCGACGTCGCGACAGCGGCGCCGCGACGCTGCTGGTGACGCACTCGGAGGTCGCGGCGGCGCGCGCTGACCGCGTGCTGACCCTGCGCGCGAGCGGCCTCGCGACGCGGTCGGGCAGCGCCACGCCGGCGCGACGGGCATGACGCTGCTGCGCTGGCTGGCGTGGGGCGAATGGCGCGCGCAGCCGGTCCGCAACGCGCTGTCGGTCGCGGCCATCGCGATCGGCGTCGCACTGGGCTTCGCCGTGCACCTGATCAACGCCGTCGCGCTCGACAACTTCACCGGTGGCCTGAACCGGCTGCGCGGCGCCGCCGACCTGCAGATCGTGTCGACCGACGGCAAGGGGTTCGACGAGGCGCTCTACCAGACGCTCGCGGGGACGGTCGACCAGGACGATCCGGTGCGCGCCTCGATCGCGCTGGCCAGTCCCGTGGTAGAGCGCGACGTCGCGCTGGTCGACGACCCCACCATCACGCTGCACGTCACGGGCATCGATGTGCTGCGCGCGGCACGCATCACGCCGACGCTGATCGGGCGACCCGAGCCGGCGAACGCGGCGACCGACGAGACCCCGCAGGACGACAGCGCGCCGCGATCGAACGACTGGCTCGATCCCGACGCCGTCTACGTCGTGCCCGCGCTGCTGCAGGCGGTCGGCAAGCGGGTCGGCGACACTCTCGACGTGCAGGTCGACGGCCATGTCGTACGGCTGCGCATCGCCGGCCGCCTGCCGGACGACGAATCATCCGCGGGGGTTGCGCCGCCGTCGAGCCAGGTCGCCGCGCGGCGCACGATGGCCGCATCGATGGACATCGCCGGCGCGCAGTGGCGTCTCGGCCGCGTGGGCCGGCTGTCGCGGATCGACCTGCGGCTGGTCGACGGCGTCGACGGCGTCCGCGCGAAGGCGGCGCTCGCCGCGCTGCTTCCTGCCGACGCGCAGGTGACCAGCGCCGCCGACGATCGCGCGCGCACCGGCGACCTGTCGCGCGCCTATCGCGTCAACCTCGACATGCTCGCGCTGATGGCCTTGTTCACCGGCGCCTTCCTCGTCTACTCGACGCAGTCGCTCGCGGTGGCGCGACGCCGCGCACAGCTCGCGCTGCTGCGCGTGATCGGCGTGACCCGCGGCCGCGTCGTCGCCCAGGTGCTCGCCGAAGGCATGGCCCAGGGCGTCGTCGGCGGTGTCGTCGGACTGCTCGGCGGCGTGGCCTTCGCGGCAGCCGCGCTGCGCTTCTTCGGTGGCGATCTGGGCGGCGGTTACTTCGGCCGCACCGGCTTCGACCTGCATCGGCTGGTGTTCGCCGCGCCCGAGGCGGCGGCGCTGTTCTTCGCGCTCGGTCTCGCGGCCGCGCTGGTCGGCAGCTACTTCCCGGCCCGGTCGGCCGCACGCGCGGCGCCGGCGATCGCGCTGAAGTCGGCGGGCAGCGACGTCGACGCCGGCAGCGTCCGCGCATCGCCGTGGATCGCCCTCGCGCTGATCGGCGCGGGAGTCGCGTGCGCGCTGATGCCGGCCGTCGCGGGCCTGCCCCTCCTGGGCTACGTCTCGATGGCGCTGCTGCTGTTCGGCGGCATCGCCGCGATGCCGTGGATCGCGCGCAGCCTGCTCGCGCCGCTGGCCGCGAGCCGTCGACCGCGCGCCGTCGCGGTCGACCTCGCGCTGCGCCGGCTGTGGGCCGCGCCGTCGGCGGCATCGGTCGCGCTGTGCGGCATCGTGGCGTCGGCCAGCCTGATGGTCGCGATGACCGTGATGATCGCGAGCTTCCGGCACTCGGTCGACGCGTGGCTCGGTCAGCTGCTCGCGGCCGACCTCTACCTGCGCACCGGCAGCGCCGGCGGCGGCCTGTCGCCGACCGACATCGACCGGTTGCGCAAGGTGCACGGCGTGACCGGTATCGAACTGCAGAAGGTCGTCCCGTTGACGCTCGCGCCGAGCCGTCCGGCGGTCATGCTGATCGTCCGCGACCTCGACGGCGACCATCCGGAGCGCCGCCTGCCGCTGGTGGCGACGGCACCGGCCGCGAGCCTGCAGGGTGCGGTGCCGGTCTGGGTGTCCGAGGCGATGGTCGACCTCTACGACGCGTCGCCCGGCACGGCACTGGCCCTGCCGATCGTCGCGGTGAAGCCGCCCGGTGCAGGCGCGATCGCGCCCCGCTTCGTCGTCGCCGGCGTCTGGCGCGACTACGCGCGGCAGTTCGGCAGCGTGGTCGTGCGGCGCGACGACTACAGCCGCATCACCGGCGACACGGCCTTCCCCGACATGGCCATCGACGTCGCCGCCGGCACGCCGACCGCGGCCGTGATCGAAGACCTGCGCGCAGCGTTGCCCGACGGTCAGCGGCGACGCGCGGAATTCGCCGAGCCGGGCGCGATCCGCGCGCTGTCGCTCGCGATCTTCGACCGCAGCTTCGTCGTCACCTACCTTCTGCAGGCGGTCGCCATCGCGATCGGCCTCGCGGGCGTCGCCGCGACCTTCTCGGCGCAGACGCTCGCCCGCGCGAAGGAGTTCGGGATGCTGCGGCACATCGGCGTGCTGAAGAAGCAGATCGTCGCGGAGCTGGCCACCGAGGGCGCGCTGCTCGGCGTGCTCGGCGCGGTGGCCGGCGGCCTGCTCGGCCTCGCGATGAGCCAGGTGCTGATCCACGTCGTCAACCCGCAGTCCTTCCACTGGACCATGGACACCGCGGTGCCGTGGCCGACGCTGGCCGCGGTCGGCCTCGCGTTGATCGCCGCGTCCGCGGGGACCGCCGTGTTCTCGGGCCGACGGGCGCTCGCGCGCGACGCCGTGCTCGCGGTGCGCGAGGACTGGTGATGACGCGCCGGTCCGGTCGCTCGCTGATCGATGTCCTGTGCGGCGTCCCGTGCCTCGTCGCCGCGCTCGTGCCCGCGCCGGCGTGCGCGGCAGAACCGGTCTTCCCCGACGCCACGACCCACCAGCGCTTCGTCTTCCCGCGCGATCACGGCGCGCATCCCGACTTCCGTACCGAGTGGTGGTACGTGACCGGCTGGCTGCGGACCGCGGACGGCGAGGAGCTCGGCTTCCAGGTGACCTTCTTCCGCTCGCGCACGACGACCGACGACCGCAACCCCAGCCGCTTCGCGCCCCGCCAGCTGCTGTTCGCGCACGCGGCGCTGGCCGACGCGAAGGTCGGCAAGCTCGAGCACGACCAGCGCATCGCGCGCGCCGGCTTCGGCATCGCGGAAGCGTCGGCTACCGACGCCGACGTGGTCCTCGAAGGCTGGCGCTTCGCGCGCGTGCCCGCGACGGACGAGCGGCCCGGCCAGGACCCGTCGCGCGACGCGCTGCACTTCACGACGCGCGTCGACGGCGACCGCTTCGCGTTCGATCTCGACCTGCGCGCGAACGGTCCGCTGCTGGCCCAGGGCGCGGACGCGACGCGCCCCGGCTATTCGCAGAAGGGCCCGCTCGCGCGCGACGCGAGCCGCTATTACAGCGTGCCGCAGCTCGCGGTGTCGGGCACGGTGGCGCGTGGCGCGGGCAGCAGTCGCAGGACCGAGAAGGTCACCGGCACCGCATGGCTCGATCGCGAATGGTCGAGCGCGTATCTCGACCCGCAGGCGAGCGGCTGGGACTGGGTCGGCCTGAACCTCGACGACGGCGGCGCGCTGATGGCCTTTCGCATGCGCGATCGCCAGGGCGCGAAGCTGTGGGCGGGCGGCGCCCGACGCCTGGCCGACGGCCGCGTCGAACGCTATCGGCCGGACGACGTCGACTTCACGACGCTGCGCTCGTGGACCTCGACGCGCAGCCGCGCGACGTGGCCGGTCCTGCAGAAGATCACGATCGGCGCGACGAGCCCGCCCGGCCGCTCGGTGACGCCGCTGACGGTGGTCGTCGATCCACTGATGGACGACCAGGAGCTCGACAGTCGCGGCTCGACCGGGACCATCTACTGGGAAGGTGCCGTGCGCGTCCGGGCCGACGACCCCGCGGGCCGCACGATCGGCAAGGGCTATCTCGAACTGACCGGGTACTTCGCGCCGCTCCGCTTCTGAGCTGCCGGCGCGCGCAGTCCGGATGGCACGCGCACACGTGCTGGTCGCGTACGTCGTGCTGACGCAGGGCGTCAAGGGCTGCTACGCGCGGCGCTACGGCTGGCCGTGAAGCGTTCTCATGGACGCGTCGTGGCCATGCGGTCCAGCAGGCCGCCGGCCTCGGGCCGCGCGGGCTGGCTGCGCGCCAGCTCGGTCAGCAGGGCCGGCGCCGCCGGCGCGTCGACGCGCGCGAGCGCGGTCGCCATGCGGACCAGCGGATCGTAAGCCGGCCGGAAATCGGGGCTGGCCTCGGGACGGTCAGCAGAGGCGCACGCACCTGCGCCAGCATCTCGACGACGTTCGTCGACGGCCGCACCGATTGGCCGGCGGCGATGAAGAGGTCGCGGGCCGACCAGTAGGCGGCCAGGCGCCGCGCGAAGTCGGGCGAGGTTCCTGGTACGACGACGTCGTCCGGCACGATCGACAGCGCGTTCAGCAGGGCCGTCAGCCGCTCGCGCGGCAGCGACTCGGGCGCATACGTGATCCGCGGCGCACGGTCGGCGACGACCGGGCGATCGTCGCTGTTGAGCGGTGCGCCTGCGGCGAAACGGACGAGCGCGTCGGGACCCGCGACGAAGCTGCCGAGCAATGCGAACGCGTCGTCGATGCCGAAGTCGGCCGGACGCGGTCCGGTCGAGGCGTTCACGCGATCGCGCACGACCGCAGGATCGAAGCGCAGCGCGGTGCGGCCGCCGACCAGCCCCAGTACCGGCGTCTCGAGGCTGTTGCTGGCGAGGATCGCCCGCCCGTCCGGATAGATCGCGACGAACGACTGCACGCTGCTGCGCAGCGTGTCGAGGTCGAGCTGATGCAGCGGCAGCCACTGGCAGAACAGGCCGCCGGCCGCGAGACTGTCCTTCACTGCCTGGAAATGTTCGACCGTATACAACGCGCCCGATCCGCTGCGCGCCGGATGGAAGTTGTCGGCGACGATCACGTCGTAGCGCCTGGTCGTGGCGCGCACGTAGCGACGCGCATCGGCGGCGATCGGGTGGAGGCGCGGTGCGGCGCCGTGGTCCGCAACCGCGCCCGTGAAATGCCGCGACGCCGTGATCACCTCGGGCAGCAGCTCGACCGCGTCGATTTCGACGTGGGGGTCCGCGGCCGCGGTCGATGCCGCCACGCCGGTGCCGAGGCCGAGGAACAGGGCGCGACGCGGCGCGGGATGCAGCAGCAGCGGCAGCAAGGCCTGCCGCCCGTCGACGAAGCGCGTCGCGCTGCTGCCTTCCTGCTGGCGGTTGTCGATGCGCAGCCGCGCGACGTGCTCGTCGTCCTCGACGACGCTGACGGCGGCCATCACGCCGTCTTCGTAGCTGACCACATGCCCGCCTTCGGGCACGTCGACGAAGGCGAGCGGCGATGCCGATGCCGCCAGCGCCAGCGCGACGCCGGCCGGCACCAGGACCGTAGGCTTGAGCCACGCCGCGCGCGCGGTGAGCGCCAGGTAGCCGGCGACGATCAGCAGCAGCGCGGACTTCGGTCCCAGCAGCGGCGTCAGCACCACGCCGAACAACAGCGGCGCGGCAGAGGCCCCGAGCGTGTTGAAACCCAGCGCCTGCCCGAAGTTCGCGCCCGCGGCCATCGCGCGTGCGCTCAGGTGGCTGAACAGCGCCCCCATCACGAGAGTCGGCAGAGCGAAGGCCGCGACCGCGAGCGTGGCTTCTGCGGCGACGGCCGCGGTCATGCCGGTGCCCCACTCTTTCAGCAGGAAGGTCTTGATCCACTCGGCTGCCCAGAGGCCGCCCATGCCGATCAGGCAGGCGGCTGCCAACCAGCCGAGCAAGCGGTCGCCGAGACGTTCCGCGCGGCTTCCGTCCGCGCACCAACGCTGGTAGACGGCCGCACCGATGGCGCTGCCGGCGAGGTACACCGCCAGCAGCATCGCGAACGTGTAGACGGTGTCTTCGGTGACTTCGCTCAGCACCCGCACCACCAGCACCTCGTAGCCGATGCCGAGGAGTCCGGTGAACAGCAGTCGCACGAGCACGTCGCGTGCGCCGTATGCCGGGGGCAGGGTCCGCGCCGTCCCGACGTCGTGCGGCAGACAGGCCAGCGATGCCGCCGCGCACAGGGGATTGAGCGCGACGCAGAGCATGGTGGTGCGCGCGAGTCCCAGCTCCGGGATCAGCCAGAACGCGGTGGCCAGGACGCCGACCACCGCGCCGATCGTGTTGCTCGCGTAGTGCGGCGCGATCGACCGCCGGACACCGCGGTGCAACGCGGTCGCGCGTTCGATGGCCGGCAGCGTCGCGCCCATCGCGGCCGTCGCGGGCAGCAGCAGCACGAAGATCGATGCGAAGGCCACGAGCCACTGCCAGCCCGGCGCCGGCGCTTCGCCGATCGTACCGAGGACCCACGCGCTGAACGGCGCCATCAGCACCAGCAGCACGAGGCCCCACAGCCCGACGAGTCCCTCGCACGCCGCGTACCAGTACGCGGGACGGGCACTGCGCTCGATGCGCGGCCCGAATGCGAAAGCGCCCGCCGCGAGCCCGCCGAAGAAGGCCGCCACCACGGCCAGCACCGCCGCCGACTCGTGTCCCAGCCACAGCGCCGCCTGCTGCGTCCAGACGATCTGGTAGCCGAGCCCGGCGAACCCCGAGGCGGCCATCAGGACCAGCGAAGCGCGCCAGCGCCAGCCTTCGGTGAACGGGCGCGGCATCGCCGTCGGATCAATCGAAGTGTGCGTCCTCAAGCGGCGAAGCGGATCGTGTAGCCCCACGACTCGATCTGTGCGGGTATCGCGTTGAAGGCCAGCGTGATGCGTCGCCCGCCCGCGTTCGGCGGCACGGCATGCATCAGGTAGCTCGGAAACAGCACGAGGTCGCCTGGCTCCGGAGCGGGACTGATCCATTTGTCCGCGTTGAACGGTCCCTGCGTCACGCGCGCGTGCTCGTTCCTGAACGAGAAGTCCGTGCCGCCCGGCGACTTCATGAACACGGTGCGCGCCGATGCATGGGTCGGCGTCAGGTAC
>JBBRRW010000139.1:0-9181 GCA_038245975.1 Burkholderiales bacterium
CGGACGGGTTGGATCGACGAGCGCACGCGGTGATGCGCGTGAAACCCGGGTCGAGCGGTAGCCAGTCCGACATCGGCCGGCATCGCCCGTCGACGCAAACGCGATAGTCCTGAACGAACGACGAGCGCGCAAGATTCAGTTCCCGGAACCAGCGCAGGTCCGGTCGATACACGTAGACGCCGCCGACACGCTGCGCGTCGGGCGGGGGTTCCATCCCGGCGCCGGTGCCGCGGATGCGCGCGCCCGACAGATACAGCCAGTCGCCCGCGACCACGTAGTCCTCTTCCCAGTCGATCAGCTCGATCGAATGGCGCCACACGAGCGTGAAGCGAGTCGCCTCGATCCGCGCCTGCGCATCGCCGCCCGCGAGACAGATCGCGCCAGCCGCGGCGAACGCACCCAGCGCGACGATCACGCCGTCGCCGGCCCGACCTTCACCCCGCGCGTGCGCAACAGGTGCCACGCGGCGAACACGGCGGCGAGCGCGAATCCGACGTTGTCGGTCCACGGGATGGCTGCGACCAGGAAGCACGCGGTCACGAAGGCGAAGAGACGCTCGAACGGGTTCAGGCGCGCGCGCCAGAACCCGATCGCCGCCGCGCCCCACAGACCGATCGCGATCAGCGTCTTGAGGACCACGTAGGCCACCGAAGCGATGGTCCAGTCGCCCTGGAGCATCAATGCCGGGTCGTAGACCGCGATGTAGGGAATGATGAATCCCGCGATCGCGATGCGCATCGCCTGGAAGCCGATCTTCATGCCCGATTCGCGCGCGATTGGCGCGGCCGCGAAGGCGGCGAGCGCGACCGGTGGCGTGAGGTCGGCCATGATCCCGAAGTAGAAGACGAACATGTGCGACACGATCAGCGGCACGCCGAGCTTGAGCAGCGCGGGCGCGGCGAGCGAACTCGTGATGATGTAGTTCGGGATCGTCGGGATGCCCATGCCCAGCACGAGGCACACAAACATCGTGAGGAGGAGGCTGGCGAAGATGCTGGTCTCCCCGAGCGTGATGATGTAGCCCGCGAACGTCGTCGCCGCACCGGTCAGCGTGAGCACGCCGATGATGATGCCCACCAGCGCGCAGGCGATCCCGACCGGTAGCGCGTGTTTTGCGCCGTCGGCGAGCGCGACGATGGAGATCCGCAGCGTTTCGCGGCCGCCCTTCATGACGAACAGCGGGAGCGCGAGGACGGTGGCGACCGCGAGGATCGCCGGGATGCCGTACTTGAAGAAGGTCGCGCACGCGATGCCGACGACGATCCAGAACAGCACGCGCAGGCCGAACGCACCGATGCCGGCCATGACGCCGAAGCCGAAGATCACGATGACCGTCAGCGCGAGCCCGACCATGCCGGAGAACAGCGGCGTGTAGCCCGCGAACAGCAGGTAGACCAGCATGGCCAGCGGGATCAGCAGGTACCAGCGCGCCTTCAGTGCGTCCCAGGCGTTGGGGATCTGATCCGCCGGCATCCCGAGCAGGCTGGCACGCCCGGCTTCGAGATGGACCATGACGAATGCGGTGACGAAGTAGAGGATCGCCGGGATCGTGGCGGCCTTGCAGATTTCTGCGTACGGCACGTTGATCGTCTCGGCCATGATGAACGCGACCGCGCCCATTACCGGCGGCATGATCTGTCCGCCCATCGACGCCGTCGCCTCGACGCCGCCCGCGAACGACGCCTTGTAGCCGAAGCGCTTCATCAACGGGATCGTGAACTGGCCGACCGTCACGACGTTCGCGACGCCCGAGCCGCTGATCGTGCCCATGAAGGCCGATGCGATCACCGCGACTTTCGCCGGTCCGCCGCGCGACTTGCCGAACAGGCCGAGCGCGACGTCGGTGAAGAGCTTGATCATCCCCGCCTGCTCGAGGAACGACCCGAACAGGATGAACAGGAAGATGTACGACGAAGAGACGTAGGTCGGCGTGCCATAGATGCCTTCGGTGCCGAACGAGAGCTGCCCCACGACCTGCTCGAACGCGAAGCCACGCGTCTGCAATGCGCCTGGCACGTACTGGCCGAACAGACCGTAGAGCAGGAACGCGCCGCAAATGATCGGCAGGGCGATGCCGAGCACGCGTCGCGCGGCCTCGAAGACGAGCACGACGAGGGCGATGCCCACCACCATGTCGGCCGGCGTCAGTTCGCCCGCCCGCTGCACGAGGTCGGCCTCGAAGACCCAGTGATAGACCCCGGTCGCGAAGCCGGCGAGCCCGATCACCCATCCCATCGCCTTGATCCCGAACGGCGCATAGAGCGCAAAGCAAACCAGTAGCAGGAACCCGACGTGCACACCGCGGACGACCTGCGACGACAGTGGACTGAACGCGGCCGTGACGAGCTGGAAGAGCGAGAACGCGATCGCGACGTAGAACAGCAGGCCCGTGAACGGCGGTCCGGCGTGCGCCTCGATCTGCGGATCGACCTTCCCCGTTTCGGAGGCGATCGGGGTCCCTGCGGCAGGCGCCTGCAGGTCGACTTCGGCGGACTTCGTCATGGGCAACTCATCGGGGCGTCCAACGAAAACGCGCCCGCAGGGAGAGAGCGCGACAGCGGCACGGACCGGGGGCTACTTCAGCACGCCGATCTCGCGAAAGTATTTCTCGGCGCCCGGATGCAGCGGCGCCGGCGGATTCTTCGCCGCGTTCTCTTTCGAAATCGCCTTCGCCGCATTGTGCGCGGCGGCGAGGGTGTCGAGGTTCTCGAAGGTCGCTTTCGTCATCGCGTAGACGAGGTCGTTCGACACGCCGTCGTGCGTGACGAGATAGTTCTGGATGGCGACCGAGGGTACGGCGCTCGTCTGGCCGCCGTACGTGTTCGCGGGGATCGCGGCCGACTGATAGGCCGGATCGCCGATCTTCGCGACGACTTCGGCCGGGACCGCGACGACCACGATCGGCACCGAGGTCGCCAGGTCGCGGATCGATGCGACGCCGAGGCCCGCTGACTGCAGCGTGACGTCGAGCTGGCGGTTCTTCATCAGCTCGACCGACTCGCCGAACGCGAGGTACTCGACCTTCGAGAAGTCGCCGTACGACAGGCCGGCGGCCTTGAGCACGGCGCGCGCGTTGAGTTCGGTGCCCGACTTGGGTGCACCGACCGAGATGCGCTTGCCCTTGAGGTCGGCGAGCGTCTTGATCCCGGACTCGGCCGTCGCGACGATCTGGATGTAGTTCGCGTAGATGCCGGCCATCACGCGCAGCTTCTTGAGCGGCGTCTTGAAGCCGGCCTCTTCGTTGCCCTTGTACGCATCCGACACTGCGTCGCCGAGCGAGAACGCGACTTCGCCGCGACCGGCCTGCAGCAGGTTGAGGTTCTCGGCCGAGGCCTTGGTCGCCTGCGCGCTGGTCTTCGCGTCGGGGATCGCCTTCGCGTAGATCTGCGACAGCGCGACGCCGAGCGGGTAGTAGACGCCGCTCTGGCCGCCGGTGAGGATGTTGATGAACTTCTGCTGTGCCCAGGCGGTCGTGCTGAAGCCGGTCCCGATCAGCGCGAGCGAGCCGCCGAGCAGGCCGAGTGCGTGACGACGTTCGGAATGGAATTGAACTGGCATGCGTGTCTCCGTTGAGTCTTGTCGGCAGCCGCACGAGGTACGCGCGACGCCCGTTCGCTGCGCCGGCTTGAAGCGCGCGGCCTCCCGAGGAAGGGCCGCATCCTAGCGCACGTCGCGCGTCTGGGACATCGGAGATTCCCCTGAGCGCCGGGCGGGTCCCGTGACCCGGCTCCGGAACTTCCTGGCCCATTCGCAGCCGACAAGGGGGTCATCCACGAAGTGTGAGGAGCGGTATCGATGGACCACCTGATGCAGTTCTTCGACCGGGTCGACTGGGCTCGCTGGGAAGGCCCCGCGAAATCGGGACTGCGCATCGCGATCATCATCGTCCTGTCGTACATCGCCGCCATCGCCCTGCAGCGGCTCGTCCGGGCGACGCGCGTGCGCATCGCAGCGCGACTGGGCGACCCCGAATCGGTGCGACGCGCCGAGACGCTCGGGCGCGTGATCCGCTACATCATCGGCATCGTCATCGGCGCCGTCGCCTTCATGCTGGTCCTCGCCGAAGTCGGCATCTCGCTCGCGCCGATTCTCGGCGCAGCGGGGGTCGTCGGCGTCGCCATCGGTTTCGGGGCACAGAGTCTCGTCAAGGACTACTTCAGCGGTTTCTTCATCCTCCTCGAAGACCAGTTGCGCACGGGCGACGTCGTCAGGATCGCCGACATCAGCGGCCTCGTCGAGGACGTGACGCTGCGACACGTGCGGCTGCGCGATTACGACGGACAGGTCCACTTCATTCCCAACGGCCTGATCACGACCGTGACGAACATGGGGCGGGGCTTCGCGTATGCCGTGATGGATATCGGCGTCGCGTATCGCGAGAACGTCGACGAATGCTTCGACGTGATGCGCAGCGTGGCCGCGTCGATGCGAGCCGACGAGGCCTTCAAGTCTCTGCTTCTCGACGACTTCGAGATCGCGGGGGTCGAACGCTGGGACGACAGCGCCGTCGTCCTGCGTGGCCGCTTCCGGGTGGCCCCGCTGGCACAGTGGACGGTCCGCCGCGAATACCTGAGACGCCTCAAGTTCGCGTTCGACGAACACGGCATCGAGATCCCGTTCCCGCACGTCACGCTGTATCCCGGCGTCGACAAGTCGGGCGACGCCCCGGCGCTGCGCGTCGCTCGGCTGGAGAATCCTCGCGCCGAACCGCGGGAGGCATCGTGAATTGCATCGGCGACCGCGACGATGGCGGTCGGCCTTCTCTTCAGCGGGCTCTACCTCCGCCGCTTACAGATCGTTCCCGAAGAGCGGGGGCTCGCATGACTGTTCGGCAACGAGTACGTGGTGTAGCGGGCAGGCGTGCGTCGGTGACTGTGAGACCCGACGCGTCCATGGCACCGACGTTCCAGAGGCGGCATCACGCCCCTTGGCCAGAGTGCCAGCCGCTTCGGAACAGCTCGTTCATGCGTACATCGCGCTGCTCGCTCCGCTATCGTTCGTTCTCCTGTGAGCCCGGCCCGCCGTTCCTCCGAACAGCGATGCGCTCGCTGCTCGGCTTGGTCAGGCAGTCCTTCGTTCCATCGCCGTCGCGAGCGGCAAAGGAGATTTGATGGCTCGCCAGATCGTATCCACTGCCAAGGCCGCCAAACCCCCGGCTGCTTACAGCCAGGCGGTCAAGGCGGCCGGACTCGTCTTCGTGTCGGGGACGGCGCCGATCGACCCCGTCACCGGGACGATCAAGGGCGCCACGATCCAGGAACAGACCCATCAGTGCCTGACGAACATCGCGGCCATCCTCGAAGAGGCCGGCAGTTCGATGGACAGGATCGTCAGCGTCACGATCGTGCTCGCGGACGAGGACGACTTCGCGGGAATGAACGAGGCCTACCTTGCGTGGTTCCCCGTCGATCCGCCGGCGCGCCAGGGCGCGAAACTCCCGGCGCGGATCCCCGGCCTCAAGGTCTCCATCGCGGCGATCGCCGAGGCCTGAGCCTCCCGTCGGGTGCCGTGCCGCGATGACCGACTTCGTCGTTCAGCCTCTCGACCCGTCCACGGGGACGGATTTCGCCGCGCTGGTCGAGCGCCACAACGGCGTGTGGGGCGGCTGCTGGTGCCTGGCATTCCATCCCGAAGGGAAGCAGCAGACGCCCGACGGCGTCGCTTCACGCGAACGTCCGGCGTCGGACGACCTGTCCATCGAGGTTCGATCCCGGCGGTTCATCCCGTGCGACCTGCAATCTGTCGCACCAGGCTGACCGAGGCTCGAACCCCGTCCACAATGGCGGGTCGCCCGAAGCATGAGGCGGAAGCGGTTTCTTGCAAGGAATAGTCATGGATGAAGCTACCGCGCTGGACCGTCGTGCTCCGGGGCGACCACCCGTTTCAACGGATTCGGCCGGCGCTGCCGGAAAGGTGGGCGTTCGGGGATGGCTGCTGGTGCTCTGCGTGATGCTGACCGCGGTCGGCCCGGTCATCTCCGCCGGGCTGATGGCCCACGAATACGGACGGGTCGCACCGCACTTCGACGCATCGCGCCTCGCGCAGGTGGCGACGCTGTTCTCGATCGCGATCAATACCGGTTCGGTCCTGTTCGGCATCGACGCCGGCCTGCGCCTGTGGGCCATCAGGCCGGGTGCGGTCGACGTCGCCAGGGCGGCCCTTCTGGTCGGCCTCGTCGTGGACATCGTCACGACGACCATCAGCACGGCGATGTGGGCCTCATCGCCGGTGGACGATCGACTGTTCTACGAAGTCCTGATGAACCTCGTCCCCAGCCTGGTGTTCTTCACGGCTTGCCTCGCCTACCTCAACAAGTCGACGCGGGTGGAAGCGACCTACCCCCCGACGGGGTCGAGTTCCTGCTCGACCGTTTCAGCGGCCTGCTCACCAAGTCGCTGCACGGACTCCACGGCAAGCGGATCGCGGTCGCGCCCAGCGATCGATGCACGAAGAGTGGAGGCAAGCTGATCTAGCCTGGTCCGGTATCGCTTCGGTCACCAGGGCGTCGCGCGGTCGCCGCACCGTCGTGCGCAGCCGGTCGTTCAAGTCTCCGCGAATCCTGCGCCTGCTCGCCGACGTCGCGGTGCCACACGGTGCCGCTAACATGCCTGCCACGACCGATCGCCACGGCACACACCTCGCGTCGGGACCCCATGGAGAGATCATCCGCATGATCAGAGTCATCGCCGCAACGACCTTGTGCGGCCTGCTGGGATCGGCCGTGGCCGCCGACCGTCCGCCGCCCGTCGTCCCGGCACCGAGCTGCCAGGCGCCCGCCGCGGCCGGCGACAGTCGCGACATCACCTGCGCGATCGCGGCTTCGGGACGGCCGCAACGCTTCCGCTTCACGGTCAGCTTCCTCGGCGGCCACGACGACACACGGGCGTCGATCCAGCCAGCCCTCGACGGCGTGCCGATAGACTGCGCGCCCGGCAGCAAGACCAGTCTGTTCGGCGAGGACGGCGAAGTGAGTCTCCACTGCGATTTCTCGGTGCAGGACAACGCGGGCAAGACGCACGTCGTGGCGATGGCGGTGCTGTGGAGCCATGCGCAGTACAAGGATTTCGCGCTCGTCGCGCAATAGGCCAGCACGGCCGGTTCGTCCGACCGGCGCGATACGATGGGCCCTGCGACGATGACGAAGCCGCCGCGGCCTCCCCTGCGGCGCCCACCGACGAAAGGCGAACGATGAGCGAACCCGACCGCGCGGTCATGCGCGTGCTGGAAGCCTACCGGGCAGCCGTGTTCGCCAGGGACGTCGACGCGTTGATCGGCCTGTACGACCGCGACGTGCGCGTCTTCGACCTGTGGGGCGCATGGTCCTGCGACGGCGTGGACGGCTGGCGCGTGATCGTGGCCGGCTGGTTCGACTCGCTCGGCACCGACCGGGTGGTCGTCGAGACCGACGACGCGCGCACGATCGTCGGCGGTGACCTCGCGGTCGCGCACGCCTTCATCGCGTTCAACGGCGTCTCCGCCGAAGGGACACCGCAGCGCGCAATGTGCAACCGGCTGACGTGGGCGCTCGCGCGGCGCGGCGACGCGTGGAAGATCGTTCACGAGCACACGTCCGCACCGATCGATCCCGAGACGACGAAAGCGTTGCTGCGACGCTGATCCGGCCGACGCGGTTGCCGATCGCCACGAAGCGTGCGACGCTCGACCCGCTGGCCCGGCATCTTGCGGCGCGCGGTCGACGGTCACCGCCGGCGAAGCATCCATGCCCGATGACGAAGCAGGACCCGCAGCGTCGCGATCCCGTGGCGCGCGGCCCCATCGAGACCCCGGGAGCACAGCCGCCATGAAGTCCGCAACCCCGACGACTTCCCGCATCGTCCGCATCGCGACCGCCGTCCTCCTGCTCGCCGGGTTCGCGGCCTTCGTCGGCGCCCGACTCTTTCCCGCGTTGTCGCCGCTGACCGTCGTCGTCGATGCCGGCCTCGGCGCGTTCGCGCTCGTCGCGGGACTGGTCGTGGTTGCGGTCGTGTCGCTGACCTTCAGGCAATTCATCCTGCGCCGCGGAGGCACCGACCCGCAGTGGTTCTGGTTCCCCCGCGAGCCCGACGGTCTCGTCCGCCTGCGCGAAGAAGCGCGCGACGCGAAGTAATCGAGGCGCCTTGTTCGCGCGAGCCCGATGATGTCGGCGTCCGACGCGTTGCCTGCCGTACCCGGGGCCGAGATCGAAACGACCGGCAGCACCGTCGTCTATCGCAACCGCTGGATGGTGCTGCGCGAAGATGTCATCGTGCGAGCCGACGGCAGCGAAGGCCTCTACGGCGTCGTCGAGAAGTCCCACTTCGCCACCATCGCCGCCGTGCAGGACGGCCTGCTCTATCTCGTCGAACAGTATCGCTACCCGGTCGGCGAACGATTCTGGGAGCTGCCGCAGGGGACGTCGGACGATCCGGCGATCGAGCCGCTCGCGCTCGCGAGGCTCGAGCTGCGCCAGGAGACCGGCCTCGTCGCCGCGACGATGGTGCACGCGGGCCGGCTGTTCCAGGGTTACGGCTATTCGACCCAGGCCTACGACGTCTTCCTCGCGTCGGACCTCGAGCAGCACGAACTGCAGCTCGACGTCGAGGAGCAGGGGTTGATCGCGAAGGCCTTTCCGCTCGGCGCCGTCGAGGACATGATCCGTGACGGCACGATCAAGGATGCGACGACGGTCGCGGCCCTCGGGCTGCTGCGGCTCAAGGGCCTGCTGTGACGGTGCCCGTCGATGCGCGACGCGTCGCCGGTGTCCGGAGGGAGGCGCATGGCTGAGCTGAAGACGAAGCAGACCGACCTCAGCGTCGACGACTACCTCGACGCGATCGCCGATGCGACACGACGCGAGGACTGCCGCACGCTGGTCATGCTGATGCAGAAGGCGACCGGCAAGCCACCCCGCATGTGGGGCGCCGGCATGGTCGGGTTCGGCAGCTATCACTACCGGTACGACAGCGGGCACGAGGGGGACGCGATGCGCACCGGCTTCGCGTCCCGCAAGGCCGCGCTGACGCTCTATGTCACGCCGGGCTTCGGGCGCTACCCGGACCTGCTGGCCCGCATCGGCAAGCACAAGGCCGGCAAGGGCTCTGCCTGTACGTGAACCGCCTGGCCGACATCGACGTCCTCGCGGAACTGATCGCGCTCGCGGTGCGGGAGATCGGGGAACGACGCGACGTGGCGCCCTGAGCGA
>JBBRRW010000140.1:0-9126 GCA_038245975.1 Burkholderiales bacterium
ACGGCCGCCGCCTTGGCGTCGAGCTGTTCGCGCGACAGCGCCGCCGTCATCTTCTTGGTTTCCACCGGCTCACCCTTGAGCAGATGCAGGGCCTGCTGGAGCTGGTAGTCGTCCTTGGACCCGAACTCGATCGGCTTCTTCAGCGCCGCTGCGCGACGGTCGTCTTCGGCCTTCTTCTCGTCCGCCGACGGCGCGGCGTCCTTTTTGCCGGTGGCCGCTGCCACCGCGGCGGCCTGCTCGGTGTTGTTCAGGTGGTGCTCGAGGTCGGCCTCGCGCGGGAAGGCAAAGATGTTGCCTTCGGCCGTGTCGTCGACGACGTAGTCGGGGACGATGCCGGTCGCCTGGATCGAGCGGCCGTTCGGCGTGTAGTAGCGCGAGATGGTCAGCTTGACGCCGGTCTTGCGATCGGGCGGCAGCGGCAGGATGGTCTGGACCGAGCCCTTGCCGAAGGTCGTCGTGCCGACGATCTTGGCCCGCTTGTAGTCCTGGAGTGCACCGGCGACGATCTCGGACGCCGATGCAGAACCGCCGTTGACCAGCACCACCATCGGCACGTCGCGGATCGCGGCGGGAAGGTCGCGCAGCACGTCGTCGCCGCCGCGCTGGTATTCGTCGCGGCTCGCGAAGAACTTGCCTTGTGCTTCCTGGATCTGGCCGCGGGTCGAGACGATCAGAGCGTCCTTCGGCAGGAACGCGGCCGACACGCCGATCGCGCCGGGCAGCACGCCGCCCGGGTTGTTGCGCAGGTCGAGCACGAGGCCCTTGAGCGGACCGGCCTTGTAGAGCTCGGTGATCTTGCCGGCCAGGTCGGCCACCGTCGGATCCTGGAACTGCGACACGCGCAGGTAGCCGTAGCCCGGTTCGACCGCCTTGGCGCGAACGCTCTGGACCTTGATTTCCTCGCGGATCAGCGAAACGACGATCGGCGTGTTCACGTCCTTGCGGGCGATCGTCAGCGTGACCTTGGTGCCGGGCGCGCCGCGCAGCCGGGTCACGGCTTCGTTGAGCTTCAGACCCTTGACGTTGGCGTCGTCGATCTTGACGATCAGGTCGCCCGACTTGACGCCGGCACGGAACGCCGGCGTTCCCTCGATCGGCGACACGACCTTGATGTATCCCGCGCCGTCGTCGACGCCGTCCTCGCGTCCGACCTCGATGCCGAGGCCCCCGAAGCGGCCGACCGTGGTCTCGCGCAGGTCCTTGAACGCCTTCTCGTCGAGATAGGCCGAGTGGGGGTCGAGGCCGGACACCATGCCGTTGATGGCTTCGGTGATCAGCTTCTTGTCGTCGACCGGCTCGACATAGCTGCTCTTGATCGCGCCGAAAACGTCGGTGAACTGACGGATTTCGTCGATGGGGAGCGGCGCTCGTCCATCCGACGCGCGCTGGGCGGTGGCGGTGATGCCGAGCGACAGCAGCACGCCGGCCAGCACGCCGGTGGAGATCAAGCCGATGTTCTTGAGGGATTTCCGCATGGACGTCTCTTCGAAGGGCGAATCAACTGGGGTGGAGCGCTTGTGACCGGATCGGTCGAGTTTCGCGGCGGCCTGCCATCGTGCACTACGTGGACCATCGCACGCAGTTTCCGTGCGGAGTATCGGAGGTTCTGTGACAGGTGTGCGGCGCTTCGGACCACGGGTCGCATCGTGGATACGTAGGGCCATCGGCCGAGGATTCAACGGCCGCCGATCCAGGGCAGCGGATCGAAAGGGCGGCCGCGAAAACGGAGTTCGAAGTATAGACCGGTCTGGTCGTCGCCACTGCTGTTGCCGGCACGCGAGACCACGTCGCCCGCCTGGACCGCATCGCCGGCACGCCTGAGGAGGATATCGTTGTTGGCGTAGATCGACAGGTACTGGTTGCCGTGGTCGACGATCAGCAGGTTGCCGAAGCCGCGCAGGTCGTCGGCGAAGATCACCTTCCCCGCGGCGACCGCGTGCACGTCGGCTCCCGCGTCGGTCCTGACGAAGACGCCCTTCCAGCTGGCGCCGCTGGTACCGCGCGGTGCGCCGTAGCGGCCCGTCACGGCACCGCGCACGGGCAGCCGCAACTGGCCGCGCAGCTGCGCGAAGGCGCCACGGCCCGGCACTTCGTCCGGCTCCGGCTCGACGCGTGCCGGGGGCGCGCGTTCCCTGGGTTTTGACGGTGTGTCGCGGGTCGATCCCTTGCTCTTCCTTGTGTCGGCGGCGGCCTGCTGCTCGGCGAGTCGCTTGGCGGCCAGGCGGCGCGCGCTTTCTTCGAGGGCTTGCTGCCGGATCACGCGCTGCAGTTGCTCGACGACGCGACTGAGGCGCTTCTCGTCGGCTTCGAGCGCGCCGGCGGTGTTGCGCTGCTCGGCGAGCTTCTGCGATAGCCGCTCGAGGGCCTGGCGTTGCGCCGCGTGGTCGCTGGCGAGCGCCTCGCGCGTCGACTTCTGCGCGTCGGCCTGCTGAGCCAGCGTGCGATTGTCCTCGTCGGCGCGCTGGCGCCGCGCCTGGAGGTCGGCGACCCGCGAGCGCAGCGCGTCGAGGTCGGCCGCTTCGGCGCGCGCAATGGATTGCAGGTAGCCGCCGGTCCGCACCGCCGTGTTCGGGTTGCCGCCGACGAGCCAGGTCCGCAGCGGGTCGCGATCGTGATTGGCGGACCAGGCCGTGAGTGTCCGCATCATTGCGGCCTGGCCGGCGACGATCTGGCCTTCGGTGCCCACCCGCTGGCGGTCGATCGAGGCCGCCAGCTCCTGCGTCGCCTTCTGGCGCTGCGCCAGCTCGTCGAGGCGATGGTTGACGTCGGACAGCGCCCGCTCGGCGCGGGCCAGCGCAGCGGCGGCGCCGCTGCGCGACTTCTCGCCGGCCGAGATCTGTTTCTTGAGATCCGCGATGCGCGCCGTCAGCCGGTCGTGCTCCGCCGACTGCAATGCCTGATCCTTCTGCGGATCGCCGGTGGTCGCCGGGAGCGCGGCAGACGCTTCGGTCTTGCGGGCCTTCGCGGCGGTGACCGGCGACGTCCGGCCGGGTCTGGCGGCTTTCTTGCCGACCGCCGGTCGGCGCGTCGCTGCCGCGGCCTTCGACGGCACGGGCTTCGACGAGGGCTGGGCGCGCACCGAGGTTGCCGGCGCGGTCAGGCCGATCCCGAGCAGGACGCACATCAGGGCGTGCGTCGTCGCGATCCTCATGCGGCGTCGGCCCAGCGATCTGCAGGGACGCGGTCTTCAGGCAGCTTTGGCTTTCCCTTGCGACGCGACCGCGGCCATGGCCTTGGCGATGTCGTCGGCATTGCCGAGGTAGCGGCTGCGGATCGGCTTCAGGTGTTCGTCGAGTTCGTAGACCAGCGGCTGCCCGGTGGGCACGTTGAGCGAGACGATGTCGTCGTTGCCGATGCCGTCGAGGTGCTTGATCAGCGCGCGCAACGAGTTGCCGTGTGCCGTGATCAGGACGCGGCGACCCGACAGGATGGCCGGTGCGATGGTGTCGTTCCAGAACGGCAGGACCCGGGCCACGGTGTCTTTCAGGCATTCGGTGAGCGGCACCTGATCGCGGTCGAGGGCCGCATAGCGCGGATCCGCGTAGCTGGCGCGCGGATCGTCGGCGCCGAGCGGATTCGGCGGGGTGTCGTAGCTGCGACGCCAGACCAGCACCTGCGCCTCGCCGTACTGTGCCGCAGTCTCCGCCTTGTCGAGACCCTGCAGCGCGCCGTAGTGACGTTCGTTCAGCCGCCACGACGGCGTCACCGGGATCCACATGCGGTCCATCTCGTCGAGCGCGATCCACAACGTCCGGATGGCGCGCTTCAGGACCGATGTGAACGCGAGGTCGAAATCGAAGCCTTCGGCCTTCAGCAGACGTCCCGCCTCCTTCGCTTCGGCGCGGCCCTGCTCGGTCAGGTCCACGTCGGTCCAGCCGGTGAAGCGGTTTTCGCGGTTCCAGGTCGATTCGCCGTGGCGGAGCAGAACGAGTGTGTACATGGTGGGCAAGGTCTGCGTCGAACGAACGACGGCTGGTTGAGCGGATGGAAGCGCCGCAGCCGTAAGGACGTCTTCTCGAAAGTCGGAAAAGCGGCAGCGCCGATTATTTTATAATGCGCGACCGAGTTTCCCCGACTTCCGAGGCATCCCGGCTTCACCGATCACTGCCTGGCGCAGTTTCGCCATGGCCGTCCGCTGCGCGGGGCAACAGCCCGTCCTGCACGGACGGTCCCATAATCCTCGCCTCCACTCGCCTGTTGGCGACACCGCAGACGTCAGCGCCCTTCGTGAAATTCCTCATCGACAACCTGTTCCTCGTGGTCCTCGCGCTCGTCAGCGGGGGACTGCTCGTCTGGCCGCTGCTCAAGAAGGGCGGCGGCTCCGCCGCGTTGTCCGCGCTGCAGGCCACGCAATTGATCAATCACAGCAACGCGATCGTCGTCGACATGCGCGACGAGAAGGATTTCGCGCTCGGGTCCCTGGCCGGCGCGCGCAGCATGCCGTTCGCGACGCTCGCCGAGCGCGCCGCCGAACTCGTGCGATTCAAGGCGCGGCCGGTGCTGATCGTGTGCGACTCCGGTCAGCAGTCGGCCAAGGCGGTCGCCACGTTCAAGACGCAGGGCTTCGACGAGGCCTACTCGCTCGCCGGCGGCATCGCGGCGTGGAAGCAGGCCGGTCTGCCGCTCGTCGTGTCCGGTCGCGACTCGTCGCGTTCGTCGGCGAAGGACCCGGTCCGCAGATCCAGGAACGACCATCGTTCGGGCGATCGGAACAAGTCGGGCAAGACCCCGCGGCGCGAGTTGCCGGGGGTGGTCGTGGCGCCGTCGGTCGCGGCCGACGAGCCCGCGGCGGAAGCCGCCGCCAATGCCGATACACTCGTGCCGAGCGAGGGAACACCGTCGCCGACGCGCGTGAAGGAGCTTTCATGACACCGGCCGTCCGCATGTACAGCACCGCCGTCTGCCCGTTCTGCGTGATGGCGGAACGTTTGCTGCGCGCCAAGGGCGTCAGCGAGATCGACAAGGTGCGCATCGACCTTGATCCCGCGGCCCGGCAGGACATGATGAGCAGAACCGGGCGACGGACTGTGCCGCAGATCTACATCGGCGACCTGCATGTGGGCGGCTACGACGATCTTGCGGCCCTTGACCGCGCGGGCAAACTGGCGCCGCTGCTGTCGCCGTCGGGCGACGCGGCGTCCTGATACCGGCGGCGTCGCCTTCGGCACGCCTGAATCACACCGTGCAGGCAGTTCTGCACCTCGCAAACAACTTCTATCGAATCTCATGGCCGACACGCAAGCGCAACCGACTTTCAACATCCAGCGCATCTATCTCAAGGATGCATCGCTCGAGATTCCCAACGCACCGCAGATCTTTCTCGAGACCGATCCGCCGAGCGTCGAGGTGCAACTCGATGTCTCCAACGCGCCGGTGCTCGACGGCATCTTCGAAGTGACCGTCACGGTCACCGTGACGACCCGGGTCAAGGATCAGGTCGCGTTCCTGGTCGAAGCCAAGCAGGGCGGCATCTTCGAGATCCGCGACGTCCCGGTCGAACAATTCGAGCCGCTGCTCGGCATCGTCTGCCCGAACATCATCTATCCGTACCTGCGGGCCAACCTCTCGGACATGATCACGCGGACCGGCTTTCCGCCGATCCATCTGGCCGAGATCAACTTCGAAGCGTTCTTCAACCAGCGCAAGGCCACACTGCAGAACGACCAGCAGTCGCTGGTCAGCCCGGCCGGCACGCCGCTGCAATAGGCGCCGATCATGGCGACTCGTGACATGCGCATGCGAACGGGTCGTCACGCGGTCATGCGTGTCCTCGTGAGGACGGTGCTGGCATGCGGCGTGTCGACCGCAGCGCTCGGCTCGGCGTGGGCGATCGACTACAAGTCGGTCGGCAACGATCCCGCCATCCTCTACGACGCGCCGACGCTGCGGGGTCTGCGGACCGGCATCGCGCCTCGCGGCATGCCGGTCGAGATCGTCGTCGCGCAAGCCGACTGGACGCGGGTCCGCGACGCGAACGGCGGACTGTCCTGGATCGAGAACAAGGCCCTGGTCGGGCGACGCGCGGTGATCGCGACCGATCCGGTTCCGCTCGAGGTGCGGGCCAGTCCCGACGACGGCGCGGCCGTGCTGTTCCGCGTCCAGCCGGGCGTGCTGATGGATCTCGCGTCGCCGCCCGCGTCGGGCTGGGTCGGCGTGCGCCATCGCGATGGCGTAAGCGGCTTCGTCCGGGTCGGCAGCGTGTGGGGCGAGTGACGGCGATCGCTGGACCGGTTCGCATGGGTGGCGACAGGACGCGGCAAGCCGCCACGGTTCGGCCAACGGAAGGCTGCTGACATGCGCATCTCGATCGTCGGTGCCGGTGCCTGGGGTACGGCTCTAGCGCTGATCGCAGCCCGGCGACATGACGTCACGCTGTACGTGCGCGATGCCGCGCAGATGGCGGCACTGCGGACATCGCGCGAGAACGTCCGCTACCTCCCGGGTTTCGTGCTGCCGCCGGTCATCGCGGTGACCGGCGATCTCGCCGAAGCGGTCAGCGACGCCGAACTGATCGTGATGGCTACGCCGGTCGCGGGCCTGCGCGAGACGGGGCTGGCCCTCGCCGCGATGCGACCTCGCCAGGTCGTGTGCGTCTGCAAGGGCCTCGAAGCCGAGACGCACCTGCTGCCTCACCAGATCATCGCCGACGTGCTGCCGGGCGTACCCGCGGCTGCACTGTCCGGACCGAGCTTCGCCAGCGAGGTCGCCGCTGGCATGCCGGTGGCGCTGACCGCGGCGTCGGCCGACGAGGTGCTGGCCGAACGCATCGTCCACACGCTGCACGGCGGCGCCGTGCGCGTCTATCGATCGTCCGACGTCATCGGTGTCGAAGTGGGCGGCGCGGTGAAGAACGTGATGGCCGTGGCCGCGGGCATCTCCGACGGACTCGAACTCGGCGCCAACGCACGGGCCGCGCTGATCACGCGCGGGCTGTCGGAGATGATGCGTTACGGTGTCGCGCTCGGCGGCTCGGCCGAGACGCTGATGGGCCTCACCGGCGTCGGCGACCTGATCCTCACGTGTACCGGCGGCCTGTCGCGCAATCGCCGGGTCGGGCTGGCGATCGGCGAGGGACAGGCTCTCGACACCGTGCTGGCTGGGCTGGGCCACGTCGCCGAAGGCGTCCAGTGCGTCCGCCCGATCAAGGCCAGCGCAGAACGGCTGGGCGTCGACATGCCGATCACCGTCGCGGTGGCGGCGATCCTGTTCGACGGACTCTCGCCGCGCGAGGCGCTCGGCAATCTGCTCGCCCGCGCGCCGCGGCACGAGCATTGATGCGGCGTGTCCCCATCAACGCGGTGCTGCGCCGGCGAAGCCGTTCTGTCGCCACGCTTCGAACACCACCACGGCGACCGCGTTGGACAGGTTGAGGCTGCGCTGCTGCGGCCGCATCGGCAGTCGCAGGCAATGCGCCGCGTCGAAGCGATCCCTGACCCTGTCCGGCAGCCCGCGGGTCTCGGAACCGAAGATCAGCCAGTCACCCGCCCGGAACGCAACGTCGTGCGGCGCGATGCTGCCCCGCGTCGTCATCGCGAACATGCGATCCGCGAGCGGCTGCTCGGCATCGACGAAGGCCTGCCAGTCCCGATGCACCCGCATCGGCGCGTACTCGTGATAGTCGAGGCCGGCCCGTCGCATCCGTGCGTCGTCGAGCGGGAAGCCGAGCGGCTCGATCAGGTGCAGCGTCGAGCCGGTGTTCGCGCACAGACGGATCACGTTGCCGGTATTGGGAGGGATCTCGGGGGAGACCAGGACGACATGGAACATGCGGAGTCGGGAAGAGTCGGTCGGGGGGCTTACGGCGTTCGGGCGACGACGCAGTTGCTGACCGAGGTTACCCCGGCGCGCTTCAGCGTCCGAGCGAGTTCGTCCAGCGTCGCGCCGGTGGTCATCACGTCGTCGACCACCGCGACCCGGCGACCGGTCAGGTCCGCGCGTCGGGCGTCGACGACGCAGAAGGCGCCGCGGATGTTCCGCCGCCGCGCTTCGAACGGCAGTGCCGCCTGCGGCGACGTATCGTGAATCCGCAGCACGCTCCGCGTATCGAGCGGCTTGCCGATGCGCCTCGCGAGGAGACGCGCGATCTCGATCGACTGATTGAAGCCGCGCGACGCCATGCGTTCGTGGGCCAGCGGGACCGGCAGCAGCAGGTCGATGTCGTCGACGATCGCAGGGTCGAGCGCTGTGATGCGGGCATGCAGCAGGTCGGCGAACAGGGGTGCATAGGCCAGCGCCGCGCCGTACTTGAAGCCGCGGACCAACTGCGCGAACGGCGCTTCATAGGTGGCCGCGGCGAACGTGCGGTCGAATGCCGGAGCGCGCCGGAGGCAACGACCGCAACGCCGTGCATGCACGTCGACGGGCAGCGGGATCGCGCAGCACGGGCAGGCGTGGCGCGCACGACCGGTCGCATCGTCGCGGCAGGAATCGCACAGTGGCGCCCCGGCCGCGTTGCACAGCAGGCAGGTCGCGGGGAACAACCCGTCGAGGACGAGAGCACCGTAGCGCGTTGCCAGCCCAGCAGACAAAGCGACGGTGCGCCTCGGCCAGCGCAGGCGCGACGGAGTCATCGGACAGGTTCTTCCACGCGATCGAGCGTAATGCGCGTGCGGGTCGATCGCATCGACCATTCGGCCGATCGACGCGGGGAAGGCCGATGAGCGTGCTCCGCGAGACCGAGCGCCTGCCGATCGACGCGGCGCGGGTACAGCGCAATTTCTCCCGCGTGCGCATGCTCGATGCAGACGACTTCCTGCGGCGCGAGGTGGCGCGTCGGATGATGGAGCGACTCGCCACGATCCGCATCGACGCATCGCGGGTGCTCGACCTCGGCTGCGGGTCCGGCGCGGACTTCGCGCTGCTGCGCGAGCGCTTCGACGGCGCGACGCTCTGCGGGGTGGACATCGCCCGCCCGCGCCTCGCTCGCATCGTCGTCGAGAAGCGGTCGTTCGGGCTCTCGCGGCTTTTCGGCCTCGGTGTCGGTCACGGCACCGGTGCGTTGCGCGTCAACGCGGACTTCGCGGCGCTGCCGTTCGCCGCGCAGACCGTCGACGTGCTGTGGTCGAACCTCGCGTTGCACTGGAGCGCCGCGCCGCATCGCATCCTGCCGGAGTGGAGCCGCGTTGC
>JBBRRW010000141.1:0-9114 GCA_038245975.1 Burkholderiales bacterium
CCGATGGCCTACGCGCAGCGCGCCCTGGCCGGCGAAAGCCTCGACATCGATGTCGCCCACCGCCGCCACGGCGTGATCGGCGACGTCGGCCGCCTTCAGTATCGACCGCAGCGCGACGCGAGCGGCACCGTGATCGGCGTGCTCTGCGTGTTCCGTGGGCTCGGACGTCGCGAAGCCGATCGGGCCGCTGAGACCTACGAACCGACCGAGTCGTCGGTCCTGCCGTTCGACGGCGCCGTCAACGCGCCGATGCGCGTCGCGCTGCGGCTCGCACAGGACGACGTGCTCGAGCGCGAACGCAAGCAGCGCGAGCTGATCGAGAGCCTGCCGCTGCCGCTGGTGTTCATCGGCAACGACGGCGTCTGCAAGTGGGCCAATCGTGCGTTCTGCGACGCGTTCGGCGTCGCCGAGCAGCACCTCGGCGGCACGTCGCCGGAAGCGCTGTCCACCGTCTTTGCGGAGGCGTCGCGGCAAGGCCTGGCACACGCGGCCGCGGGCCGCGCGCACAGCGCCGAGCGGCAACTCGCACTCGGAAGCGCCGAGGTCCGCTGGCATCGCGTGGAATTCCTGCCCGCGTTCGACCGCAACGATCAGCAGAACGGCATCTACGTGCTGCTCACCGACGTCCACGTCTCGCGTCTCGCGGCCCTGAAGCTCGAGGAAAGCGAAGCGCATTTCAGGGGCTTCACCGAGCACATCCCGGAGACCATCGTCTTCCTGGATCACGAGTGGCGCTTCCGCTATGTCAACGAAAGCTTCGTCCGGCGCACCGGGCTCGCGCGCGAACTGCTGCTGGGCCATTCGATCGAGGAAGCGCTCGGTACGGAGAACCGCAATCGCTTCGAGCGCTCGCTCAGTCGGGCCTTCGCCGGCGAGACCTTCACGCGCGAGGGCAGCAGCGCATTCGGGGACCGCAACGAATGGCGGGAAGTGCGTTACCTGCCGTTCCGCAACGAGGCCGGCGAGGTCGAAGGCCTCTACATCGTGTCGCGCAGCATCGAAGGCGAGAAGCGCGCCGAGCGCGCCGTCCGCGAGCGCGACGACCGCATCCATTTCCTCACCGACAACCTGCCCGCGCAGATCGTCTACTTCGACACCGACCTGCGCTTCCGCTATTGCAACCAGCGGTTCCTCGGTGATCACGGTTTCGCGAGCCTCGACGAGATCGCGGGCAAGACCGCCTCCGAAGTCCTCGGCCCTGCGCTGGCCGGCGAGACCGAACCGCATGCCGCCGCCGCGCTGCGCGGCGAGCGCGTTACCTTCGAACGCCTGGCCAGCGCGAACGCCGGCGAGAGCCGCTGGCTCAGCGTGTCGCTGGTCGGCGACTTCGCCGAGGACGGCACGCCGCGCGGCATCTATTCGATCGCGTCCGACATCACCGACTCGAAACTCGCCGCCGAAACGCGCGCCCGGCACCAGCAGTGGATCGAGGCCTTCGTCGAGAATTTCCCGCAGCCGCTCAGCTATCTCGATCCGAACGGCGTGCACCAGTTCTCCAACCGCGCCTACGAGGACTTCGTCGCGCGATCCAAGGACGAGGTCATCGGCCATACCGGCGGTGCGGTGTTCGGTCGCGACATCGCCCGCATCTTCAGACCGTCGTTCGCCGAAGCCATGGCCGGCAAGCGCCTGCACACGGAGCACGAAGTGCCGGTGGCCGGCGGCCCGCAACGCTTCCTGTCCGCCGACTGGCTGCCCGACCTGCAGGCCAGCGGCACGGTCCGCGGCGTGTACTTCGTCATTCAGGACATCAGCGCGGCCAAGGAGGCGCGACTCGCCTACGAGGAATCGCTGCGCGAGATGCAGCGCGCGATGGACAGCGTCGCGTTGCCGATCAGTTTCGTCGACGCCGACGAGCGACTGCGCTTCGTCAACCACACCACCACCGCGTGGTACAGCCGCTCGACCGAGGAACTGATCGGCATGCCGATGCGCGACCTCATGTCCAGCGACGACTATCGCTTCGCGCAGCCGTACATCCAGGCCGCGCTCGGCGGCGAGTCGGTGCAGTACGAACGCGAGATGCGCTATCACGACGGCGCGCGGCGCTGGGTGCTGATCCGCTATGTGCCGACCCGCGACGAACAGGACCTGATCACCGGCTTCTACACGACCGCCACCGACATCCAGTCGCGCAAGAAGCAGGAGATCGCGCTGCAGCAGGCCAACGGGCTGCTGACGGCGCACTTCGAGAACACGCCGCTCGCGTCGTTCACCCTCGACGGCAAGGGTCGCGTCACGCGCTGGTCGTCGCAGGCGCAGACGCTGTTCGGCTGGTGCCGCGACGAAGTCATCGAACAGTCGTTCGCCGACCTCGGACTGGTCGACCGCGACCTGCTCACCGACTTCCTGCCCGACGAGGACGACCCCGACACGGCCACCGGCAACACGCGGCTGCACGTGGTTGACGCGCGTCGCCGGGACGGCTCGACGGTGACCTGCGAATGGCACATCGCGGCCTTGCGCGACACGGCCGGACGCATCACGTCGTCGCTCGCGCTGATCCAGGACGTCTCGCAGCGCGTGGAGTCGGAGCGCCGCCTGACCGAGATCGCACAACGCGACACGTTGACGCGCCTGCTCAACCGCAACGCGCTCGAGCCCACGTTGCGTGCGTTCATCGAGCGCGCACGCCAGGGCAACACCGGCGTCGCGGTGCTGTTTCTCGATCTCGACCATTTCAAGAACATCAACGACACGCTCGGCCATCGCGTCGGCGACCTGATGCTGGTCGAGGTCGCGGCGATCCTGCGTCACTGCGTCCGTGCCGAGGACGAAGTCGTGCGGATCGGCGGCGACGAGTTCATGGTCGTGATCGGCCATGCCCGCCCGAAGGCGATCGCGCACGAGACCGCGCAACGCATCATCGCTGCGCTCGGCACGCCGATCCGCGTCGAGAACCAGCGGCTGTCGGTCACTTCGTCGATCGGCATCGCGGTCTATCCCGACCACGGCCGCGCGCCCGAAGCGCTGATCCGCAGCGCCGACCTCGCGATGTACCGCGCGAAGGAGAACGGCAAGAACCGCTTCGAGTTCTTCTCGGCGTTGCTGGCACAGCGCAGCGAACGCCGCAGCGCCGTCAAGGGCGCCCTCAAGTTCGCGCTGCAGAAGGACGCGCTGCGGCTCTACTTCCAGCCCCGCGTCCGCATCGCGGACGGCCGCATCGTCGGCGCCGAAGCGCTGCTGCGCTGGACCGATCCTCGCCTCGGCGTCGTCTCGCCGAAGGAATTCATCGTGATCGCGGAAGAGTCCGGGCTCATCCACGAGCTGGGTCTCTATGTCTTCCGCAAGGCCTGTCGCCAGTTGCGGGACTGGCAGGATCGCGGCGTGCGCCTCGGCGTGCTGTCGATCAACTTCTCCGCGCACCAGCTGCTGGTGGCCACGTTCATCGACGAGGTCGATCGCGTGATCGAGGAGTCGGGCGTGGACCCGCGCTTCATCGAGGTCGAGATCACCGAGACCAGCATGCTGTTCGACCTCGGCGTGACCAAGAACGTCATCGCCGACCTCAAGCATCGCGGCATGCGTATCGCGATCGACGACTTCGGCACGGGCTTCTCCAGCCTCTCGCACCTGCAGCAGCTCGACGTCGACACGCTGAAGATCGACCAGAGCTTCATCCGCGACATGCTGCACGACGCGGGCGATGCCGCGATCACCACGTCGGTCATCAGCCTGGCGCGCGGCCTGGGCCTGTCGACCACGGCCGAAGGCGTCGAGAACGATCAGCAGCTGCAGGCGCTGAGCGACGCGGGATGCGACTACTACCAGGGCTTCCTGTTCTCGCCGGCCATCGTCGTCGAAGACATCGAGACGTTGCTGGCCCATCAGGGCGACTCGCCGAATCCGGACATCCCGCAGTAGTCCGGGTCCGCGCCGCTAGCGCGCGTGCCGCTGCCGGGCCTGCTCGAAGAAACAGATCGCTGCCGACGCGGCCACGTTCAGCGACTCGCCGTGGCCCGGCTGCGGGATGCGCACCGTCGTCGCGGCCTGCATCAGCGCGCTATCGAGGCCCTGCCCTTCGTGTCCGAACACCCAGGCGACGGCGTCTCGCAGGTCGGTCTGGTAGAGCGTCGCTGCGGCATGCGGGCTCGTGGCGATCCATGGGATCGCCGCGATGCCCATCAGCGCGGCCAGGTCGCAGTCCTCGAAGATCCGCAGATGGAAGTGGGCCCCCATCCCGGCGCGCAACACCTTCGGCGACCAGCCGCCCGCGCACCCGCGCGACAGGTAGACGTCGGCGATGCCGGCCGCGGCCGCGCTGCGCAGGATGGACCCGAGGTTGCCCGGGTCCTGGATGCGGTCGAGCAGCACCGACGGCTGTGCGATCCGCGTCGGCAATGCCGGTTGCGGACGCTCGACGATCGTCAGCAGCGGGACGCCCTGCGCGAGTTGGCTCAGCGCCGCGAACAACGCGTCGTCGAGGACCCACCGGGCCGCCGCCGGCAGGCGCTCGTCGAAGCGGCCGAGCAGGTCGATCACTTCGGCGTGGTCGAGCGCCGACCGGCCCACCACCACGTGTCGGGGAACGCCGCCGCTGCGCAGATAGGCGTCACCGAGGTGGACGCCCTCGAGCAGCGCGACGCCGGCCTCGCGTCGGGCGCCCGCGTCGGTCGACCATTGCCGCAGCGTCCTGAAGAAAGGATTGTCGCGCGACGCGATGCGCTTCATGTCGGGCAGCTCATGGCAGCGGGTCGTCGCTCCACGCGCTCGCCCGCGCGTCCACCACGAACCCGACACCGATGCGTGCCTCGATCGCGGCGCGGACCGGCGCGAAGCTGCGGCGATGGATCACCGACGCGCCGTGCAGCGCCAGGCAAGCGAGATGCTGTGGGGTCGCATAGCCGACATGCTGGTCGAACCCGTATTGCGGATGCTCGTCGTGCAGCGCCCGCATCAATGCATCGCGGGC
The DNA here is from genome assembly GCA_038245975.1 of Burkholderiales bacterium. Taxonomy (GTDB): domain Bacteria; phylum Pseudomonadota; class Gammaproteobacteria; order Burkholderiales; family Burkholderiaceae_D; genus CAHJXF01. Next base: position 4,913 of record JBBRRW010000141.1, read on the forward strand.
GGTCTTCGCGAGGATGGACGCAGCCGAGATCGCGGCGACCTTGCTGTCGCCCTGCACGATCGCCTCGCAGGTGTGATGCCATTTGGGAAGCTGGTTGCCGTCGACCAGCACGTGCCCCGGCACGACCGACAGACCGTCGACGGCCCGCCGCATCGCCAGCAGGCTGGCCTGCAGGATGTTGATGGTGTCGATCTCCTCGACCGAGGCCGACGCGACCGACCACGCCAGCGACTTCTCGCGGATCCGCTCGGCGAGGCTTTCGCGCCGGTCGGCGGACAACTGCTTCGAGTCGCGCAGGCCGCGGATCGGCCGGTCCGGGTCGAGGATGACGGCGGCCGCGTACACGGGTCCGGCCAGCGGACCGCGTCCGGCCTCGTCGACGCCGCAGACCCGCGTGGCCGACGTGAAGAAGCGCAACGACAGGGTTCGGTGGCGCGCCATGCTCAGGTCCTTCGGACAAGGTCGGCGATGACGGTCGCGGCGCGTTCGCCGGTGTTGCAGCGCAGGCTCGTGTGCATCGCGAGGAAGCGCTCTTCCAGCCGCTGCCGGTTGTCGACGTCGTCGAGCTGGAACTGCAGCGCGTCGGCCAGCGCTTCGGCCGTCGCCGCCTCCTGGAGGAACTCGGGCACGACGAATTCGCGCGCGAGGATGTTGGGCAGGCCGACCCACGGCAGGTAGCCCATCCGCCGCATCATCATCGCGGTCAGCGCGGCCATCTTGTAGGCGATGACCATGGGCCGCTTGAACAGCGCGGTCTCGAGCGACGCCGTGCCGCTCGCCACCAGCACCGCATCGGCGGCCGCCAGCGCCGCGTGCGACTGTCCGTCGACGACCTGCAGCGGCAGGTCCGCATGGCGGCCCGCGCGGATCGCATCGAACGCGGCACGCGCGGCAGGGCCGGCCATCGGTACCACGAAGCGCAGCGAGCGATCGCGACGATGCAGCAGCGCCGCGGCGTCGATGAAGGTCGACGCCATGTACTCGATCTCGGACAGCCGGCTGCCGGGCAGCAGCGCGACGAGCCGCACGTCGCTCGCGATCCCCAGCGCCTTGCGTGCGGCATCGCGATCGGGCACGAGCGGGATGACGTCGGCCAGCGGATGACCGACGTAGGTGGCCGCGATGCCGGCCTTGCGGTAGATCTCGGCCTCGAACGGGAACACGACGAGGATATGGTCGACCGCGCGCGCGATCTTATCGATGCGCTTGCCGCGCCACGCCCAGATCGACGGCCCGATGAAGTGGACCACCGGCCGCTGTTGCCCGCTCCAGGCCTCGCGCAGGCGCACCTCGAGATCGAGATTGAAGTCGGGCGCGTCGATGCCGACGAAGGCGGCCGGCGGATCGGCCAGCATGCGCTGCGTCAGTTGCCTGCGGATGCCGGCGATCTCGAAGTAGTGCCGCAGCACCTCGACGTAACCGCGTACCGCCAGCCGGTCGACCGGCCAGTCGACGCGAAAACCGGCCGCCGCCATTCGCGGGCCGCCGATGCCGAAGGTCGCCACGTCAGGGATGTGCACGGCCAGCGGAGGCAGCAGCAGGCCGGCCAGGAGATCGCCGGACGCCTCGCCGGCGACCATGGCGATCGGGACGCTCATCGCGGCATCATCGTCGGCAAGGTCGCGTTCTCAGCGAACGATGCCGCGCGTCGCGCTGCCGAGAAAAGCGTTCAACGCGCGCAGCGCATCGCCGGACTCACCGGACCCGGCGGCCAGCGCGTCGATGGACGCGCGCGCTTCCTCGAGCGTCAGGCCGTTGCGATACAGCGACTTGTAGGCCTGGCGCAGCGCCGCGATCTTGGCGGCGTCGAAACCGCGCCGCTTGAGACCCTCGACGTTGATGCCGTGCGGCGTGGCCGGGTCGCCGCTGACCATCACGAACGGCGGCACGTCCTGGCGCAACATCGTCCCGATGCCGGTGAAGGCATGGGCGCCGATGCGGACGAACTGATGCACGCCGGTGTCGCCGCCGAGGATCGCCCAGTCGCCCACCTCGGCATGGCCGGCGATCTGCGCCTTGTTGGCGAAGATGGTGTGGTCGCCGACCATGCAGTCGTGGGCCACGTGCACGTAGGCCATGATCCAGTTGTCGTTGCCGATCCGCGTCACGCCACCGCCCTGCGCCGTGCCGAGGTTGTAGGTGCCGTACTCGCGGATGACGTTGTCGTCGCCGATCTCGAGGCGTGTCGGCTCGCCGGCGTACTTCTTGTCCTGCGGGTCGCCGCCGATGGCGTTGAACGCCGCGATGCGGTTGCGCGCGCCGATCGTCGTGCGGCCCTCGATGACGACGTGCGACGCGATCACCGTGGAAGCGCCGATCGTCACGTGCGGTCCGATCACGCAGTACGGCCCTACCTCGACGTCTTCCGCGAGACGGGCCTGCGGGTCGACCAGTGCGGTCGGATGGATCTTCGCCTGCGCCATGACGTCACTGATCGGGCGCAGCGCCTGCGGGCACGACCATCTTGTACGCGCACATCAGGTCGGCCTCGGCGCACAGCGCGCCATCGACCTTGGCAGCCGCGGCGTATTTCCACATGCCGCGCAGCGAGCGCGTCAGCGAGACCTCGAGGATCATCTGGTCGCCCGGCATCACCGGTTTCTTGAAGCGCGCGTTGTCGATGCCGACGAAGTAGTACAGCGACTGCGCGTTGGGCTTCGTGCCCATCGTGACGAACGACAGGATGGCGGCCGCCTGGGCCAGCGCCTCGATCACGAGGACGCCCGGCATCACCGGGCTGTGCGGGTAGTGGCCGGGAAAGAACGGCTCGTTGATCGAGACGTTCTTCAGCGCCTTGATGGTCTTGCCGGCTTCGACTTCGAGCACGCGGTCGACCAGCAGCATCGGATAGCGATGCGGCAGATGCTCGAGGATCTGATGGATGTCCAGGGAGGTCATGCAGGCCTTTCGGGCTCGGAGGGTTCGCGCGCTACGGCGCTCGTGGTCTCGCCGGCGGCAGCCCGTGTCCCTGCTTCGAGGCGGCGCACCCGCTCGCGCAGGCCGTCCAGTCGTCGCAGTACCGCGGCGCTCTTCTCGAACGCGGCGTGCTCGGCCATCGGATAGTAGCCGGTGTACTGACCGGGCTTGGCGATGGACCGGCTGACGAAGGTCTGCGTCGAAACCACGACGTCGTCCGCGATCGTCACGTGCCCCATGATGCGGGCCGCGCCGCCGATCAGGCAGCGCTGGCCGATGATCGCGCTGCCGGCGATGCCCACGAAGGCCGCCATGATGGTGTCGTCGCCCACGTGCACGTTGTGGCCGATCTGGATCTGGTTGTCGAGCTTGACGCCGTTGCCGATCCGCGTGTCGTCGAGCGCGCCGCGATCGATCGTCGTGTTCGCGCCGATCTCCACGTCGTCGCCGATCACCACGCCGCCGACCTGCGGAATCTTGACCCAGCGCGGGCCGTCCTTCGCGAAGCCGAAACCGTCGGCACCGATCACCGCGCCGGAATGCACGATGCAGCGCGAGCCGAGGGTGCAGGCGGGGTACACGGTCACGCGGGGATGCAAAAGCGCATCGGCGCCGATCGACACGTCGTCGCCGATCTGCGAACCCGCGCCGATGCGCGCGCCGGCACCGACGACGGCGCGCGCGCCGATCACGACATGGGCGCCCACCGATGCCGTCGCATCGACCCGTGCATCGTCGGCGATCACCGCGGTGGGATGGATGCCGGCGGATATCGCGGGGCGCACAAGGGATTCGAAATGCTGGGCGATCCGCGCGAACTGCAGGTAGGGATCGCGACAGACCCAGAGGCGCTCGGCTGCGGACGCGAGCAGTTCGGCGTCCTGGCTTGTGACGAGCACCGCGGACGCTTTGCTCGTCGCCACGGCCGACCGGTAGCGGGCCGCCGTCACGAACGCCAGCTGCTCCTCCGTCGCGGTCTCGAGCGGGGCGAACCCCGAAACGCGGCGTTGCAGATCGCCGCCGCACTCGCCGCCGAATCGCTCGACGAGATCCTGCAGCGTCGTCGGCGTGACGGCGGCTTTCATGCGCGTGCCGATGTGCGGGTGCTCGTGCGACCGCGCGCCATCCCGTCCTACTTGGACGTGGGAGCGGCCGCGTTCATCAGCTTCAGCAGCTTGTCGGTCACGTCGATCCGCGGGCTGACGAACGCGCCGTCCTGCAGGATGAGGTCGTACTTCTCCGCTTCTGCGAGCTGGCGCAGCGCCTTGCTCACGCGATCCTGGACC
>JBBRRW010000142.1:0-9078 GCA_038245975.1 Burkholderiales bacterium
AAGGACTGCGTGCGCTACTCGTTCCGCCAGTGCTTCTACGCGCAGACCGCGGCGCAGGCGATCGCGCCGGTGCTGATCAAGAACATCGGTCGCGGCAAGAAGATCGCGTTCCTCACGCCCGACTACACCTACGGTCACACGGTGCGCGAATCGATGGAGGCGGTGCTCAAGACCAAGGGCGACTGGACGGTGGCGACGAACCAGGTTTCGCCGCTCGGCACGACCGACTTCTCGTCGTACCTGCTCAACGTCGCCAACAGCGGCGCGGACGTCGTCATCAACATCAACTTCGGTCGCGATGCGGTGCTGTCGATCAAGCAGGCCAGCAACTTCGGCATCCTGCAGAAGATGACGCTGGTCCTGCCGTACAACACGCCGTTCATCGCGAAGGAAGTCGGCGAGGAGGTGATCCAGGGCGTCTACGCGGGCACCGACTACTGGTGGACGATCGAGGACAAGTACCCGCTCGCGAAGATGTTCAACGCGGCCTTCAAGGCGAAGTACAACTACAACCCCGAGTGGGGCGCGAACTCCGCCTACATGCAGATCGCGATGTGGGCTGATGCCTGCGAGCGCGCGAAGACCTTCAATCCCCCCGATGTCATCAAGGCGTACGAAGCGGGCAAGGTGGTCCAGTCGACCGTCGGCGACGTCCGCTTCCGTCCCGAAGACCACCAGCTGGTGCGGCCGGTGATCATCGTCAAGGGCAAGAAGCCGTCGGCCATGAAGGCCAAGGACGACTACTTCGATGTCGTCGACATCGTCGACGGCGGCCCGCTGATGCAGGCGCCGGACGCCTTCGGCTGCAAGCTGGGCAGCTATACCTGATCGTTCGCGGCTGACCCGCCTTCGAAAGGGCGTCGATGTTCAGTTGGGCCAACCTGGTCTCGCAGATGTTCAACGGGCTGGTGCTGGGAGCGCTTCTCGCGCTCATCAGCTCCGGCCTGACCATCATCTATGGAACGCTCGGCGTTCTCAATCTCGCGCACGGCGCGATGTTCATGATCGGCGGCTACGCCGGTTATGTCGCCTACACGTACACCGATTCGTACGTGGTGGCCGTCCTCGCGGGCTCGCTGTTCGTGATGCTGGTCGGCGTGCTGATGGAACGGATCGTCATCCGCCATTTCTACAGCCGTCCGGACGAAGACCAGATCCTGGTGACGTTCGGACTCGGCATCTGCTTCGTCGAGGTCATCCGCTACTTCTTCGGCAGCCTGTCGAAGTCGATGCCGTCGCCGTCGTGGGCCACGGGCATCACGTCGCTCGGCTTCGTGATCTATCCGACCTATCGGCTCGCGGTCGTCGGTATCGTCGCCGTCGCGCTGCTCGCGCTCTACATCGTGCTGTATCGCACGCGGCTCGGCATGATCGTGCGCGCCGGCATCGAGGACGCGGTGATGGTCGACTCGCTCGGCATCAACGTGTACCGCATCTTCATGGTCGTGTTCGGCATCGGCGCGATGGCGGCCGGTTTCGCCGGCGCCGTCAACCTGCCCGTCGCGCCGATCACGCCGGATAGCGGCGAATCGATCCTGATCCAGACCTTCGTGGTGATCGTGATCGGCGGCGTCGGTTCCTTCCCTGGCGCCATCCTCGGCGGCATCATCGCCGGCGAAATCCTCAGCATCACCTCGATGATCAATCCCGGCTACGCGTATCTCATGCTGTTCGTCGCGATGACGCTGGTGCTGGTCTTGCGGCCCCACGGGTTGCTCGGCAGCCAGACACGGAGCTGACGCGATGGCCCGTCTCTACCCTGCGCGTCGCTACGGACGCGCCGAGATCCTGACGGCCATCGCGCTCGTCGCGGCGCCGTTCGTGCTGCCTTCGCTCGGTTTCGCGACCGACACCATGAACCGCATCCTGGTTCTCGGCCTGTTCGGGATCGGCTTCGACCTGCTGTTCGGCTACACCGGCCAGCTCTCGCTCGGCCAGTCGGCCTTCTTCGGGACCGGTGGTTTCATCGCCGCGTACCTCCTGACGCGGACCGGCTTTCCGAGCGTGACGCTCGCGCTCCTGATCGGGACCGTGGCCGCCGCGGCGATCGGCTACGTCGTCGGCCTGATCGCGCTGCGCCGCACCGGCATCTACTTCGCGATGATCACCGTCGCGATCGCCGAGGTGTTCTTCTTCGTGGAGAACTCGCCGCTGTCCGCGTACACCGGAGGCGAGAACGGTCTGCCCGGCGTGCCCGCACCGGTGTTCTACCTCGGCTTCACGACGATCGCGATCACCAGCGGCTGGAGCATGTACGGCTTCCTCGCCGTCTGCTATTTCATCGGGATCGTGTTCGCGCGGCGCATCGTCCATTCGCCGGTCGGTCGCATCCTGGTCGCGATCCGCGACAATCCGCTGCGCGCCGAGGCGGTCGGGCACGACGTGCATCGCTACAAGCTGCTGGTGTTCGTGATCGCGGCCGCGTACGGCGGCATCGCCGGCGGGCTGCTCGGCGTGCTGCAGGGCTACATGCCGCCCGACGCCTTCACGTTCGACACGTCGGGCCAGCTCGTCATGCAGAGCGTGATCGGTGGGCTCGGCACGCTGTACGGCCCGCTGGTAGGCGCCGCGATCTGGCTCTACCTGCGCGACTTCCTGCAGGACGCGCTGCATCTCGGCGCCGCGTGGAAGCTGGTGCTGGGCGCGATCTTCGTGCTGCTCGTGTTCTTCCTGCGCCGCGGCGTCATCGGAGGCTTCGTCAGCCTGCGCGTGTGGCTCGGGCAGCGCCGCAGCGACGCGGCCCGGGAGCAGGAATCCGCCGGCGACGAAGACGCCTTGGACGAAGCGCCCGTGGCGGCGATGCCGGCGCGGCACCGCGCCATCGATCGGACCTCCGGTCCGATCCTGCGCGCGACCAAGCTCTCCAAGCGCTACGGCGGGCTGATGGCCAACAGCGACATCGATTTCACCGTCGAGCATGGCGAACTGCGCGGCATCATCGGTCCGAACGGCGCGGGCAAGTCCACGTTCTTCAAGATGCTGACGTGCGAGGTGGCGCCGACCTCGGGCTCCATCGTCTTCGAGGGCAAGGACATCACCGGCATGAGCGTCACCGACGTCTGCCAGCTCGGCCTCACGAAGAGCTACCAGGTCAACCAGCTCTTCACGCACCTGACCGCCCGCGAGAACCTGACGGTGGCGGCGCTCGCCGACCTGCGCGGCAAGTTCCGCATGGACCTGCTGCGCTCGCCGGCGAAGATCCCCGGGCTCGACGATCAGGTCGAGCATGTGCTCGGACTCGTCAACCTGTCACGCCGCGCCGACACGCCGGTCGCATCGCTCGCGTACGGCGAGAAGCGGCGCCTCGAGATCGGCCTCGCGCTCGCCACGTCCCCCAGCCTGCTGCTGCTCGACGAGCCGCTCGCCGGCATGAGTCCACAGGAGCGCGTATCGACCGTCCGGCTGCTCAAGTCGATCAGCGCGGGCCGGACGATGATCATCATCGACCACGACATGGATGCGCTCTTCGAACTGGCCCAGAAGGTCACGGTCCTGCAGGAAGGCCGGGTGCTGGTGGAGGGTACGCCCGACGAGATCAAGGGCAATACGCTGGTGCAGGAAGCCTATCTCGGCGGAGTTCTCGAATGAGCCTGCTCGAGGTCCAGGGTCTGAATAGCTATTACGGCGACTCGCACATCCTGTTCGACGTCTCGCTGCGCGTCGAGCCGAACGAGGTCGTCGCGCTGCTCGGACGCAACGGCGCCGGCAAGAGCACGACGTTGAAGAGCCTGATGGGCGTCGTGACCCCGCGCAGCGGCTCGGTGGTCTTCGACGGACACGACGTTGCCGGGAAGAAGAGCCACGCGATCGCGCAGGCGGGCATGCAACTCGTCCACGAGGACCGGCGCATCTTCGGCAGTCTGAACGTCGAGGAGAACATCATCCTCGCCGGGCTGACCGCGCCGGCGCGCTGGCCGCTCGATCGCGTCTACGAGATGTTTCCGCGACTGAAGGAACGACGCGGCAGCCGCGGGACCGACCTGTCCGGCGGCGAGCAGCAGATGCTCGCGATCGCACGCGCTCTCGTGCGCGACCCGAAGCTGATCCTGCTCGACGAACCGTTCGAGGGCCTCGCACCGGTGATCGTGCAGGACCTGATGAAGGCGTGTCGCACCCTCGCCGCTGCGGGACAGACCATCGTACTCGTCGAGCAGAACCTCGCGGCCACGCTGGCGCTGGCGCACCGTATCTACATCGTCAACAACGGGCACATCGTCCACGAGGGCCTGGCCCGCGACCTCAAGGCCCGGCCCGAGATCCTGCAACGCCATCTCGGCGTCTGACGCCGCCGGCCTTCCGGCCGCCCCCCCGCGGCCATTCGCACCCGGGCAGCCGCGGCGTTCCCCGCAGTTCGCGTGCAGCGCGGAAGGCGGCAGGGTAAGACCCTAACGCTTCTTGCGGGGTCCGATGCGAAACTTGCGGGCTGCAAAAAAAAGCGCTCGCGCCCGGGATCGGTGTGCGATCGAGTCGTGCCGGCCGAGCCGTCCGTACTCGCAGACCGAGAGATCGATGGAGCTTTGGTGACGATGACTGGAGAGGTCGGCAACCCCTCGGGCGTGCCGGGTGACGGCGCGACCATGCCCCGTCTGCTGATCGAGCATGCGAAGGTCCGTGGCGATCGTGCGTCGATCCGCGAGAAGGATCTCGGCATCTGGCAAACCTGGACCTGGTCGCAGGTGCTCGCCGAGGTCGAGGCGCTGGCCGCCGGTCTTTCGCTGCTCGGCCTCGGGCGCGGCGACCATCTCGCGATCGTCGGCGACAATCGGCCGCGTCTGTACTGGGCGATGACCGCGGCGCAGGCGCTCGGCGCCGTGCCGGTGCCGCTGTACCAGGACGCCGTCGCCAGCGAGATGCAGTTCGTGCTCGAGGACGCGGAGGTCGGCATCGCGATCGCCGAGGACCAGGAGCAGGTCGACAAGCTGCTCGAGATGCTGCCGCGGCTGCCGAAGCTGCGGACCATCCTCTACGACGACGCGCGCGGCATGCGCCACTACGACGCGCCGCAGCTCAAGTCCTTCGCGGACGTGCAGCGCGACGGCCGCGCGCTGCTGGCGCGTGACCCGACGTTCTTCGCGCGCGAGGTCGCCGCCGGCAACGCCGACGACGTGGCGGTGATGCTCTACACGTCGGGCACCACCAGCAAGCCCAAGGGCGTGTGCCAGACCCATCGCGCGTTCATCGACGTCGCGCGCGGCGCGGTGGCGTTCGACGGCTTCAACGAGCGTGACGAGGTGCTCAGCTACCTGCCGATGGCGTGGGTCGGCGACCACCTGTTCTCGTACGCCGAGGCGCTCGCGGCCGGCTACTGCGTCAACTGTCCCGAGTCCGGCGACACCGTGATGACCGACCTGCGCGAGATCGGTCCCACCTACTACTTCGCGCCGCCGCGCGTGTTCGAGAACCTGCTCACGCAGGTCACGATCCGCATGGACGACGCGGGCGCCGTCAAGCGCTGGCTGTACAAGACCTTCATGGGCGTGGCCAGGCGCTGCGGCGCCGACCTCATGGACGGCCGGCCGGTCGGCTTCGGCGACCGCGTGCTGTACGCGATCGGCAACCTCGTGATCTACGGACCGCTGCGCAACGTGCTCGGCATGAGCCGCCTGCGCGTGGCCTACACCGGCGGCGCCGCGATCGGGCCCGACCTGTTCGGCTTCTATCGCTCCATCGGCATCAACATCAAGCAGTTCTACGGCCAGACCGAGACTTGCGCGTACGTCTGCAAGCAGAAGAGCGGCGAGGTTCGCCTCGACACGGTCGGCAAGCCGATGGCCGGCGTGTCGCTGCGCATCGCCGACAACGGCGAGGTGCAGATCCGCTCGCCGGGCATGCTGAAGGAGTACTACCGCCAGCCGGAGGCGACGGCCGAGTCGGTGACCGACGACGGCTGGTTCATGACCGGCGACGCAGGCTTCGTCGACGACCGGGGCGAACTCAAGATCATCGATCGTGCGAAGGACGTGGGTCGCCTCAAGGGCGGCGACCACGACGGCGCACTGTTCGCGCCGCAGTACATCGAGAACAAGCTCAAGTTCTTCCCGTACATCAAGGAGGCGGTGGCCTTCGGCAACGGGCGCGACATGTGCTGCGCGTTCATCAACATCGACGTGACGGCCGTGGGCAACTGGGCCGAGCGCCGCAACCTGCCGTATGCCGGGTACACCGACCTGGCACAGAAGGACGAGGTCTACCGTCTCGTCCAGGAATGCATCGAGGAGGCCAACCTCGCGCTGTCGCAGGACGCGGCCCTCGCCGGGTCGCAGGTGCGCCGCTTCCTGATCCTGCACAAGGAGCTCGACCCCGACGACGACGAACTGACGCGCACCCGCAAGGTCCGTCGCGGCTTCATCGCCGAGAAGTACGGCGTGTTGGTCGACGCGCTGTACGCGGGTCGCACGTCGCAGTTCATCTCCACCGAGGTCAAGTTCGAGGACGGCCGTCGCGGTGCCATCGAGGCCGACCTCAGGATCCGCGACGCGAAGACCTTCGGGGCGCTGGCGCATGCGGCCTGATCGCCTTCAACGCGAGATCGACGAGGACGACACGGCGGGCGGCGGCCCGGTCGGCGCGACGGGCGGTCCGGGTACGCGCCGCATCGGCGACGTGATCCTGCAGCTCGAGTCGATCTCGCTGTCGTTCGGCGGCGTCAAGGCGCTGACCGACATCTCGTTCGACGTCCGCGAGCACGAGATCCGCGCCATCATCGGGCCGAACGGCGCCGGCAAGAGCTCGATGCTCAACGTCATCAACGGCGTGTATCACCCGCAGAAGGGCCGCATCATCTTCCACGGCAGCGAGCGCAAGAACATCAGGCCGCACGAGGCCGCACGCGAAGGCATCGCCCGCACGTTCCAGAACATCGCGCTGTTCAAGGGCATGAGCGTGCTCGACAACATCATGACCGGCCGCAACACGCTGATGCGCGGCAACTTCATTCTCGACGCGCTGCATCTGGGCTTCTCGCGCAACGAGGAACTGCGCCATCGCAAGCACGTCGAGGAGGTGATCGACTTCCTCGAGATCCAGCACATCCGCAAGACCTCGGTGGGCCGGCTGCCTTACGGTCTGCAGAAGCGCGTGGAGCTGGCGCGCGCGCTGGCCGCGGAACCCAAGCTGCTGCTGCTCGACGAGCCGATGGCCGGCATGAACGTCGAAGAGAAGCAGGACATGTGCCGCTTCATCCTCGACGTCAACGACCAGTTCGGCACGACCATCGTGCTGATCGAGCACGACATGAGCGTGGTGATGGACATCTCGGATCGCGTGGTGGTGCTGGACTACGGCAAGAAGATCGGCGACGGCACGCCGGACGAGGTGCGGAAGAATCAGAACGTGATCGATGCCTATCTCGGGGTCGTGCATTGATGGAAGCCGACTGATGCAATTCTTCCTCGAAGTCCTGATCGGCGGCCTGCTCTCGGGCGTGATGTACTCGCTCGTCGCGCTCGGCTTCGTGCTGATCTACAAGGCGTCCGGCGTGTTCAACTTCGCGCAGGGCGCGATGGTCTATTTCGCAGCGCTGTCGTTCGTCGGCATCCTCGCCAAGGGGGTGCCGTTCGGCATTGCACTGATCCTCGCGCTGGCGATCATGATTCTCTTCGGCGTGCTGACCGAACGCTTCGTGCTGCGGCCGCTGGTCAACCAGCCCCCGATCTCGCTGTTCATGGCCACCATCGGCCTCACGTTCTTCCTCGAAGGACTCGGTCCGTTCCTGTGGGGCAACGAGAGCCACGAGATCCGCCTCGGCATCCCCGACGAGCCGCTGCCGTATTTTCTCGACCACTACAACATCGCCATCTCCACCTTCGACCTGTCGGCCGCCGTCATCGCCGGCGCGCTGGTCGCCGCCCTCGCGCTGTTCTTCCAGAAGACCAAGATCGGCCGGGCCTTGCGCGCCGTGGCCGACGACCACCAGGCCGCGCTGTCGATCGGCATCCCGCTGCAGGTGATCTGGATGATCGTGTGGGGCGTCGCCGGTTTCGTCGCCCTGGTCGCGGGGCTGCTCTGGGGTGCGCGCAACGGCGTGCAGCTCGCGCTCGTCGCGGTCGTGCTGAAGGCGTTGCCGGTGCTCATTCTCGGCGGCTTCACGTCGGTACCCGGCGCAATCGTCGGTGGCCTGATCATCGGCAGCACCGAGAAGCTGGCCGAGGTCTACATCGGCCCCTATGTCGGCGGCGGACTCGAGAGCTGGTTCCCCTACGTGCTGGCGCTCGCCTTCCTGCTGATCCGGCCCGAGGGCCTGTTCGGCGAACGTCACATCGACCGGGTGTGACGATGCGAACGATCATGGCCCTGCTTCGTCACCGTCGTCCCCGCGAAAGCGGCGATCCAGTGTCGTTGCTCGGTCCGGTGCGTCACCCGAAGTCGCGGGGTTCCCGCGTTCGCGGGAATGACGGTTTCAATATGGAACTGGACCGCTGATGCTCTATCGCGAAGCCGGTCAGTTCAAGACCACCTACGCCGCCGATCAGCAGTTGCTGCCGATCCGCCAGGACCGCATCGCGTTCTTCGCATTGCTGGCCGTGGTGTTCGTGCTGGTACCGCTGTTCGTCAGCGACTACTGGTTCACCGCGCTGCTGATCCCGATCCTGATCTTCTCGCTCGCCGCGATCGGCCTCAACATCCTGACCGGCTACGCGGGCCAGCTGTCGCTCGGGTCCGCGGCCTTCATGGCGGTCGGCGCGTTCGCCGCCTACAACTTCGTCCTGCGCCTGCCGTGGCTGCCGCAGATCGTGTCGTTCCTGCTGGCCGGCGTCTGCGCGGCACTGGTCGGCATCGCGTTCGGCCTGCCGTCGGTACGCATCAAGGGCTTCTATCTCGCGGTGGCGACGCTGGCCGCGCAGTTCTTCCTGCAATGGGCCTTCGTGCGCGTGCCGTGGCTCTACAATTACAACGGCTCCGGCGCCATCGAAGTGCCGCTGCGAACGATCTTTGGCATTCCGGTCACAGGCGCGTCGGCCAGCCCGGAAACGCGCTATTTCATCTGTCTCTGCCTCGTCGTCGTCTTGACCTGGTTCGCCTCGAACCTCGTCCATGGCCGGATCGGGCGTTCGTGGATGGCGGTTCGCGACATGGATA
>JBBRRW010000143.1:0-9038 GCA_038245975.1 Burkholderiales bacterium
CAGCAGTTCGTCGATGTCCTTGCGGACCACGAGCGTCATGTAGTCGGGCAGCGCTTCGGGCGCGGGCACGTGCCACACCGGCAACTGAGCCTCGGCCGCGAGCGCGAACCAGAAGAAGCCGTAGGGCGGCAGCGTCAGGATATAGGGCAGGGCGCCGATCGCCGGGAACATCGAGCCGCCGATCATCTCCACCGGCACGCGGCCACTGAACTCGGACAGCTCGAGTTCCACCGGCTGTGCGGCACGACAGACATTGGCTACGCACAGGATGGTCTCGAGCTGGCCGTCGGCACCCTCGTATTCGCGCAGGTACGCGAGCACCTTGCGATTGACCGGAGAAAGGATGCGCAGCTTGCCGCGGCCGAAGGCCTGGTGCTGCGAACGGATCGCCAGCATGCGGCGCATCCAGTTCAGCAGCGAATGCGGGTCCGCCTCCTGGCTCTCGACGTTGACCGCGTCGAAGCCGTACAGCGCGTCCATGATCGCCGGCAGCACCAGCGACGCCGGATTGGCCCGCGAGAAGCCGCCGTTGCGGTCGGGAGACCACTGCATCGGCGTGCGCACGCCGTCGCGATCGCCGAGGTGGACGTTGTCGCCCATGCCGATCTCGTCGCCGTAGTAGATCACCGGCGTGCCGGGCATCGACAGCAGCAGCGAGTTCATCAGCTCGATGCGGCGGCGGTCGCGTTCGAGCAGCGGCGCGAGACGGCGGCGGATGCCGAGGTTGATGCGCGCACGGCGGTCGGCCGCATAGAAGTTCCACAGGTAGTCGCGTTCCTTGTCGGTGACCATCTCGAGCGTCAGCTCGTCGTGGTTGCGCAGGAAGATCGCCCACTGGCAGTTCGCGGGGATCTCCGGCGTCTGCCGCAGGATGTCGGTGATCGGAAAGCGGTCTTCCTGCGCGATCGCCATGTACATGCGCGGCATCAGCGGGAAATGGAACGCCATGTGGCATTCGTCGCCGTCGCCGAAGTACTGCTGGGTATCCTCCGGCCACATGTTGGCTTCCGCGAGCAGCAGGCGGCCCGGATAGTCGCGGTCCACTTCCTTGCGGATCAGCTTCAGGATGTCGTGGGTCTCGGGCAGGTTCTCGTTGCTCGTGCCCTCGCGCTCGATCAGGTAGGGCACCGCGTCGAGACGCAGCCCGTCGATGCCGAGGTCGAGCCACCAGCGCATCACGTTGATGACCGCCTTCATCACCTGCGGATTGTCGAAGTTCAGGTCCGGCTGGTGCGAGAAGAAGCGGTGCCAGAAGTAGGCGCCGGCGACCGGGTCCCAGGTCCAGTTCGACTTCTCGGTGTCGCAGAAGATGATGCGGGTGCCCGCATAGGCCTGGTCGGTGTCCGACCACACGTAGTAGTTGCGCGCCGCCGATCCCGGCTTGGCCGCGCGGGCCTTCTGGAACCACTGGTGCTGGTCCGACGTGTGGTTGATCACGAGCTCGGTGATCACGCGCAGCTTGCGCTTGTGCGCTTCGTGGATGAAGCGCTTGACGTCGGCCATCGTGCCGTAGTCGGGATGCACGCCGGTGTATTCGGCGATATCGTAGCCGTCGTCGCGCCGCGGGCTCGGATAGAACGGCAGCAGCCAGATCGTGTTGACGCCGAGCGACGCGATGTAGTCGAGCTTGGTCAGCAGGCCGGCGAAGTCGCCGATGCCGTCGCCGTTGGCGTCCATGTACGACTTGACGTGCAATTGGTAGACGACGGCGTCCTTGTACCAGAGCGGGTCGCTGCCTTCGGCTTCCGTTGCGGGGTCCTGATGCGGCCGGACGACGGCCGAACGCGCGACCGCGCGCGGCTTCGCGGCGCGGTCCAGATGGGCGGTCCTGGGGTCACTCATGATGGTGGTCCGGTGATCGAACGATTTGATTGCTTTTGCAACGATGTGCTGCGGTCAGGGGCCGACGCGCCAGATCGCGTACGGATTGACGGCCGGGTCGAGGCGCATCCGCTGATGCTTTCCCTGCCAGGCGAAACGATGCCCGTCGAGCAGGTCGGTGACGCCGACGGTCGCGTCGTCGTTGCGGCCCCATTGCCAGAGCGGGATCTCGAAGTCGGCTTCGTGCACGCCGAACGGATCGAGGTTGATGGCGACCAGCACGATATTGCTCAGGTCTTCGGTCGCCTTCATGAAATACAAAATGTTCGGATCGAAGACGTTCTGGAAGCGGACGTTCAGGTGCGTGCGCAGCGCCGGGTTCTGGTGGCGGATCCGGTTCAGCGCGGTGATTTCCGCGACGATGTTGCCCGGCCGCTGCCAGTCCCAGGCCCGCAACTCGTATTTCTCCGAATCGAGGTAGTCCTCCTTGCCGGGCACGGGCGTCGCCTCGCACAGCTCGAAGCCGCTGTACACGCCCCACAGGCCCGACAGCGTCGCGGCGAGCGCGGCGCGGATCAGGAAGCCCGCGCGCCCGGATCGCTGCAGGAAGACCGGATTGATGTCCGGTGTGTTGACGAAGAAATGCGGCCTGAAGAAGTCGCGCGGTGCCGCCGCCAGCGACTCGCGCGAATGCACGCCGGTGAGCTCGGTCATGTAGTCGATGAACTCCTGCTTCGTGTGGCGCCACGTGAAGTAGGTGTACGACTGCGAGAAGCCGACCTTGGCGAGCTGGTACATCACCTTCGGCCGCGTGAAAGCCTCGGAGAGGAAGATCGTGTCGGGGTACTTCGCGCGCACCTCGCCGATCATCCACTCCCAGAACGGCAGCGGCTTGGTGTGCGGGTTGTCGACACGGAAGATACGGACCCCGTGTTCGACCCACAGCAGGATCACGTCGCGCAGCGCGGCCCACAGCGCCGGCGCCGCGTCGCCGCGTCGGCCGTCGCCGTAGAAGTCGACGTTGACGATGTCCTCGTACTTCTTCGGCGGGTTCTCGGCATAGCGCAACGAGCCGTCGGGCCGCCACGCGAACCAGCCCGGGTGGTCCTTCAGCCACGGATGATCGGGCGAGCACTGGATCGCGAAGTCGAGCGCCAGCTCCAGGCCTTGT
The DNA here is from genome assembly GCA_038245975.1 of Burkholderiales bacterium. GTDB lineage: Bacteria > Pseudomonadota > Gammaproteobacteria > Burkholderiales > Burkholderiaceae_D > CAHJXF01. Next base: position 2,993 of record JBBRRW010000143.1, read on the forward strand.
TCGAGCGCGGCGTCGCGCAGGCGCCTGAAGTCGTCGAAGCTGCCCAGTTGCGGATGCAGCGCATCGTGGCCACCGTCGACGGAGCCGATCGCATACGGACTGCCGGGGTCGTCGTCGAGCGCGGCCAGGCTGTTGTTGCGGCCCTTGCGATTGCGGATGCCGATCGGATGGATGGGCGGGAAGTAGAGGACGTCGAAGCCCATCGCGCGCACGTCCGGCAGGCGATCGATCACGTCGTCGAAGCGGCCGTGATACGTGGCCGGTGCTCCGGGCGGATTGCCGAGCGACCGCGGGAACAGCTCGTACCAGGCCGCGAACGAGGCCTCGCCGCGCTCGGCGTCCACCGGATACGTCACGGCCGGGCGGAACGCGAAAGCCCGATGGTCGGCATCCTGCAGGTCCGCCAGCGTCTGCGACGCCAGCAGCGCCGCGACCTGCCCGGCCATCGCCCGGCGATCGGGCGGCGACAGGTCGGACGGGGCGAGCGCCCTCAGCAGCGCGGCCAGGCGCTTCGTCAGCTCGGGCCGCTTCAGCGTCTTCGCATGCGTCAGCGCCGCGTCGACCAGCAGGCGGCCTTCGGTCAGTTCGAGCGTGACGTCGAGACCGGCCGCCGACTTCTTGTCGAGCTCGTTGCGATAGGTGGCGAACGCGTCGCGCCACGCTTCGATCGTGAACTCGTGACGGCCCACGCGCTGCAGCGGGAAGCGCGCCGCGAAACGGTCGTTGCCGACGGGCTCCATGCGCACCTGTCGCCAGTCGCGTTCGCCGGCCGCGCGATACAGCAGCGCCGCGCCGAGCTTCTCGTGGCCGTCGATGAGGATGTCGGCCTCGACCCGGACGGCTTCGCCGGCCGTGCGCTTGACCGGAAAGCGACCGCCGTCGACCGTCGGTGTGACCGCCTCGATCGCGAGCCGCGGCATCTGCAACGCGGCTTCGGTCGAGCGGCGGCCGGTCGGCAACGCACGCACGATCATCGGCAACCGCGTGCCTGCGAAGACCTGCGCCTCCCCCGCGCCCAGCACGAGCGGCGTGCAAGGATCGATCGACAGCGCGGGTGCTGCGCGATCGACGCGCAACGCCTCGTAGCGACCGAAGCCGCTCAACGCGCCGGTGATCAGCGACCCGTCGACTGCCGCGATCTTCTGCAACGCCGGGTTGACGGCCAGGATGCGGACGTGCGCGCTGCCGCGAAGATCGGGACTGTCGCTGCGCACGAGCACGGTGACCGGCGAGCCCGGGCCGGTGATCCGGCGCACGCGGCCGCCGGACGGCGTGGTCGCGGCGCGGGCGAACCCGTCGTTGACCGCCGCGACCGCGCCCCCTGCGTCGCCGCTCCACATCACGTGCGGGACCAGCAACGCGTCCGCGACGAACGCCGCGATGGCGAGTCGCGTCGCGGCGGGCAGGGCGCCTTCGTCGACCATCGTCGTGCGTGGCGCGAACGGGTTCGCCGGAAACGCCAGGACCGTGGCGCCGGCCGAGCGATCGAGCTCGTCGACCAGCCACGCGGCGCGACCGTCCCACCAGGCCGCTGAAGAACAGATCGTGTCGAAGCCGCTGGCGACCAGCGCGTCGATCGCGCGCGGTGCGAGGCCCGGGGTCCAGGCGACCCAGCGCAACGAGCCACCCGGCGAAGCGGGCATGCCGGTGACCGATGTCCACAACGAAGGCGGAAGACGGTCGGCGTCGCGGCAGACGAAGCCGGTGACGCCGTCGGCGACGGCCGATCCCAGCGTCGAACGCCAGGCGTCGCGATCGACACGGTCATCGGCCAGTGCGCCCAGCCGGACCGCTCGCGGGGGTCGGCGCGGATCGAGTGCGATGTCGCCTTCGACCAGCCACGGGTCCAGCGGCCGACTCGCGTGGGCGCTGAACATCGGCGAACCCACTGCATCCGGCGAGACGACCAGCCAAACGGCCAGTTGCCGTTGCGCGCACATCTCGACGATCGCGGCCAGCGGCGCCGGTCCTTCGCGCGCATCGCTGACCAGCACCGTGTCGAAGCCCAGGGAGACGAGCCGGTCGAGCGCTTGCACGGCCGAGTCGCCGTCTTCGGCGGAAGGAAGACGGTTCCATGCGAGTTCTGCAATGCGATCTGGCAAGCGTGGCGTCCTCGGGTGATGAAGGGTGCGGGATTCAGGTGCGGGGACTCGGTGGTGCCGCGCGCATGCAACCGGCTGCGGGTCCGAGCCCTTCATTGGAGCCTGGATGCGCCAGCCATGTTATCGGCGCATGCCGGAGTTCTGCATGGGGCCGCGGCGACGAACGCGCCAATGCGGCTTCGCGCCGGCGTGACGAGGAAGTGAGCCTGCATCCCCCGTCAAAGTTCCGCTCCGCGTCCGGACGGTGCCGCAGGGACCCGGACGCCTGCGGATCGATGCTTGTGCGCTGCGCACGCCGTGGTTATACTCGCGCCTCGCATCAGTACCTCCCCCAGCCACGAGCAGCGTGTTGCCGCCGCGGAACGCGGTCAGGGGAGCGAAATCGCAGGCGAAGGTCATGAGCCGCCCGGTTTCGCAGCAATCCAATGCAAGCGCTACGAGCCTTGCAGCACTACGGGTCTGACAGACGCCGTGCTCCGCGACGACCATCCGTCGATCGCGAAAGCCCAATCGAACATTGCACTGCCTGCCGGTCGGCCATCCGCATCGAGCGGGCCGTTCGCAGGACTGGATGAACACAACCGACGCGAAAGTCGTACTGGAAGCAGCCTTGCTGACCGCGAGCGAGCCACTGGCGATGCCGGCGTTGCGTCGACTGTTCGACGACGCGCTCGACGCCGACACGATTCGCACTCTGCTGGGCGACCTTGGCCACGAGTGGACCGAGCGTGGACTCGTCCTGACGCCCATCGCCAGCGGATGGCGGTTCCAGACGCGGGCTTCGATGCGCACCTATCTGTCGCGGCTGAATCCCGAGCGGCCGCAACGTTACTCGCGGGCCGTGATGGAAACGCTCGCGATCATCGCGTATCGGCAGCCGGTCACGCGCGGCGATATCGAGGACATCCGCGGCGTGACGGTGTCGACTCCGGTCATCAAGGCGCTCGAGGAGCGCGGCTGGGTCGACGCGATCGGTCATCGCGAGGCGCCGGGAAGGCCGGCCCTGTATGCAACGACGAAGACGTTCCTCGACGACCTCGGCCTGACCGCCCTTTCCGAACTTCCGCCGCTACCGCAACCGGGCCAGCCGGATTCTGCTGTACCGCTCCTACAAGAGGTAATCGATTTTGCGCAGACTTCACCGCCACTCGCCCCGCAACCCGCAACGTAGTCCGAACGCGCCGGAAGGCGGCGATCCGTCCGCTGCGTCGCAGGCGCCGGATGCACCCCAGGGCGGCGATGCGTCGGCCTCGTCCGACGGCGCCACGCCGGCCGTCTCGGCCGACGGCACCCCGCAACGGCCCCGCGGACCGGACGGCGACCGCAAGAATCGCAACCGCCGTGGCAATCCGCGATCGGCAGGCACGGCAGCTGCGGTACCGGCGGGCGAGCGTCCGGCCGGCGAGCGTCCGAACGGCAACCCGAATAGCAACCCCAACTCCGGCCCCCGCAACGGCCAGCCGCGTCGCGGCCAGAAGCCGGCCGACAAGGGCCCGCGACCGCCGCGCACGCACGGTGCCCCGAGGCCCGTGGCCGGTGGTCAGAACCGGGCTTTCAAGACGGTCACGCCGCGCATCGCCGGGTCCGGCGAGCCGTGGAACATCGAGGAGCTGATCGGCACCAGCGACATCGCCGATCCGGCGGACGAGCAGCCGGCGCAGCAGGTCGAAGCGCCGACGGCCGAGGTGGACGAGGCGATGGTCGACGCGATGACCGCGGACATCGATGACGACACCTTCGCGGAAACCCGCGGCGACGAACAGCCGGACGATCTGCCGCCCGAGGATTTCTTCGAGGACGAGTCCTATGACGCGCAGTTCGAGGCCGAGCTGGAGGACCAGCCGCCGCCGAACTACGTCAACGCCAACACGCCGATCGCGCGCGGTCCGCGCGCCTTCGCGCCGCGCCGCCCGGTCACCATCGACCTCGACGCGGACGCACCGAAGCTGCACAAGCTGCTGGCCGATGCCGGGCTCGGGTCGCGACGCGAGATGGAAGAGATGATCGTCGCCGGCCGCGTGTCGGTGAACGGCGAGCCCGCCCACATCGGGCAGCGCATCGGACCGACCGACCAGATCCGCATCAACGGCAAGCCGCTCGCGCGTCGCGTCGCGGCGCGCACGCCGCGCGTGCTGCTGTATCACAAGCCCAGCGGCGAGATCGTCAGCCACAACGACCCGCAGGGTCGGGCGAGCGTGTTCTCGAAGCTGCCCACCGTGCAGGCCGCGAAGTGGCTGACCGTGGGCCGCCTCGATTTCAATACCGAGGGCCTGCTGATCTTCACGACGTCGGGCGAACTGGCCAACCGCCTCGCCCATCCGCGTTATGGCTTCGAGCGCGAATACGCGGTGCGGGTACTGGGCGAACTCGACCAGGCCGGGCGCGACAAGCTGCTCGAGGGCGTGACGCTGGCCGACGGCCCGGCGCGGTTTTCATCGATCGATTTCGCCGGGGGCGAAGGCTCCAATCGCTGGTACCGCGTGGTGATCGGCGAAGGCCGCAACCGCGAGGTCCGGCGCATGTTCGAGGCCGTCGGACTGACCGTCAGCCGGCTGATCCGCATCCGTTACGGCGGCGTCCATCTGCCGCGGGCGCTCAGCCGGGGTCGCTGGGAAGAGCTCGACCCGGCGCTGGTTCGTCGCTGGTGCGCCGAGCTCGGCGTCTCCACCAAGGGCGTCGGTGATCCGGCCGAGGTGAAGCGGCATCGTCCGGCGGCGCCGCGCGTGATCGATCCGATGATGCCCACCGGCGCGCCCGGCAACGGATTCGCCCATCCCGCCGCCAAGCGCGGCGGACCGCGCCCCGGGCGTCCGCGTCCGCCCGGCGCCCCCAACGGCGAACGTCCGCCGCGTTCGTTCACGCCCGGCGTCAACGGCAAGGGCCGCGGCGGTAAGCCGAAGCCGCTCAACGGTAACGGCAACGTGGCCGGCCGGCCGGACCTCGACGGCGATGTACCGAAGGGCCGCATCGATCCGCTGGTGACGGCGCTCGGCGCTTTCGCGCCAGCACCCCGTGGAACCCGTCCGCAGCGTCCTCAGTTCAACAAAGCCGCGCGTCCCCAGGGAGCCGCCCCGCGCCGTCGCAGGCCCGCCTGACCGGCTGCAACAGTCGTGCCAAGCTTGTCGAGGAGGCGCTTCGCTGATAGACTCCCGCAGTTGTTCAGGCGGGTAACGTCGAATTCGGCAAAAGCGGTTCGTCGGCGGCGGTGCGAAGCCAGCGGGCGCCAGCGGTTGCAGGTCCGGCGCCGGACGACAGCGAACGAGGCGGGTGCGGATCAAGTGGGCTTTCGAGCCCACTTTTTTTTCCCGAGAGCGATGCGATATAGGGAGTCCCGCGGCGGTTTGCGCCAGGGTCGCCGGTCGCAAGTTCTTGGATCGTATGGATTGTGCGGAGCATGGGGCAGACGAGACGGTGTGGAGCGATTCGGTCATAGAGCAGACGGTCGAAGGGTTGGGCTACGAGCTGGTTGATGTCGAATGGGCCGGTGGCGGTGTGCTGCGGGTGTTTATCGACAAGCCCGAAGCCGAAGTCCAGGAAGACGGTTCGACGCTGGGCGGCATCACGGTCGACGACTGCGCGAAGGTGAGCGACCAGTTGTCCAGGGTGTTCGCGGTCGAGAACGTCAATTACGAACGGCTCGAAATTTCTTCGCCCGGACTCGATCGTCCGCTGAAGAAGGCGGCGCATTTCGTCCGCTTCGAAGGGCACGAGGCCTTCGTCAAGTTGCGCGTGTCGCCGGGCGGTCAGACCCGCGGACGCAAGCAGTTCCAGGGAATTTTGCGGGGCGTCGATCCGGGCGCAGACGGGGTGGCGTCGGTGGAATCGGCGGTGCCGGCCCGGTTCGGTCTGATGCTGGAAGGGTCCGAAGGAGCGCAGGAGTTGCTCGAGTTCTCCTTCGACGAGGTTGAAAAAGCGCGGCTGGTGCCGCGGGTCGATTTCAGAAG
>JBBRRW010000144.1:0-8951 GCA_038245975.1 Burkholderiales bacterium
AGCGGATGACGCGTGGCCATGGCGGGATCGATGCCGGGCCTGACGGGTGCGACCGCGACCGGCGTCTCGTCGGCGTGCGCGAGCAGCGTCATCAGCGCGTCGAACAGCTGGCTCTGCCGCAGCGGCTTCGCGAGCGTTGCCCTGAAAAGACCCTCCCCCTCGGCGATCGCCTCGCGTCGGCCGAGCGACGTGAACAGCACCATCGGCATCGCCGGATCGATGTCGCGTAGCGCGCGCGCGAGCGTGACGCCGTCCATCTCCGGCATGTGCATGTCGAGGATCGCGAGGTCGAAGCGTTCGCCGGCCTGCATCCAGCGCCATGCTTCGGCGGGCTCGCCGGTCCCGCGATGCTGGAGGCCCCAGCGCGCGCTCTGCAGCCCGAGGATCTTGCGATTGGTCGCGTTGTCGTCGACGACGAGCACGCGCTTGCCGATCAGCGCGGGCTGCTCGCCGAGGAAGTTGCGACGCGTGGTCGTGGTCGCCAGCTCCGCGCCCCGCGCGCCGATCGTGAAGTGGAAGGACGAGCCGCGACCCGGTCCTTCGCTGTCGACCCACATCATGCCGCCCATCAGTTCGACGAGCCGCTTGCTGATCGCAAGGCCGAGACCCGTGCCGCCGTACTTGCGCGTCGTCGAACTGTCGGCCTGCGAGAACGACTGGAAGAGCTTCGCGATGCTCGCGGGCGACAGGCCGATGCCGGTGTCGCGGACGATGAATTCGATCTGCGGCTCACCGGTGTCCAGCGTCGCCATCTGCGCGGACAGCACGACCTCGCCCTGCTCGGTGAACTTCACCGCGTTGCTCAACAGGTTCAACAGCACCTGCCGCAGGCGCGTGACGTCGCCTTCGATCGCGACGGGGATGTCGCCTTCGAACACATACGCGAGTTCGAGATGCTTCTCGGCCGCGCGGCTCGCCATCAGGTCGATCGCGGACTCGACGCATTCGCGCAGGTCGAACGGCCGGGTCTCGACGTCCATGCGACCGGCCTCGATCTTCGAGAAGTCGAGGATGTCGTTGATGATCGTCAAGAGCGCGTCGCCGCTGTCGCGGATCGTCGATGCGAAGTCGCGTTGCTCGTCGTCGAGCTTCGTGTCGAGCAAGAGCCCGCTCATGCCGATCACCGCGTTCATCGGTGTGCGGATCTCGTGGCTCATCGTCGCGAGGAAGGAGCTCTTGGCTTCGTTGGCGGACTCGGCGGCGGCCTGCGCGTCTTGCGCTTGCAGGAAGAGGTCGGCGTTCTGGATCGCGATCACGGCCTGACTCGCGAAGGTCTCGATCAACGCGATCTCCTTCGTCGTGAAAGATCCGCTGGTCTCGATCGTGCGCGCGACGTGGAGCGCACCGACGCCCCGACCTTGCCAGACCATGGGCGCAATCACGGCCGCGAAATTGCCGAGCTTGGCCGCCATGCGGCGATTGACTTCGGGAACGCCCTCGCCGTGCAGCATGTCCGGGTAATGCTGGACCCGCCCTTCGCGCATCGCCTGGCCGATGATGGTCTGCGCAACAGGGACCGGCCGATAACCGGTGAGCAAGCTTCCCCGCTCGCCACACACCGCGCCGAGATGGACGAGACCTTCGGCATCGACGGTCAGCACGCTCAGGTCCGTACACGCGATCAGGCGCTGGCAGCTGTCGAGGATCTTGTCGAACACCGGCTGCGTGTCGGACACCGAGTTGCTGATCACTTCGAGCACTTCGGCCGTCGCCGTCTGCTGCTCGAGCGCCTCTTTCGTGTCGTTGAACAGGCGAGAATTCTGGATCGCGATGACCGCCTGATTTGCGAACGTCATCAGCAGCGCGCGTTCACCGTCGTCGAAGGTCTCGCCAGCCGCTCGCAGGATGTTGATGACGCCGATCGCGCGGCCTTCCCAGATCATGGGCACCACGGCGATCGCGAAGTTGTCGTCGATCTCTTCGGCGAGATGCTGCAAACGCGCCGGGACGTTCTCCCCGTGCCGGACATCCGCGTACGCGACGAACTGGCGTGCGCGCATCGCGAGCTCGCTGGCCGAGCCCGAGATCGGCATCGGATAGAGGCTGCGCGCGCGCCGCGGCTCATCGAGACCGCGCGACGCCCACAGGTGCAGCAGTCCATCGTCGCCCGCACGCAGCAACACCATGCGCGTGCTGCGGAAGAGCTTGGCGCAACTCTCGAGGATCGCGTCGAACACCGGCTGCGGGTCCTCGACCGACTGGCTGATCACCTGCAGGACCTCGGCCGATGCGGTCTGCTGTTCGAGCGCTTCCTTCGTCTCGTTGAACAGGCGCACGTTCTCGATCGCGATCATCGCCTGGTCGGCGAACGATTGCGCGAGCGCGATCTCGGCGTCGTTGAATGCGTTCGCTTCGGTCCGCATGAACGCGAGCACGGCGATGCATTCGCCATGACGCAAGAGCGGCAGCATCAGCGAGGCGTGCGTGCCCATCACTTCCTGGATGTGCCGCTCGTCCGCGGGCAGGTCGGTCTTCGACCAGTCCGGCAGATGCAGCAGCTTGCGATCGACGATCACGCGCGACGGAAAGTTGGCCGCCGGATCGATCGGAGCACCCATCTCGACCGGCGGCAGGATGCCGTTCGCATCGGCCTGCACCGTCGTGTAGAAGCGCTTCGCATCGCAGCCGAGGAACGCGGTCCGTGAGCAAGACAAGAGGCGCAGCCCCGTCGTAACGATCGCCTCGAACACCGGCGTGACATCGGTCGGTGAACTGCTGATCACGCGCAGGATGTCGGCGCTGGCCGTCTGGCGCGCGAGCGCTTCCTGCGTCTGCTGCATCAGCGCCGCGTTCTTCATCGCGATCTGCGCCTGCGCAGCGAACGACTGCACGAGCGCGATCTCCTTGTCGCTGAACGGCCGCACGGTATTGCGGATCAGCGTGAAGACGCCGATGACGGCGCCGCCCTCGCCGGTCAACGGGACCCCGAGGTAGGTGCGAATGCGACCGAGCTCGACGCTCGCCACGAAGAACGGCACGCGCTTGCGATAGACACCGGTATCCGCGATGTCGGGGATCTGCAGATACGGATTCTTCAGGGGCTCGCGACCCATCACGTACGCGAGCGGGACGACCTCCCGCACGGCCGAAGCATCGAGAAAGGCCTGCGGCATGTTGCCCTGTCCGCCGCTATATCGTGCCCGGTCACCATCGACCAGCCAGAGGCCGCCGCCATCGGCCGCACAGAGGCGCGAGGCGCGATCGACGATGGCCTCGAAGACCGGGACCAGTTCCCCGGGCGACGCATTGATCACCTCGAGCACCTCCGTCGTCGCGGTCTGGCGTTCGAGCGCCTCGTTCGTCTCGTTGAACAGCCGCGCGTTCTGGATCGCGATGACGGCCTGGTCCGCGAACGTGCGAAGCAGACTGAATTCCTTCTCGGTGAACGGCACCGGGGGAAAGCGCGCGACGTGGATCGTGCCGATGCCCTGGCCCTCCCACATCATCGGCGCGATCAGCATGGAGAAGTTGCCGACGTCGCGCCCCATCTGCCGCATGCCTTCGGGCACCCGTGGCCCGTTGATCATGTCGGGGTAGTGCACGATCTCTCGCTTGCGGATCGGGTAGCTCTGGTACGACTCGCCCAGCGGCCGGGGGTAGCCACGGTCCAGGAAAATACGCACCTCGTCCGCGGTCATGAAGTGGATGTCGGTCGAGACCGCGATCGCTTCGTGACGGACCATGCCGTCCTCGACCAGCGAGATGATGGCGGTCGTGCACGCGAACAACCGTCGACAGGCCTCGACGATGGCCTCGAAGACCGGCGCGCTGTCGGCGACCGAATTGCTGATCACGCTCAACACGTCGGCCGACGCCTTCTGCTGTTCGAGCGCTTCCTGCGTCTCGTTGAACAGCCGCGCGTTCTGGATCGCGATGACCGCCTGGTCGGCGAAGGTCTGTGCGAGCGTTAATTCCTTCGGCTTGAACGGGCCGGTCGATCGCGCCACCCCGATGGCGCCGATACCGCGACCTTCCCACAGCATCGGTGCGAACAGCATCGAGCGATAGCCGATCAGCTTGGCCATCTTGCGCAATACGCCCGGCACGTCGTCACCGTCCACGAGATCGGGCCAGTGCATGACGCGCCGCTCGCGGATCGCGCGACCGGCAGGCGTGCGCTCCACGGGCGCCGGAAAGGTTGCCGCCACGATGTCCTGCGCGGCGCCGAGATAAGCTGCGATGTTCAATTGCCCCTGCTCGTCGACCAGAAGCACATCCAGCTCGTCGCCACCGAACAGGTGCTTGCAGCTTTGCAGGATCTTCTCGAACACCGGCTGGGTGTCAGCCACCGAGCTGCTGATCACGCTCAGGATCTCCGCGGCGGCCTTCTGCTGCTCCAGCGCCTCTTCGGTCTCTTTGAACAGCCGCGTGTTCTCGATCGCGATCACGGCCTGATCGCGGAAGGACTCGGCGACGCCGATCTCCTCGGCGTTGAAGCCGCCGGGCCGGTTGCGGAACAGCATCAGGACGCCGATGCAATCGTGGTCGCGCAGCAGCGGCACGGCCAGCGAGGAGCGAACGCCGGTGGTCGCGCGGATCATCTTCTGCCGCTCGGGCAGTTCGATCGCGTCCCAGTCGGGGACGTGAACCAACTCCCCGGAGACGATGGCCTGCGACGGAAAATTCGCCGCTGCCTCGATCTTCACCGGTTCGGTCCAGCGATCGTTCTCGAAGCCTTCCGGGGTCGCGCTCGCGCACGGGATGTAGAAGTCGCCTTCCACGCGCGAGAACGTGGCGCGGTCGCAGGCGAGCAGCTTCACCGCCGTGTCGACTATGGCTTCGAACACCGGCTGCGTGTCGGTGGGCGACGCGCTGATCACGCGCAGGATGTTGGTGCTGGCCGTCTGGTGACGCAGCGCTTCCTGCGTCTCGTTGAAGAGGCGCGCGTTCTGGATCGCGATGACGGCCTGATCCGCGAAGGTCTTGAGCTGCGCTTCCTCCTTCGCCGTGAATCCGCCAAGCACGTGGCGCGTGAGCATGATCGCGCCGATGCCCTCGGTACCACGCATCAGTGGCGCAAGGATCAGCGAGCAGTTGATTCCCATCCTCTGCGCGAGGCGGCGGATGTTTTCGGGTACATCGGGCCCGTTCAACACGTCCGGGAAATTGAGCACCCGGCGCTCGCGGATGGTGATCTGTTCGCCCGACCCTTCGAACGGAAGCGGATAGATCGCGCGCACCTGCTCCCCGCGTGCCTGCAATTCAGCCTGGGTCAGCCCCGGGGCGTCGCTGGCCTGCGCATGCACATGTAGGGCGCCGATGTGCAGCCGGGCGTCGTCACCGAGCAGCGTGATCGCCGACCCATTGACGCTGAACAGGCGCGCGCAACTGTCCAGGATCGTGTCGAAGACCGGCTGCGCGTCGTCGACCGAGTTGCTGATGACCTGCAGCACGTCGGCCGACGCGGTCTGCTGTTCGAGCGCTTCCTTCGTCTCGTTGAAGAGGCGCACGTTCTCGATTGCGATCACGGCCTGGTCGGCGAAGGTCTGCAGCAGAGCGATCTGGTGGTCGGGAAAGGGGCCTTCGGCGCGGGCCACCACCACCGCGCCGATCGCGCAGCCTTCGCGCAGCATCGGCACGACGAGCAGGGTCTGGTAGCCGGTAGCGATCGCCAGCTCCCGCGACGAGGCCGGCCACACCGGGTCGCTTTGCAGATGCTCGGCATAGATGATCCGGCTCTCGCGGATCGCACGCGCCGAGAGATGGTCGCGGTCGAGCGCCATCGGGAACAGCCGCTGCGCCACCCTCAGCCCCTCGCCCACCCAGTTGTGCGTCGCGACGACGTGGATGAGCCCGCCTTCCACGCGTAGCGCAGAGCTGTAGACGCCGTCGCAGAGCCGCACGGCGCTGCGCACGATGGCATCGAAGATCGGCTGCGTGTCGGTGGGCGAGCTGCTGATGACCTTGAGGATATCTGCCGTCGCGGTCTGTCGTTCGAGCGCTTCCTTGGTCTCGTTGAACAGCCGCACGTTCTCGATCGCGATCACGGCCTGGTCCGCGAACGACTGCAGCAGCGCCGGCACCTTTGCCGGGATCGGACCCGGCGCGTCCCATGCGAGATTGATCGTGCCGATCGGTTCACCCATGCGCAGCAGCGGCACGCTGAACAGGCGGCGGAAGTGATTGACCGCGTAGTTGTTGTTGTATTCGGCGTCGGCCAGTCGATCCTCGATGTGGACCGGTCGGCGTTCGAGGATCGCGCGGCCGCCGATACTTTCGCGCGTGGTCGGAAGGACGGTCGACTTGAAGCCGGATCCACGCACGAAGGTTCGTCCTACCGCCACCGAGTCCGCCACCTGGCGCAGTTGTCCTTCTTCGAAACGCAGCACGAGACATCCGTCCGCGCCGCCGAGGTCGCACGCGAGCGACGCGATCTTGTCCAACACCGGTTGCACGTCGGTGGGCGAGTCGCTCATCACGCGCAGTACTGCAGCGGTCGCTGTCTGCTGTTCGAGCGCTTCCTTCGTCTCGTTGAACAGCCGCACGTTCTCGATCGCGATCACGGCCTGGTCTGCGAAGGTCTCCAGCAGACGGACCAGCCGATCGGGAAAAACGCCGGGCTCTTCGCGACACACCGCGATCGAGCCGATGACCTGGCCTTCACGAAACATCGGCACCGCGAGATTGCTTCGGAAACCCGCGCGCATCGCCGCGTCCTTCTGCTCGTATTCGGTGTCTTCGCGCACATCGGGAATCTGGATCGACGCACGATCGTGGATCGCCCGCGCCATGATTCCGCCGCGCCCGGGGGCCATCGGAAAAGCGGCGCGCATCGCATCGGATGCTTCCGGCGACGTGCCGCGATACGCGACCAGATGCACCCGTTCGCCGTCGAATCGGGCGACGCTGCCGATGCGCGAATCGCAGAGGGTCATCGCGCGCTCGGCGATCGCGTCGAAGACCGGTTGCACATCGGTCGGCGATTCGCTGATGACCTTGAGGATATCGGCCGTCGCGGTCTGCTGCTCGAGCGCTTCCTTCGTCTCGTTGAAGAGACGCACGTTCTCGATCGCGATCACGGCCTGGTCGGCGAAGGTCTGCACCAGCGAGACCTCGGCCGGCGCGAACGGGCCGACCTCATTGCGCAACAGAGAGATCACGCCGATCGGCTCGCCCTCCCGCATCATCGGCACGTTGAGCACCGCGCGAAAGCCGAGACGTGCGTGCATCTCGCGCACGTCAGGAAACTCGGCATCGAGGACCGGCACGATGTCCGCGACGTGCACGAGCCGTTTGTCGAGCATCGCGCGGCCGCCGATCGAGGTCCGACGGATCGGCAGCACGTCACCCTTCGACTCGACATAGACCGAGCCGTAGCTCGTCATCGCGTGAAGCATGTCGTCGCGCTTGATCCAGACGCGTGCGCCATCGGCACGACACAGCTGACCCGCGCGGCGCGCGAGCGCCTCGAACACCGGCTGCACATCGGTCGGCGACGCGCTGATCACGCGCAGCACCTCGCTGGTCGCGGTCTGGCGTTCGAGCGCGCGCTGCGTCTCGTTGAAGAGGCGCGCGTTCTGGACCGCGATCGCGGCCTGGTCGGCGAAAGTCTTGAGGAGCGCGAACTCCTTCGGGGTGTAAGGCACCGGCGGCCAGCGCACGACGTGGATCGTGCCAATGCCCCTGCCTTCCCAGATCATCGGGGCGATCAGCATCGAGTAGTTGCCGCGCAGCGCAGCCGACTCGCGAATGACCTGCGGCACGTTGGGGCCGTTCTGGATGTCGGGGTAGTGCACGATCCGCTGCTTGCGGATCGCGTAGCCCTGGTACGAATCCTCGACCGGGCGCGGAAAGTTCTCGTCGAGATACGCGCTGAGTTCGGTCGAACCGCCGCCGATGGCCGCATGGAAGATCTGGCCATCGTCGCGAACCAGCGAGACCACCGCGTAGTCGCCCGCGAACAGACGCTGGCAACTCTCGACGATCTTCTCGAACACCGGCGCGGTGTCGGACACCGACTCGCCGATGACCTGCAGGACCTCGGACGTCGCGGTCTGCCGTTCGAGCGCTTCCTGCGTCTCGTTGAACTGCCGCGCGTTCTGGATCGCGATCACCGACTGATCGGCGAAGGTCTTCAGCAGCGCGAGTTCGTGAACGTTGAACGGTCGGGCCGGGAAGCGGGCGATGTCGATCGTGCCGATGCCATGCCCTTCCCACATCAGCGGTGCGGTCGCGAGTGTGTAGTGGCCGACGGATGCAACGTGGCGCTGCACGGACTCGGGGAGGTCCTTCGCGAGCGCGGTGTCGCCGATATGCACGATCTCGCCACGCTCGATTGCCCGTCCGCTGTTCGATCCGGCCAGCGGCCGCGGATACTCCGCTTTGAACTTCTCCGAGTTCCCGGCGATGTTGCTGATGGCCACGAGCCGCAACTCGACGCCATCCGTGAGAGAGAGGGCGACGCCACCGGCATCGAAGATCGACAGACAGCTTTCGATCACTTTCTCGAACACCGGCTGCGGATCGGCCATCGATCCGCTGATGACCTCGAGCACCTGCGCGGAAGCGGTCTGCCGTTCCAGCGCATCCTTCGTCTCGCTGAACAGGCGCGCGTTCTGGATCGCGATCACGGCCTGGTCCGCGAAGGACTTGAGGAGCGCGAGTTCCCTGTCGTGGAAGGGGCGCACCGGGAATCGCGCGATGTCGATCGTGCCGATGCCGCGGCCCTCCCACATCATCGGCGCGACCGCGATCGAATAGGGGCCGAACTGCGCGACGTAGTCGCGCACGTAGCCCGGCAGGTCGGCGGTCGCGCCGACATCGGGCAAGTGCATGACGCCGCCGAGCCGGATCGCGCGTTCGCTCAACGTGTCGGTGAGGGACTTCGGATATCCGCCCGATACCGCGTTGAAGTTGGTCCCGCGGTTCGCTGGCGCGTGCAGCATGCCGTCGACGGGATCGACGACGCAGACGGAGATCTCCGCGGCCTCGAAGAGGCGTGCGCAACTGTC
>JBBRRW010000145.1:0-8928 GCA_038245975.1 Burkholderiales bacterium
GTACGCGTCGATGTTGCGCGTCCCGCCCGTTCCGGCCAGACGTCGGCGGCCGTTCGCGCTCAAGTGCGGCGCCAGGACCTGCGAGACTCTCATCGAGATGGCGTCCTGCAGGTCGAACACGCTGGTGAACTGTTCGTCGAACGCTCCGCTCCACGCGGCTTCGCCGCTGCTTGCGTCGAGCAGGCGCGCCGTCACGCGGACCTGGCTGCCCCAGCGCTGGATCGAACCGTCGACGACCCACGCCACGTCCAGTTCGCGCGCCGCTCGCAGCGGGTCCTGCTCGGGACCGGCGTAGCGGCGGACGGAGCCGATGGACCGCACCGCGACACCCGGCAGAGTCGACAGTCGTGCAACGAGGCTGTCGGCCATCCCGAGTTCGAGCACCTCGTCGCGCGCATCCAGGACGAGCGGCTTGAACGGCAGCACCGCAAGCGTGGTCGGCATCGTGCGCTCGCCGGCCGCTGTGCGACTGCCCCAGGCCCACGCGCCTGCCACGGTGACGGCGACCGCGCCGACACCGGACGCAGCGATGCCGAGCAGAAAGCGACGACGTTCAACGGGGTGCGCCGGGTGCGGCGGCACGCTGCGACCCGCGTCTTCGACCGCGGCTGGCGGGACGCTCGGGAAAGCCTGCGCACGATCGCCATCGTCGAGGGCCGGCGCCTGCGGATTCGGGTCCGACGGCGTCGCTGGCGCGTCATCGATCGTCACCTCGGCGACGAAACGGAAGCCGCGACGCGGAACGGTCTGGATATAACGGCTGTCCTGCGGTTCGTCGCCGAGCGCCCGCCGCAAACCGGAAATCGTCTGGCTGAGGCTGTTCTCCTCAACGACCAGTCCGGGCCACAACGCGCCGAACAGCGTTTCCTTGTCGAGCAGTTCGCCCGGATGCTCGACCAGGTACTGCAGCGCATCGAACAGTCGCGGGGGCAACGGGACCGGCTCGCCAACGCCGCCATCGATCCTTCGTCGCAAGCGGCCTTGCGACACCTCCATCACGAAATCGCCGAACCGGTACCGCAGCATTCGACCCCCTTCCGTCGTTTCCGGCCGTCCTTCGACAGGTCGCCGATGCGCAGGCGGGTCCCGACGAGCATGTTATCGCGGAGGTCGTGTTTCGTCCGGCATCGCGGCCGCCCCTCGTATTCAACCTTTCTTCATGAATTCTTCAGGGTTCGCACAAGCCGGTGAAGGCCGATGCCGCGACAGTCGATGCATCGACGGCAACCCGCTGTCGACCCACGTCACGGAGTCGACATGAAGCCTTTCAACTGGAAGTCCGCAACCCTGTTCACCGTCACGAGCATGGCCACGGCCGTGGTCATACAAGCCTGCGGCAGCGACAACGGCGCCGTCGCGCAGACCGCGACCGTCGTCGCGGCGACACCGGACCCGATCGAAGGAACGTTCCAGTCCGAAGTCACGATCCGCGACTGCATGACCGGCGTCGCCGTCACGACGTTCCGCGGGTCGACCGCGTTCCACCAGGGAGGCACCGCGACCGCGGACAACAACATGGCGCCCAGCAGCAAGAGCGTTGCCCTCGGCACGTGGAAGAAGACCGCGACCGGGTCCTACACGATCAGCCTGCGCTTCTTTCGCGTCCTCACCAACGGCAGCATCGGCCAGCAACGCCTGCAGCGATCCATCACGCTGTCGGCCGACGGCAACACGCTGACCAGCACGCTGTCGGCGCAGATCCTGGATCCGACCGACAACATCATCCAGACCATTTGCGGCGTCGAGACGGGAACGCGGTTCAACTGAAGGGGCAAAAGTTGGCTTCCCGCCGCGCGCAGGCAGGGTTTGCACGCGCTTCGGGCGAGCCTCTGGCTCGGTCACGGCATCGCGAGCGGGATCCAGATCTCGTTGCGCCGCATGAACCACGGCGTGAACGGCGCGTCGTAACGCGAGAACACCGGCTTGCCGATGGCCGGCAATCCCGCGGACGCGAGCACGGATTCGAGCCGCCGGAGGTGTTCGGCGTAGTTCGCTTCGGACCACAGGCCCGAGTAGCGGATCACGCCGAAGCGTCGTGCCGGCACCGCATGCACGTGCACCCGCGGGTCCGTCGGTTCGGGCGCCGACTCCGCGGTCACGCCCTTCGGCAGGACGAACTGGACGAGATGACCGCCCGGCACCGCGGCCTGCGTGACCGGCGCCGTCATCGCCATGCGCACGGGCGCCTCGGTCTGCACGACCGGCGCGGTCATCGCGAACTTCCGCTCGCCCCGGTTCTTTCCAAAGATGTAGCCCGCGAGGATCGGGAATGCCTTGCCTCCGGCTTCGTCGGCCGTGCCAGGCACCTCCACCTCGGCGACCGTGAACGGTGCGTAGTCGCGGATCTCGATGTCGTCGATCGTGCGCACGATCGTGAAGTCCGGTTCTTCGATGGCCATGGTCGGGGTCGTCGCGGTCGCCATTGACAGTGCGAGCAGCACGGACGCGACGGTCCGGGGCAGCGGCCCGCGTCGCGACGTCCGCATCATGCCTTCGGCAACGTCACGCCCATCTGCCCCTGGTACTTGCCGCCGCGATCCTTGTAGCTGGTCTCGCACACTTCGTCGCTCTCGAAGAACAGCACCTGCGCCACGCCTTCGTTCGCGTAGATCTTCGCCGGCAGCGGCGTGGTGTTCGAGAACTCGAGCGTCACGTAGCCCTCCCACTCGGGCTCGAACGGCGTCACGTTGACGATGATGCCGCAGCGCGCGTACGTGCTCTTGCCCAGGCAGATGGTCAGCACGTTGCGGGGGATGCGGAAGTACTCGACCGTGCGCGCCAGCGCGAACGAGTTGGGCGGGATGATGCAGACCTCGCCCTTGAAGTCGACGAAGCTCTTCTCGTCGAAGTTCTTGGGATCGACGATGGTGCTGTTGATGTTCGTGAAGATCTTGAAGTCGTTCGCGCAGCGGATGTCGTAGCCGTAACTCGACGTGCCGTAGCTGACGATTTTGTAGATCGCGCCCCCGGCGTCGGTCGCGGTGCGCACCTGTTGCGGAGCGAAAGGCTCGATCATCGCGTGAGACGCCGCCATCTCGCGGATCCAGCGATCGGACTTGATGCTCATGCAGACTCCACCGGCTCGATCAAGCGGCGGATTCTACGGGAGTCCGGTGTCGATCCCGTCGACCTGCGAACGACCGCACGTCCTCGACGCAAACCAACGGCTTTCCACGACGATTCGACCCAGCGGCAAGACGACCCACCGGGACATCGTCAAACGCGACGGGTCCTGCGAGGTTCGAGCGCCTTCGTACAGTGCCGCACAGACAAGGCCGTGGTAGGTGATCATGCTCGAATTCCGATAGACAAAATTCGCAGGAGAACAGGATGAAATCAGACAGCGATCTGCGTGACGAGATTCAGGTTGAGCTCGTGCAGCAGTTCTCCGCCGATGCGCAGAGAATGGACGTTCAAGTTCTCGACGGCGTGGTCACCCTGACCGGCAACGTGGGGAGCGACTTGGACCGATGGCGCCTGGACGACGCGATCCGCAAGATGCCCGGGGTCCGAGGACTGATCGACAAGACGATGGCGGTTCCCGAAGCACCGCTTGCAAACAGCGACCCCGACATCGCCCGGCCCTGGTTTCCGGGCAGCTGAACAGTGATACCGAACTGCTCCGGTTCAACGCAGCAGCACCGCTGCGCCATCGAACCTGCCGGCGCGTAGGTCGGCCAGCGCCTGGTTTGCTTCGACCGACGGGTCGTGCGTGGTTTTGGTCACGAGGCCCATGCGCGGCGCCTGGCTGGGGAAATCCAGCCCGTCCCGCCGCGTGAGGTTGGTGACGGATACCAATTGGCGCTCCTCCCACAGCAGGCTGCAGGGGGAGCACGGGAGGTCGCGCATGTAGATGCCGGCGCACACGACCCGGCCGCCCTTGCGCACGGCCTTCCATGCCAGCGGCACCCGATCACCGACGGTCGCGAAGATGATGGTCGCGTCGAGCGCTTGCGGCAGGGTCTCGTCGGAGCCACCGGCCCATGCAACACCGAGGCCGCGTGCGAAGTCCTGGGTGGCGTGGTCACCCGGCCGCGCAAAGGCATAGACCGAGCGGCCCTGCCAGGCCGCCACCTGGGCCAGGATGTGGGCGGCCGCACCGAAGCCGCCATCGCGTGTATCACCGGTGAACAGCGGGTGGTCGCACAGGTTCTCGCGCTGCATCTTGCAATAAGGGCAGACGCCGCAGGTGTGACCCAGCCAGGGGATGCCGACGCGTTGACCCAGTTCGAGGCCTGTCACGCCCGTATCGAGGGCCTCGGTGCGGCCGACGATCTCGTGGCCCGGGATGATCGGCACCTGCGTCCAGGCGGCGGCGATCCACGATCGGCCATCCCTGGGCGCTGCAACTGCGGGCGATGAACATCATCTACGAGACCACCACGGAACGCGGCGCCACGATCCTGATGCCGAGTTCGATGGTCGACAGCCTCAATCCGTCGACCGGGGGGCTGGCATTAGCGCTCGCCGCGAACAACCTGGTCGGGCCCGTGCCGGTGCTGCCGACGGTGGTCAGCCAGTCGCCGGTTGCGGCATCACGTTCCCATTGGAGATCTCATGTTCAAGACCGAACTGCCACTGCCCGAGTTGACCCTGCTCGTGGGGACTCGCGGACTGCTCGGCGCGGGTCTCGGCCTTCTGCTCGCAGACAAGATCGACGGCGATCGGCGTCGGGCCATCGGCTGGACCCTGGTCGCGATCGGAGTCGCGACCACGATTCCCCTGGCGTTGATGGTGTTCAACCGTCGAAAGGTCGCGCCGAGCTGAGCGGCCGGTGCATTCCGCACCGGCCTCGTGCGACCTCAGTCCCCTTCGTGGCGGCCGCGACGGCGCGGCCAGCCGCCCCAGACCAGCGCGTGGCCGCGGGGGTACTTGTTGCCCTCGGGCCGCAGCACCGGCAGCGCGTTGGTCCACAGCCGCGGATCGTTCTCGAAGGTGTCGGGCATGACCTGTTCGAAGACCGATGCCGGCGGGCCGATAACCGCCAGGTCCGGTTCGCCGCACAGGCTGCGGCCCGGCTGCAGCAGATGGCCCGGCTTCTTTTCGGAAGCACGTCGCGGTGAGTGTGCGAGGCACTGCGCCCACGCTGGCGCCGGTGTACCCATCCGGCCGCTGGGCACGTCGACGGCGATGAGGGTCAGCCGCTTCGATGCGGCCGCGGCCAAGATCTCCGCTGCGGCACCTGGCGAGGCGCGGCTCAGGCCCGCTCCGAAGATCGCATGACGACCAGTTCCGCCTCATCCAGCGCCGCAGCGTCAGGGCCTCGACGGGCCCGCGCCACAGAGTACGTGCACGGGGCGCGGCGTCCAGCGCTCCTAATGGCCCTTCGCCAGCGGGCGACCCGCGTTTTCCATCAGAGCGAAGCCGTGATCCCCGAGGCCACCGTCAATCGGTCCGCCTGCGCCATTTGCATGGCGGTGACCAAGGCGACGCTGCGATCCAGCATGGCAGTCAGGCCAGCGCGCCGGCGTTCGGCTTCGGAAAGTCGGCCGCCCGCGCCACCGCCTCGCCCGCCACGAAGTCCTGGCGCAGATGGTCGAGCCTGGCCATCGCGCCTTCGAAGGCGTCGTTGCCGAGCAGCAGGTGGTGAGGCGGCTCGCCCGAAACCACCGCGGCAATGATGGCTTTCGCTGCGCGCACCGGGTCGCCCGGCTGATGGCCGGAGGACGCGCGCACGGCGATCCGGACGTTGCCGGCCGTGGCCATGTAGTCGTCGATCTGATGCTTGCTCTCGTTCGCCGAGCGACCCGCCCAGTCGGTGCGAAAGCCGCTCGGTTCGACCACCATCACGCGGAGGCCCAGGGGTTCGACCTCCTGGCGCAAGGCGGCGGACAGACCTTCGACGGCGAACTTGCTGGCGTTGTAGTAACCCAGTGCCGGGAATCCGCGTAGCCCGGCCAGCGATGAAATGTTGACGATGCAGCCGGCCCGGCGCTGGCGCATGCCGGGCAGCACGGCCCAGATCATGCGTCCCGTGCCGAACACGTTGACCTCGAACATCTTGCGCACCTCGGCCTCTTCGCTTTCTTCGACCGCGGCGAAGTAGCCGATGCCGGCGTTGTTGACGAGCACGTCGATGCGACCGAAGCGGGCCATGGTGGCCTGGATGGCCGCAGCCACCTGGTCGGGCTGCGTGACGTCGAGCTTGAGTACCAGCACGTTGTCGGTGGCGCCATAGCCCTGCAGCTTCGACGGATCGCGCGCGGTCACCACGGTGCGGAAGCCCCGCTCGATGGTCTGCCTGGCCAGTTCAAGGCCGAAGCCTGTCGAACAACCGGTGATGAACCAGACGGGCGGTTCGGTCACGGGCAGTCTGCGGTTTGAGTTGGTCATAGGGTCTCTTTGTAGGAGTGGGCACGAGGCGCTCGCGAGCTGCTTCAGCCAATGTGCAATGCCATGCAGGATGCGCGATGGAGCGCATGAGATCTGTGCGCCACAGCACACAGCGAGCCGGTCGTGGACACTCGGCGCTGGCAAGCGGCGATCAGGCCATGGCACGCAACCACCCCGACCCTCTGTGCGACAGCGCACGGAACCACCACGCGCTGTGCGACGCGCGCGCACTGCGCGTCGCCTACGCAGCGGCGACGCGAATGTCTGGCGGGGCGAACCCATCTGCGGCGCCGCCTGGAGGGCTGATTCACCGGCTGGCCGCCACATAACGCTCGCACGCGAGCGCCAGCCCCGGCGGAAGGTCGTGAGGCCGCGCAGCGTCGCGCTGCCGATGTTGTCGATGTTGTCGATGTTGTCGATGGGGGCGGCGACCGTCCTGGACGTTCGAAGTGCGAATCGCCTGACCATTCGCCGTCGTGACGGATCGCGCGATCCGGAGCGCTCTCAGCACCGCCGCGCTTCGATCGGTTCCAGGTACGCGATGACACAGGAGACGATGTTCTCGATGTCGTCGACATGGAACCGGGGCAATGCCGTTTCGATCGGCACGTCGCTCGCGATCGCGACGATGTGCGGATCGTCCGGGAACAGCAGCGGCTTGCCGAGCGCCGAGCGATGCACCTCGAGCTTGGGGATGGCTTCGCGCTTGAATCCTTCGACGAGCACGAGATCGCAGTCGGACAGGTGGGTGAGCAGCTCCGGCAAGGCGGGCTCGTCGGCGCCGTGATGCTCGCGCATCAGCGCCCAGCGCGCGGGCGAACTGATCAGCACCTCGTGCGATCCGGCCTCGCGAAAGCGGAAGCTGTCCTTGCCCGGCCGATCGATGTCGAACTTCTGATGGGCATGCTTGACAATCGACACGCGCAGCCCGCGCGCCGCCAGCAGCGGCAGCAGACGCTCGATCAGCGTGGTCTTGCCGGAGTTCGACCAGCCGGCGATGCCGAAGACTTTCATGTGTGGAGGCGTGCGGAGGAAGACGGTGGATGGCGGATGCGGCGCGATGGTAGCCGGTCCGTCGTCGTTAGGTAGCGTGCTGTTACCCCGGCCTTCGCGTGGCGTCCGATAATCGGCGACCGGTCGCACCCCGCGCCGGCTCGACGTCCGGAGGGACCCATGCAACGCAAACGACCATCGCTGTCCCTGTTCGTCGCGGGCGTGCTGTGCGCGGGCGTCGGTTCCGATGCCTTCGCCAATGCGGCTCTCGCGAAGAAGAACGAGTGCCTCGGCTGCCATGCGGCGGCCACCCGGCTGGTCGGTCCTTCGTATCGCGAGGTAGCCGCCCGCTACGCCGGCCAGGCGGACGCGAAGCAGCGCATCGTCGAGAGCATCCGCAACGGCAGCACCGGCCAGTGGGGCGACCTGCAGATGCCGCCGCATCCGAAGCTCTCGAATGCCGAAGCCGACCGGCTCGCGACCTGGATCCTCGGCGGCGCGAAGTAGCGTCGCGAGGCGCCGCCGCGACCCGGTGTTGCGTCCGCGCACGTAAGTAACCGGCTAGCACCTGCACGGCTCTCGCGGGCGCACACTCGTCCGCTCCCGGCAGGCCACGCTGCCGGGCCCAGAAAAATCAGGAGACAGCATGCGCGTGATATCGATCGCACCGGAGGTGCATGGCGTCGTCGACGCCGAGAGCTGTGGCGAACCCGGCGGCGAGGTCAGGAAAGTCGATCTTCCGCTGGCCCGCCGCGAATTCCTGAAGGGCACCGGCGTGCTGTTCGGCGTCCTCGCGAGCGGCTCCCTGCTGGCGTCGCTGGCGCCGTCGCCGGTCTGGGCGCTCGAACTCAAGGCCCTCGACAAGAGCGAGGGCGAGACCCTGATGGCGATGGGTCGCGTGCTGTACCCGCACAAGAAGCTACCCGACGCGGTCTACGCGCTGCTGGTCAAGGACCTCGATGCCAAGGCCGCGTCGTCGCAAGAGACCGCCGCGCTGCTGCGGACCGGCATCGCGTCGCTCGATCAGGACGCGGGCGGTCCCTTCGTCAAGGCGTCCGCCGCGAAGAAGCTCGCTGTCGTGAAGGCGATGGAAGGCAATCCCTTCTTCAACGCGGTGCGCGGCCAGTGCGTCACGTCGCTGTACGACAACGACATGGCCTACGCGGTCTTCGGCTACCCCGGTTCGGCCTGGGAGAAAGGCGGCTACATCACGCGCGGCTTCCAGGACCTGAAGTGGCTGCCGGCACCGCCGGTCGCGGCGAGCCCGCCACCCTTCCTGGGCTGAGCGACCGCACGCGAGTACAAACGAGAACGGGGAGACAGCATGGCAAAGATCGACTTCAACGACGACTCGGCGGTCGTCATCATCGGGTCCGGCGCCGGCGGCGGCACGCTGGCCAACGAGTTGTGTCAGAAGGGCATCAAGGTGATCGTGCTCGAGGCGGGGGCGCTGCAGTCGAGCGCCACTTTCGTCAACGACGAATGGAAGTCGTTCAGCCAGATCGCGTGGCTCGACAACCGGACCACGTCCGGCACGTGGCGCGTGGCGAAGGACTTCCCCAATCTGCCCGCGTGGATCTGCAAGACGGTCGGTGGCACCAC
>JBBRRW010000146.1:0-8828 GCA_038245975.1 Burkholderiales bacterium
CATCGAGGCCGTCGAAGAGGCCATCACGCGGTACGGCAAGCCGGAGATCTTCAACACGGACCAGGGCAGCCAATTTACTAGCAGCGCCTTCACCAGCCTGCTGCACAGCCACGACATCCGTATCTCGATGGACGGCAAGGGATGCTGGCGCGACAACGTGTTCATCGAACGGGTCTGGCGCTCGATCAAGTATGAGGAGGTCTACTTGCATGCCTACGAAACCGTGAACGCCGCCCGAGAAGGCATCGGCCGATACGTCCAGTTCTACAACACCCGCCGGCCGCACTCGAGCCACCAGGCGCGAACGCCAGACGTGGTGTACTTCACTTCGCTGCCGCAGACTCTGGAACTGGCAGCCTGACCCCGCAGCGTCCACTTATAAATCGATCGGATCTGTTCAGATCGGTGGGGCCAGCTCTGCCTGAAGTTCAATCGCTAACCACGGCGGGAAGATTTCGATTGTGGACGTCCGGCAAGGGAAGCTTTTCATCACCATGAGCGGCGGCTGCCAGGGATGCGCGTCCTCTCAGGTGATGCTGATGCAGGGATTCGAAGTCATGGTGAAAAGGGTCGCCCCGGAAATCGAGGAAATCGTGGATGCGACGGACCACGCAGCGGGGAAGCAGCCGTTCTACTCGCGCCATGAGTAGACATATTCCAAATCGACTTTCCCAGGAAACCTCCCCTTATCTTCGGCAGCACGCCGAGGATCCCGTTGATTGTTATCCATGGGGAGATGCTTCGACAGCTATCGAGGAGCATCCCGCCTTCCTGAGTCAGCGGAATACTTCGGATGCTACGGTAGAAGAGTCGCACACCGAGCTTCTCCTCGAGCCGTGTGGCGGCCTTGCCGACTGCGGACGATGAAAGGCCTAACATCGCACCGGCGGCCGTGAAGCTACGCAACTCGGCTGCGCGTGTGAAGACCCTCAGAGCACCAAGACTGTCCATCCGTCGCTCGTTCGATTGCGGACGGCTGCGTCCGGTAAGTCGTGGACGCTAGCCGATCGCGAACCCGAGCCTGCAGCCGTACAACTCGTCGAAGCACGATGCGTCTCACCCGGGAGGGATGAAGCCGAGCTCCGAATGGCGCACTGCATCTCGTCTTCGCCCGGATGCCAACGTTATCGATCGTATTGCCAACTCCCCACGTCACAAAGTCGCCGCGAGCGGTGGCATGTAGCAAAGCGTCGAGGCGTCTGACCGGAACCGATGGTGAGAGCGGTGGCTGCGGCTGTGACGAAATGCACCAAGAACCGCGCAAGGTCCTGAACCTGATCCCTGGTCCCATCGTCACACTACAACCCGTTGCACAATGGTGGCCCGGTCCGACCACCGTCGGCGCTTCGCGCGCATCCCTTCGAAATCCATCCCGTCTTTCCTGGCCCTCTCCGTCATGACTCTCGTTGCATCCGATGCTGCCCGTTCGGTCGAACCTCAGGATGCCGCGAGCCCGCTCGCGACCCCCAGCCCGCTCCAGTTCCAGGCGCCGTCCTTCGATCGCCTGACCGACAACCTCTACGGTCCGGCCATCCGCGCCGCGATGAAGCAGCAACTGGCCGAGATCGCCGCGATCGATGCGGATCCGGCACCGCCGACGTTCGACAACACCATCGTGCGGCTCGAACGCTCGGGCGTCGACCTGCGCCGTGCGAGCAAGATCTTCCGCAACCTCACCGCGAGCAACCTCAACGGCAGCCTGCAGGCGACGCGGGCCGCGCTGGCGCCGGCCTATGCCGCGCACGGCGACACGATCAATCTCGATGCGACGCTGTTCGCGCGCGTCGCGGCCGTGTACGACCGGCGCGAGACGTGCGGCCTCGATGCGGTCTCGCTGCGTCTGGTCGAGCGCTACCACACGCGTTTCGTGCGGTGCGGCGCGCTGCTCGGCAACGCCGACCAGGCGACGCTGAGGGCGCTCAACGAGGAAGAGTCGGCGCTATGCAACACGTTCACCGATCACATCCTGAACGAGGTGACGGCCTCGGCGATCGTGGTCGACACCGAAGCCGAACTCGACGGTCTGAGCAGCGCGGCGGTCGCGGCCGCCCGCGCGGCGGCGCAGGCAAGGGGGCTGGACGACCGATGGCTCATCGCGCTGCAGAGCACGACCACGCAGCCGGTGCTGGCGCTGCTGAAGAACCGCGCGTTGCGCGAGCGCATCTTCAAGCTGTCGGTCGGACGCAACGCGCACGGCGCGAACGACACCGGGCCGCTCCTCACGCGGCTCGCGCAGTTGCGTGCGCAGAAGGCGCAGCTGCTCGGCTATCCGAGCTGGGCGGCCTACGTGATCGACGACCAGATGGCCGGCAGCCCGCAGATCGTGGAGACGCTGCTCGGCGGCATGGCGTCGGCGGCGTCGGCCAACGCGCGGGCCGAGGCCGCGAAGATGCAGGTGCTGATCGACGCGCAGCACGGCGGCTTCAAGCTGCAGCCGTGGGACTGGGACTTCTATGCGGAGCAGGTGCGCAAGGCCGACTACGACCTCGACGAGGCGTCGCTGAAGTCGTATCTCGAACTCGAGCGCGTGCTGAAGGACGGGCTGTTCTTCGCGGCGCAGGAGCTGTACGGGCTCGGCTTCCGCGAGCGGCGGGACCTGCCGATCTATCAGGGTGACGTGCGCGTCTTCGAGATCTGCGACGCGTCGGGCGCCGTCTTCGCGTTGCTGTACTTCGACTTCTATGCGCGCGACGGCAAGAACGGCGGTGCGTGGATGGACACGTTCGTAGACCAGACCGACCTGCTCGGCCAGCATCCGGTCGTCATCAACAACCTTAACCTCGTGAAGCCGGCAGCCGGGCAGCGCACGCTGCTCAACTTCCGTGAACTGAAGACGCTGTTCCACGAGTTCGGTCATGGCCTGCACGGTTTGCTGTCGCAACAGAAGTACCCGTTCTTCTCGGGCACCAGTGTCACGACCGACTTCGTCGAGTTCCCGTCGCAGTTCAACGAACACTGGGCGATGGAGCCGCGCGTGTTCGCGCACTACGCGAAGCATTGCGAGACCGGCGAGCCGATGCCGCAGGCGCTGTTCGAGAGGATCGTGCGGTCGCGCCGCTTCAACCAGGGCTACATGACGACCGAGTACCTCGCGGCCGCGCTGCTCGACCTCGAATGGCATGCACTGCCTGCCGATGCACCGCGGGTGACCGATGTCGACGCCTTCGAGCAGGCCGCTCTGAAGAAGTACGGACTCGACCTGCCCGAGGTCCCGCCGCGCTACCGGAGTCGCTTCTTCAGCCACATCTGGCGCAGCGGCTACAGCGCCAACTACTACGCCTACCTGTGGGCCGAAGTACTCGCGGTCGACGGCTTGCAGTGGTTCGTCGAACATGGCGGCATGACGCGCGACAACGGGCTGCACTACCGCGACACGGTGCTGGCGCAGGGCGGCAGCAAGGACGCCGCGCAGCTCTATCGCGACTTCCGCGGCCGCGATCCCGAGGTGGGTCCGCTGCTGGACCGCCGCGGGCTGCGGTAGGTGGGGTTCGACGCACATCGACGACCATGAGCGCCACCTCGACCCCTCTCGAATCCACCACGGCCAACGCGGCCGCGCGCGCCGCGGCCACGGCCCTCGTGTCGGCCGATGCGACCGGCCCCTCCATCGTCCAGCCGCGCGCCGAAGTCCGTGACGGCCCGGCCTACAAGGTCCTCGGCTTCCTGAGCTTCTCGCACTTCCTC
This sequence comes from Burkholderiales bacterium, assembly GCA_038245975.1. Classification (GTDB taxonomy): domain Bacteria; phylum Pseudomonadota; class Gammaproteobacteria; order Burkholderiales; family Burkholderiaceae_D; genus CAHJXF01. The sequence goes on from JBBRRW010000146.1 coordinate 3,685, forward strand.
AACGACATGATCCAGTCGTTGATTCTCGCGATCTATCCGTTGCTGAAGGGCGAGTTCTCGCTGAGCTTCGCGCAGATCGGCCTGATCACGCTGACCTACCAGATCACCGCGTCGCTGCTGCAGCCGCTGATCGGCCTCTACACCGACAAACATCCGCAGCCGCGGTCGCTGTCCTTCGGCATGGCCTCGACCCTGTGCGGACTCGTGCTGCTGGCCTTCGCGCCTTCGTACGGCGTGCTGCTGGTCGCGGCCGCGCTGGTAGGTACCGGCTCTTCGGTGTTCCATCCGGAATCGTCGCGCATCGTGCGGATGGCCTCGGGCGGCAAGCACGGACTCGCGCAGTCGATCTTCCAGGTCGGCGGCAACGCCGGCAGCGCCGCGGGGCCGCTGCTGGCGGCGTGGATCGTGATCCCCAACGGCCAGCGCAGCGTGGGCTGGTTCGCGCTCGCCGCGCTGCTCGCGATCGCGGTGCTGTGGCAGGTCGGCAACTGGTACGCGTCGCAGCACGTGGCGTTCCGCGCGAAGGCCCGGGCCGCGCGCGAGGCGATGCCGTCGTTGCCGCGGGGCAAGGTGGCGGGCGCGGTCGCCATCCTGGTGCTGCTGATCTTCTCGAAGTTCTTCTACATGGCGAGCATCACCAGCTACTACACCTTCTATCTGATCGACCGTTTCGCGCTGTCGGTGCAGGACGCCCAGTACCACCTGTTCGTGTTCCTGTTCGCGGTGGCCGCGGGCACGCTGCTCGGCGGACCGATCGGCGACCGCATCGGCCGCAAGCGCGTCATCTGGGCGTCGATCCTCGGCGTCGCGCCGTTCACGCTGGCGCTGCCGCACGTGGGCCTCGTGGCGACGACCGCGCTGAGCTTCGTGATCGGCTTCATCCTCGCGTCGGCGTTCTCCGCGATCCTGGTCTTCGCACAGGAGCTGATGCCAGGCAAGGTCGGCGCGGTGTCGGGCCTGTTCTTCGGCTTCGCGTTCGGCATGGGCGGCATCGGCGCGGCCGTTCTCGGCCTGCTCGCCGACGCGCACGGCGTCGGCTTTGTCTACCAGCTGTGCGCCTATCTGCCGCTGATCGGGCTGATGACGGCGTTCCTGCCCGACGTGCAGGCGAAGAAGGCCGCCTGACCCCGGTCTTCGTGCAACCCCCGCGTACGTCCTGCGGGGGCCGACGGCGAGGTCGCTCAGGTCAGGACTTCTTCTTGGGCGACTTGAGGTCCGTGGACTTGTGCTTTTTTGGTCGGCCGATCTTCAGGTTCGGGACGCGCGCGACGGCGACGTGAAGGTCGGCATCCGACATGGCGGCGAGCGCTGCCACCCCGGCGCGCAACAGCTCGCCTTTCTTGGTCGGACGCTGCAGCTTGATGAGGCGGGCCTTCAGAGTGGCGAGCACGTCGTACTCGAGCTTGGGCATCGTGAAGCTGTCGCGGACGAGCTCGACCTTTTCGACGAGCGCTTCATTGACCGGCGGCGGCGCGGCCGGCGCGGGCTGGACGGCCGGCGCAGCCTTCGCCTCGCTGCGAACGACGGGCGTCTTCTTCGCGGCCGTCTTGCTCGCGGGCCTCTTCGCGGTGGTCGATTTGCGGGTCACCATGGTGTTCTCCTTAAACGGTATAAATAGTATATACCGTTTCAAGGTTGCGGTCGCGGACGCCACGGCGTCAACATGGCCGCGGCATGTCGTGCCATCGGATACTTGCCCTGCGTTCGGGCGACGCCGGCACCGCTGGTCAGCGCGGTGCGACGACGACCCGGGCCTGGATCCGCCCTTCGATGGCGCCGGCGCCGAAGCGCTCCCCGAGCGCCGCGGTCGCCACGTCGGTAGCGGTCGACAGACCGGCGGCATCGCGGGCCTCGATCTCGTTGCGCAGCGGCGTGCCCCGTCAGTAGGCGACGGCGGCCGCGCGTGCCGATGCGGCCTGGCTGCGCGCCGTCACGACGACGGCGTCGGGCGAGCGCTCGAAGCCGCCTGCGGCGAGGTCGCGCACGATCGTCGGCAGGTCGTGATACCCGTGCGGGATACGCGTCATGAAGCGCGGCGGGTCCGCCGGGAACAGCGTGGCGAGCGCCGCGGTCACGACGTCGGCGAAGGCGTTGGCCTCGATGCGGTCCCACGCGTTGAACACGAAGACGCCGCCCGGCCGCAGCACCCGCCGCGCCTCGGCGAACGCCCCGGCCTTGTCCGGAAAGAACATGACGCCGAACTGGCAGACCACCGCGTCGAACGACGCGTCGTCGAACGGCAGGTGCATCGCATCGGCCTGGTGCCACGCGACCGGACGCGAGGTGCCGATCGAGGCCCCCTGGTCGAGCATCGGCTGGTTGAGGTCCGTGGCCGTGATCGACGTCGCAGCGGGCAGGGCGGCGGCCAGTCGCCGCGTGACGACGCCGGTGCCCGCGGCGATCTCGAGGACGGACGACGGTGCGAACGCGGCGACACGCTCCGTCAGGTCCGCCGCATACGGCTCGAACAGCAGCGGCACGGGGTAGCGATCGTAGATCTGCGGAATCGAGCCGACGAAGCCACGGTCGCTGTCGGTCGTCGTCATCGCGCACCTCGTCATTCGGGTCCGACCGCCCCCGTGCGGTCTTGACGCCACCGTACACCGTCGGCGGTCGAGCGGGTACTCGAAGCGGCCCGTGATTGCCGTTCGGGCGCGCTCGAACTCGACCGCGTGCGCAATATCAGCGGCAGAAGGTCGTTACAAGACCAAGTTGCGCCAGCAAGGGTACCGACTGGTCGACACCGTCGAGAACCACGTCCTGACCGTCCTCGTGCTGGCCATCGAGAAGCCCGAATACTCGGTCGTCTATCGTTCGGCTGCTCCGCAACATCCGCTGACGCGCTCAGTCGATCGCGACGATCTTCCCCGGATTCATGATGTTCTTCGGGTCGAACGCACGCTTCAGCGACCGCATCAGGTCCAGCGCATCGTCGCCGTGTTCCTCGATCAGGAACGGCATCTTGTGCAGCCCCACGCCGTGTTCGCCGGTGCAGGTGCCGTCCATCCGGATCGCCCGGGACACCAGCGCGTGATTGATCCGCTCCGCCTCGGCGAACTCCTCCGGCTTCGCGGGATCGACCAGCAGCATGACGTGGTAGTTGCCGTCGCCGACATGGCCGAGGATCAGCGACGGGATGTGCGGCGCGCGCTCGCAGTCGGCGACCGTCGTGGCGATCGATTCGGCGAGCCGCGAGATCGGCACGCACACGTCGGTGGTGATGGCGCGTGTCCCCGGCTTGACCTGCAGGCCCGCGAAGTACGCGTTGTGCCGCGCGGTCCACAGCTTGGTGCGGTCCTCGGGGTTGGTCGCCCACGAGAACTCCATGCCGTTGTGCTCGCTCGCGATCTCCTGCACCAGCTCGGCCTGTTCCTTCACGCTGTGCGGCGTGCCGTGGAATTCGAACAGCAGCAGCGGCGATTCCTTCAGCGTCAGCTTGCTGTGCAGGTTCACCGCCTTGACGAACGCGGCATCGAGGAACTCGACGCGCGCGACCGGCACGCCCATCTGGATGGTCTGGATCACGCAGCGCACGGCATCGTCGACGGTGGCGAAGTTGCAGACCGCGGCCGAGATCGCTTCGGGCTGCGGATAGAGCTTCACCGTGACCTCGGTGATGATGCCGAGCGTGCCTTCGCTGCCGACGAAGATGCGCGTGAGGTCGTAGCCCGCCGACGACTTGCGCGCGCGGCGCGCGGTCCTGACGATCTTGCCTTCGGCGGTCACGACGGTGAGCGACACGACGTTCTCGCGCATCGTGCCGTAGCGGACCGCGTTGGTCCCCGACGCGCGCGTCGCGGCCATGCCGCCCAGCGACGCATCGGCCCCCGGATCGATCGGGAAGAAGAGGCCGGTGTCCTTGATCTCGACGTTGAGCTGCTTGCGCGTGACGCCGGCCTGCACGGTGGCGGTGAGGTCCTCGGCATTCACCGCGACCACCTGCTTCATCTCGGACAGGTCGACCGAGAGCCCGCCGCGGATGGCGAGCAGATGCCCTTCGAGCGACGAGCCGACGCCGTAGGCGATCACCGGAACCTCGTGCTGCGAACACAGCGTCACGATCGCGGCGACCTCCTCGGTGCTGTGCGCGAAGACCACGGCGTCCGGCAGCATCGGGTCGAAGGCCGACTCGTCGCGACCGTGGTGCATGCGGACCGCCTCGGCGATCGAGAAGCGACTGCCGAACTGCGCGGCCAGCGCGTCGACGAAGGCGGCGGGCAGCGGCTTCTTCAGCAGCGACGGGTGGGGCAGCGGATGGTTCATGGGGCGTCTCGTCTCGTGTGCCGCGAGGGCCACCCCGTCTTTGCTTTCGAGGCGCGGCGGCGCGGCAGGCTGTTTGTTCAACCGGCCAGTTTAGACCCGCGCGGCGCATGCCGCCGCAACCTTACAATCGCTACCCCGACACGCGTGCGGCTCCGGCCGCCTTCGACATGGCCTCCACTGCGTCCACGCGCTCCGCCTCGCCTCGCCTCGTCGCCGACGTCGGCGGCACCAACGGCCGGTTCGCGATCGTCCGCGACGGGCAGCTCACCGAGCGGCGCGAGTATCACAACGCCGATTTCCCCGACCTGCCGACGCTCGTCGCGCGCTATCTCGCCGATGCGGGCAACGCCGACGACGACGTGGCGGCGGCGTGCCTGGCCGTCGCCGCCCCCATCTCGGCCGACGGCGAAGCGAAGTTCACCAACGCGCCGTGGCAGGTCAGCGCGCGCGGGCTCGAGCGCGCGATGCACCTGCCGCGCGTCGCGCTGATCAACGACTTCGCGGCGCAGGCCTACGGGCTCGAGATGCTCGGGGTCGCCGACGTCGCGCCGATCTCCGCCGGAGCGGCCGGCGCCGTCGTGTCCGACGCGCGCGTCGTGTTCGGGCCGGGTACCGGCCTCGGCTGTGCGGCGCTGGTGCCGACCATCGACGCGGGCGGCGCGCCGGTCGCGGTCACCAGCGAAGGCGGCCACATGGGTTTCGTCGCCACCACCGTCGAGGACCGCAAGATCTTCGATCTCGCGTTCGGCCGCTACGGCCGCGTGTCGTGGGAGCGCGTCTGCAGCGGTGCCGGTCTCGCGCTGGTCCATGCGGCGCTGTGGCCCGACGATGCCGTTGCGGGCGTCGCGGACGGCAACCCGAGCGACGTCGTGCGGCTCGCC
>JBBRRW010000147.1:0-8802 GCA_038245975.1 Burkholderiales bacterium
GCTCGTGTTCGTGTCGATGCTGATTTTCGGGCTGCAGCAACTGCTGCCCGGCGATCCGGCGCAGGTGCTGGCCGGCGAGGAGCAGGACCCGACCGTCATCGCCTACCTGCGCACCAAGCTGCACCTCGACGAGCCGCTGCCGGTACGCTATGCGTGGTGGGTCGGCGGCGTGTTGCGCGGCGACCTCGGCGAGTCGATCCGCACGCAGCAGCCGGTGCTGCAACTGGTCGCCGAGAAGCTGCCGGTCACGCTGGAGCTGGCGGTACTGGCGATGGGTATCGCGCTGCTGATCGGCATCCCGGCCGGCGTGGTGTCGGCGGTCGGGCGCGGCCGGTGGTGGGACTACGCGGCCAACGGGTTCGCGTTGTGGGGGCTGTCCACGCCCAACTTCTGGCTCGGCATCCTGATGATCCTGCTGTTCTCGGTCGAGCTCGGCTGGCTGCCGGCGTCGGGCTACGTCAGCCCCTTCGAAGACCTGCGCGCCAATCTCGCCGCGATGATCATGCCGGCCTTCGTGCTCGGCAACGCCATCGCCGCCGTGCTGATGCGCCACACCCGCAGCGCGATGCTGCAGGTGCTGTCGGCCGACTACGTGCGCACGGCGCGCGCCAAGGGGCTGAGCGTGCCGACGGTCGTGATCAAGCACGCGCTGCGGAATGCACTGACGCCGATCATCACGCTCGGTGCGCTCGAGTTCGGCACGCTGCTGTCGGGCGCGGTGCTGACCGAACAGGTCTTCACGATCCCCGGCTTCGGCAAGCTGATCGTCGACTCGGTCTTCAATCGCGACTATTCGGTCGTGCAGGGCGTGGTCCTGGTGACGGCCACCGCCTACATCACGCTCAACCTGCTCGCGGACCTGGCGTCGTTCGTGGTCAACCCGAGGCTGCGGCGCTGATGGCCGCCATCGCCGGAACGATCCTGCCGATCGCCGCGCCGTCGCAGGCCGGGCCGTGGCGTCGCGCGTGGCGACGGCTGCGTCGCCGGCGCGGCGCGATCGTGGGCCTCGTCATCGTGCTGCTGTTCATCGTCATGGCCGTGTTCGCGCCGTGGATCGCGCCCTACGATCCGATCGAGACGAGCTGGAGCGCGATCCGCAAGGCACCCGACGCGGCCCATTGGTTCGGCACCGACGACATCGGCCGCGACGTGCTGTCGCGCGTGATCTGGGGCACGCGCGCGTCTCTGCTGGCCGGCGTCGTCTCGGTGTCGATCTCGCTGCTGCTCGGCATCCCGATCGGCCTGGTCGCCGGCTTCATCGGCGGCTTCGTCGACGGCGTGATCTCGCGCATCACCGACGCGTTCCTCGCCTGCCCCTTCCTGATCCTCGCGATCGCGCTCGCGGCCTTCCTCGGCCCCAACCTCACCAACGCGATGATCGCGATCGGCATTTCGGCCACGCCGATCTTCGTGCGCCTGACGCGCGCGCAGGTGATCGACGTCAAGGTCGAGGACTACATCGAGGCCGCGCGGGCCGTCGGCAACGCGCCGTGGCGCATCGCGATCCGCCATGTGCTGCCCAACATCGCGGCGCCGCTGATCGTCCAGTCGACGCTGGCGATCGCCGCCGCGGTGATCGCCGAGGCCAGCCTGTCCTTTCTCGGCCTCGGCCAGCAACCGCCGGCGCCGAGCTGGGGCAGCATGCTGAGCACCGCGAAGAACTTCGTCGACAACGCGCCGTGGATGGCAATCTGGCCGGGGTCGGCGATCTTCCTGCTGGTGCTGTCGTTCAACCTGCTCGGCGACGGACTGCGCGATGCGCTCGATCCGCGCCAGCGCTGAGGAACCCTCCATGTCCCCGCTCTTCCACATGATCGACGGCGCACCCGACCCGGTCGCGCCGTTCAGCCACGCCGTCGAGTCCGACGGCTGGGTCTTCGTCACCGGACAGATGCCGTTCCCGGGCACGTCGATCGACGCGCCGTATCCCGACGGCATCGAGGCGCAGACCGACCAGGTCATGAAGAACCTCGAGACGGTGCTGCGCGGCGTCGGCCTGGCGCTAGCCGACGTGCTGTCGGTGCGCATCTTCCTCACGCGCTTCGAGCGGGACTACGACGCGATGAACACGATCTACGCGCGCTGGTTCGAAGCAGGCCGTCGCCCCGCGCGGACCTGCGTCGGCGTCAACGGACTCGCGAAGGGCGCGCTGATCGAGATCGACCTGGTCGCGCGCCGGCCTGCGTCGCCGTCGCCGTCTTCATGAAAGACGCGACGTCGCTGCCGCAACTCGGCTTCGAATGGCCGAGCCCCGCCTACCTGTTCGGCATGCTGCTGTTCAGCGCGATCGGCTACGGCGCGTTCCGCTACGGCCGCAGGACCGACCACCCGCGAATGCTGTGGATCGGCGTCGCGCTGATGCTGTACCCGTACGTGATCGCGCGGACCTGGGCGCTGTACGTCGTCGGCATCGCGCTGTGCGTGGGCATCTGGTTCGACCGGGGCTGACATCCATGACGAGGAACGCACGATGAAGCACGACCACACCATCCACAAGCATCAACACCACATCGGCTGGGACCACGCGTTCGCGCCGGTGCTGACGGTGGCGCCGGGCGAGTCGGTCGAGTTCGAGGTCTTCGAGGCGTCGGGCGACCAGTTGTCGCCGGCGTCGACGGTCGACGATGTCAGCCGCATGGACTTCGGCCGCATCAACCCGGTGACCGGACCGGTGTTCATCGACGGCGCCGAGCCCGGCGACGTGCTGGCCGTGACGCTGCTGTCGTTCGTGCCGTCGGGCTGGGGCTGGACCGCGAACATCCCGGGCTTCGGCCTGCTGGCCGACGCGTTCACGGACCCGGCACTGCATCTGTGGACCTACGATCCGACGACGCTGGCGCCCGCGTTCTTCGGGCGCTGGGGCAAGGTGCCGCTGAAGCCGTTCACCGGCACCATCGGCGTCGCGCCGGCCGCGCCCGGGCTGCACAGCATCGTGCCGCCGCGTCGCGTGGGCGGCAACATGGACGTGCGCGACCTGGCCGCGGGCACCACGCTGTACCTGCCGGTGGAGGTCGCCAGCGCGCTGTTCTCGGTCGGCGACACGCATGCCGCGCAGGGCGACGGCGAGGTGTGCGGCACGGCCATCGAGAGCCCGATGCGCGTGGCGTTGAAGTTCGAACTGCAGAAGAACACGCCGCTCGCCTTCCCGCGCTTCACGACGCCCGGGCCGGTCACGAATCACCTCGACGCGAAGGGCTACGAGGTGACCACCGGCATCGGCCCCGACCTGATGGCAGCGGCGCGTGCCGCGGTGCGTTCGATGATCGACCTGCTGACGGCGCGCCACGGCATGCCGGCGGTCGAGGCCTACCTGCTGTGCAGCGTGTGCGGCGACCTGCGCATCAGCGAGATCGTCGACGTACCGAACTGGACCTTGTCGTTCTACTTCCCGCGCATCGTCTTCGAATAGCCGGCGGTCCATGCACGGCCGATTGCTGCAAACTACGCCTTCGATCCACACGACGAGAAGACCATGAAAGCACAGGACGCGAAGAAGACCGAGAAGAAGAAGCCCGTCAAGACGGTGAAGGAAAAGAAGGAAGCCAAGAAGGTCAAGAAGGAAGAGAAGAAGCGCGGCTGACCGGTACGGTCGACACAGATCGCACGGTGAGCGCCCGCCCGACGCCGATCGTCGCCGCGGCGGTGCTGGCCGTGGCGAGCATCGCGGTCGGACTGTGGCTGGCGGGTGCACGCGTCGAGGGCGCAAGCGTGCGCCGCGCCGTTCCACCGGACGCGATCCTCGCGACTCCCGGCGAAGTCGCGCCAGCCGTGTCGCCGGCAACGCAGCCGGCGGTGGCACCCGACAAGACGAAGCTGTCGGGCGCCTTGCAGCACGAGTACCGCGACGCGCCCGACCTGCGCGTGTTCGCGTTGCAGGCCGGCTCCGACCGGCCGAAGGCGACCTGTTCTACGCGATGGCGGCGGCCAGCGCGTGCAGCATGCCGAGCGGGCGAGACCGATGTGCTCTACCGGTCGTTGAAGGCGGAATCGGACCATCGCGGCGACCCGTTGCTGACCGCGATGATCGACGTGCGCGCGTCGCGCCGCGGTACGGACCTCGAAGCCCGGCGGCAGTCGACCCAGGTCCTGCTCGATCTTCAGGATCCGTTGCTGCTGTCCACCTACATGGTCTACCTGCTGAATGGGTACCGTGCGACGCCGGACAACCGGGTGACCTAGCTAGACTTCCGGATCGGTCGTTCAAGGAGCCTTGATGTCCTCGTTCAAGTCGCTGTCCCTCGTCACCATCGCCACGTTGATCGGCGCACCCGCCTTCGCGTTCGACCCCGACGCGGTGCAGAAGGAAGTCGATGCGATGAACCAGTCGCTGCCGACGATGGTCTCGCCGGTCCTCCGCGAAGAACCCATACGCTTCAGCGGCAAGGCGCTGATGTACACGTTCACGCACGTGGGCCGCACGCCGGAAGACGTCGCGAAGCAAAACCTCAACGTCACCGCGCGGGCCCACCTGCTGCGCCAGCTCTGCACCGATGCCGACACGCGGCAGATGATGCGCGACGGCCTCCTGTTCACCTTCACCTACCGGGTCGATTCCACGCCGACCGCGCACGTGGACGGCGCCTTCATCACCGACGCCGACTGCGTCCGGTTCGAAGCGCGTCGCTAGCCGGGAGACGCCGCCCGCGCGTCAGGTCGCGACGTAGAAGCGCGACGGGCTGCGCGGTGCGGTACTCCACAGGATCAGCGCGAGCAACGCGACCTGTAGCGGCAGCCGGGCCGCCAATGCCCAGTACGGCACCGGCCATTGATCGGCGGTCTGCAGCATCCAGACGTGCACGGGCGTGACCGCGACGGTGACCGCGAACAGCAGGTAGCCCGCGCCACGCCGGGCCGGCCGCCACAGCAGGCCGGCCGCGCCGATCAGCTCGAAGACGCCGCTCACGAGCACCGCTGCGCGCGGCCACGGGATGTACGGCGGCACGATGCGCATCTCGAGCGCGGTCGCGGCGAAGTGAGCGATGCCGCCGACGAAGAACCAGAGAAAGACCAGGGTCAGGCCGACCCGGCGCACGCCGGTCGAGCGAGGAGCGGTCTGCCAGTTGCCGTTGTTCATGCTGCGTCCGTCGAGGATGGGTGGCGTGACCTGCGCCCGTGCCGTTCCAGAAATTCTGATGCGCGGCGGGGCCGATTCCGGCTCCGCGCCGCACGCATCGGCGTGCGCTCCGGGGCGCCAGCAGCAAGCAGGCAAAAGGTTTACAGTCCGCCCCGGAGTTCGGGTAAACCCTAGATCCGTGGGAGCCGCGGCTCCCATGCAGCATGGATAAAGTCATGGACCCCGTCATCCTGGCGCGGATGCAGTTCGCCGCCAACATCACTTTCCACATCCTCTTCCCGACCATCACCGTCGGCCTCGCGTGGAGTCTGCTGTTCTTCCGCTGGCGCTGGCTGGTCGGCACGAAGCGTCACGGCGCGGCGGCCGCCCAGGGCTGGCTGGACGCGTATCGCTTCTTCACGAAGGTGTTCGCGATCACGTTCGCGATGGGCGTGGTGTCCGGCATCACGATGAGCTTCCAGTTCGGCACGAACTGGCCGGGATTCATGGAGAAGGCCGGCAACATCGCCGGCCCGCTGCTCGGCTACGAGGTGCTCACCGCCTTCTTCCTCGAGGCCGGCTTCCTCGGGATCATGCTGTTCGGCCATGGTCGGGTCAGCGAGAAGGTCCACTTCGTGTCGACCTTCCTCGTGGCCTTCGGCACAACGCTGTCGACCTTCTGGATCCTCGCGCTCAACTCGTGGATGCAGACCCCGGCGGGCTTCGAGGTCGTCGACGGCGTGTTCCACGTGAAAAGCTGGATCGACGTGATCTTCAATCCGTCGTTCCCGTATCGACTCACGCACATGCTGCTCGCCAGCACGCTGACCACGGCCTTCCTGCTGGCCGGCCTGTCCGCGTGGCAGGTCCTGAAGGGCGTCGGCCAGCGCTCGTCGGCGCGGGTGATGCGCTTCGCGCTCACCGTCGCCACGATCGCGATCCCGATCCAGATCTTCGTCGGCGACCTGCACGGGTTGAACACGCTCGAGCATCAGCCGCAGAAGATCGCGGCGATCGAAGGCGTGTGGGAGACCGAGAGTCCCGCGCCGCTGCTGCTGTTCGCGATCCCCGACCTGAAGGAGCGCAGGAACCACTTCGAAGTGGCGATTCCCTATCTTGGCAGCCTGATCCTCACGCACAGCCTCGGCGGCGAGATCAAGGGCATGAACGAATTCCGCGATCGCCATCCGCCGCCGCTGCCACTGTTCTTCGCGTTCCGCACGATGGTCGGCGTGGGGATGCTGATGCTGGCCACGAGCTGGGGCGCGCTGTTCCTCTTTCGACGCGCACAGTGGCAGCTCGACGGCTTGCCGAGGAAGCTGCTGTGGCTGCTGGCCGGCATGACCTTCTCCGGATGGATCGCCACGGTCGCCGGCTGGTGGGTCACCGAGATCGGACGCCAGCCTTTCATCGTCTACGGGCTGCTGCGCACGTCGGAGGTCGCGTCGCAGGTACCGTCGACGATGATCGCGGCCACGTTCGCGATGTATATCGTGATGTATGTCGGGCTGATCCTGGCCTACGTCGCGGTACTCAAGTACATGGCCGAGAAACCCGACGCGGTGATCGAGGACACGCGGCGCGACGAACGCAGCACGCCGGCCGGCACGGGCGGTTCATCGCTGCCGGCATCGCTCGCGCTGTCGGGAAATGCCTGACATGGAGATGATGAGCTTCGATGCGGCCCTGCCGCTGATCTTCATGGGCCTGATGGGCGTCGCGATGCTGGTGTACGTGATCAGCGACGGCTACGACCTCGGCGTCGGCATGCTGATGCATCGCGCGACCGCGACGGAGAAGGACATCCTGGTCGCGTCGATCGGTCCCTACTGGGACGCGAACGAGACCTGGCTGGTGCTCGGCATCGGCATCCTGCTGATCGCCTTCCCGAAAGCCAACACGATCGTCTCGGGCGAGCTCTACCTGCCGATCACCTTCATGCTGATGGGCCTGATCCTGCGCGGCGTCGCGTTCGACTTCCGGGTCAAGGCGCGCGACGCGCACAAGCAGACCTGGGACCGCCTGTTCTTCGTCGGCTCGACCATCGCCTCGGTCGCGCAGGGATGGATGCTCGGCCGCTACATCAGCGGCTTCGGCACCGGCTGGAACTACCCGGTGTTCGCGGCCGCGATCGCGCTGGCCCTGCCGATGGCCTACGTGCTGATGGGCGCGACCTGGCTGATCATGAAGACCGACGGCGAGATCCAGGAGAAGGCGATCGGCTGGGCGCGGACCGCGTGGCTGCCGATGGTCGGCGGGATGATCCTGATCTCGATGGCGACGCCGTGGATCAGCCAGACGGTGCGCGAACGGTGGTTCACGCTGCCGGCGCTGATCGCGCTGATGGCGATCCCGATGATGACCGGCGTCTCGCTGCTCGCCGTCCGCCTGCTACTCGATGCGCGGGTGATCCGCGGAGCGCTGTCGTGGCTGCCCTTCGTGCTGCTGATCCTCGTGTTCCTGCTCGGCTTCCTCGGCCTCGCGTACAGCATCTATCCGTACGTGGTCATCGACCAGCTCACCGTGTGGCAGGCGGCCAGCAGCCCCGAGGCCCTGAAGGTCACTCTCGTGGGGGTCTGCATCTCGGTGCCCGCGATCGCCGGCTACACGATCTTTTCGTATCGCGTGTTCCGTGGCAAGACGGGCGAGCTGAAGTACGCGTGAAGACCCGCCGCGTCAACCAGCGCGGCTGACTGCGGCGCATCGATCGCAGTCCCGCGGCCGCTCCGGCGCGGTGGTCTCCACGCAGTGGCTTCCGCGGAGCAGCAACGCCGACCAGCGACGTTGCTGCGTCCGCCTCTAGTCTGCGTGGGTCGTCTGGTCACACTCGTCGTGATGGCTGGCGCAGCGTCGGGCGTAGGCGAACAGTGCGGCCTTGCGTGCCGCCATTGCAGCCGGCGTCCGGAACGGCGCGAGGATCTGCGCGAGCGTATAGACGTTGCCGTTCTTGACGACGATCTCCACGTTCGCCGCGTTCTTCACGTCTTGTACCGGGTTGCCCCGAACCATCGTCAGGTCCGCCAGCTTGCCCACTTCGACGGTTCCGAGATCCTTGTCGACAAACGCCATTCGCGCTGCGTTGATCGTCACGTTCTGCAGCGCCTGAACATTGGAATAGACCAGCGCACCTGCCCGCAAGCCGACGTGGAGCGAGATGCCCGGCGTGACCAGTGGCGAGTCGGTGCCGAGCGCGAGCAGACCACCCGCCGACTGCACCTTGGCCGATTGCCGCGCATCGCGCAGAACAACGTCGAGCGTCGGCTGGCTCGGTACGGGGGTCGCTCGCAATCCGGCGACGAAGTTGGGCGGCACCAGCAGGCGGAAGCGATCGTCGCCGAGCATGGCAGGGTCCTGGCCCACCAGCGCCAGCGCGGAGAACAGCGTATCGATGCTGTGGAAATCCGCCTTTCCGTGCACGTCGTACGCGTCCTGGTAGCTGATCAGGCCATTGGCGGACTTCGCCCAGCCGTAGCCCATCCGCTGCGTGGCCGACAGGTGCGTGGTGCCCCAGATGCCGGTCGCCGCACCCGGCGCGATCATGTGCGTACCCGAAGGGATCCCCTGGTCGAGCGCGCCCTGCGCGATGCGGGACATCACCGGGATCGGCGCGCGCACGTACGACTTCAGGAAGTCGACGTCCATCGCCTTGGCCTTGGCGATCTCGAGGTCGGCGATCGCCGGCGTGCGCAAGGTGCGCGCGAAACTGTAGAAGAGACGGTTGCCTTCCCACAGGCCGGGACTGGTGAACA
>JBBRRW010000148.1:0-8728 GCA_038245975.1 Burkholderiales bacterium
GGTGGTCGATGCGGTCCGTGTTGAACAGCGAACTGCGGCGCTTGATGCCGTGGACGACGTAACCCTTCTTCAGCAGAAACTCGGCCAGGTAGGACCCGTCCTGTCCGGTGACGCCGGTGATGAGGGCAACTTTCTTGGTATTGGTGATGTGCGCGGTCATATGCGGTCGTTCGTCCTGTTCAAGGCGGGAGAGAAAAAGCTTCGGTGCTTCGGCATCGCGCCGCGATCACGGGCTGTGCGGCGTGCCACCGATGCGTTGGATGCCGCGTGGCTGCTGGCGCAAAGCGGCTCTCGCGGCTGGCTGCCCAGGGCAACCGGGTCCTTCAGAATTCGTTGAGCACCGCGCCGACCACGGCGATGCGGGCTTGCGACATCGACTGGGCCATGTCCTGCAGCCCGGACACGCGGCTGAAGTCCTTGCGGGCGACCAGCAGGGCGGCACCGGCGCGACTGGCGACGGTCAGGGCTTCGGAGTGCAGCGTTCCTGCCGGGGTATCGAGGATGACGACGTCGTATCGGTGCGAGACCTGGTCGAGCAACTGCGTGAACACCGACCGGCCCAGCAGCTCCTGCGGGTTCGGCGGCGTGGGCCCCGACGCCAGTAGCGACAGGTCGACCAGCGACGGCACGCGCTGGATGGCTTCGATGCCGCTGCGGCCGGACAGCACCGACGACAGCCCGTTGCGCGACTCGAGGCCGAACAGCGTGTGCTGGCACGGACCGCGCATGTCGGCGTCGATCAGCAACGTCTTCTCGCCGAGCTGCGAGAACACCACCGCGAGGTTGGCCGCGAGATAGCTGCGGCCGTCGCCCGGCTCGGCACTGGTGATGGCCAGGCGGCCGCGCGTGCGGTTGTTGCCGAACAGCCGCAATAATAGTTGCGTGCGCAACGATCGCAGCGCCTCGACCTCGGGGCCGAAGGGATCGTAGGCCGCGATCACCGACTTGTGCAGCGGGCTCTGGCCGTCGATCAGGTACGGGTATTCGAACTGCTGCGACAGCGCGAACTCGATGTCGCCGGCGTTGACGATGCCGAGTTCGACCGCGGCGTCGCCGAACTGGCTGCCGTTCTGGCGCTGATGGCGCAACACCGTCTCGGCCTGCTCCGGCGACATGCGCCCGGCATCGACCAGGATGGCGCCGATCGAACGGTTCAGCGGCGCCGGCTCTTCGCGTCGCTCGCCGCGCGGCGTGAACGCCGAGACGATCGTCGGGCTGGCGTTGTCGGAGAAATCGGCCGGATCGCGCGAGGGCATCGTCATGATCCGAGGAGCGGGCCGCGAAAACCCAGCCGTGGCTTGCGTGACGGCCGCCCCGACAGGCGGGCGATCAGCGTGTCGTGCGGCACCGGGCCTCCGAGCGCGCCGAGGACGGGCAGGCCGAGCGCGCGGCTCAGGTCGGTCATCGAGCGCACGCGGCGGTCCATCTGCTCCATCAGCAATGCGGCGCCGGTGCCGAGCAGCAGGCCGGCCAGCAGCGCGATCGCGAGGTTGACGCCGATGCGCGGACCCGCTGCCTTCGACGGCTCGATGGCCGGATTGAGGATCGCGATGTTGGTCTGGTTGCTCTGGCTTTCGAGATTGCTCTGGGTCTGACGCTGCGAGACGGCGTCGAACGCGCTCTTGGCGCCGTCGACATCCCGTTGCAGTACGGCGGCGGAGTCGCGGTCCTGCTTGAGCTTGAGCAGCCGGACCTTCTGCGCTTCGACAGCGGCCTTGAGGTCGGCCTCGCGTTGCACGTTGACCCGATTGTTGGTGGCGACGCCGTTGGCGATCTGCTGCGTCTCGCCGCCCAGCCTGGATCGCAGCGACCGCAATTCGGCCTGGGCCTGCTGCATCGCCGGATTGTTCGGGCCGAGGGTCTGATTCATCTGCTGGACCTTGGCTTCCTGGCGCGCGACCTCGGACTTGAGGCTCTGCACCAGCGGGCTCTGCAGCACCTCCTGCAGCGACGCGGTGCTGTCCTTGACCTGATTGACCCGGCTCTGCGAATCGGCCTTCTGCCCCTGGATGGCGGACAGCTGGCTCGACAGCTCGGACAGGCGCGCGCTCTCGACGTCGTAGCGCTCGTCGCTGGCGACGATGATGCCGTTGTCGCGTTGGAACTTGGACAGGGCGGTCTGCGCCTTCTCGAGACGGTCGCGGGCCGCCTGCGCCTGCTTGTCAAAATAGCCCAGGTAGCGGCGTGCGGGCTCGGTTCTGAGTTCCACGCTGGTGTCGATGAACGCCTGCGCGAACGCGTTGGCCACATCGGCGCTGAGCTTGGGGTCGCGGCCCTTGTAGCTGATCGCGATCACGTTGCTGTCGCGCGCCGGCTTGGCGTCGAGGGCGCCGCGCAGGCCGCCGGCCAGCCACGACACCAGCGAGCCCTTGCCGTCGGTGGCCTTGAGCCACGCGGCCTTGACGTCGTCGCCCTGGTCCATCTTGAGCATCGTCACCACCCGCGAAGCCACGCGATCGCTCTGGATGATGTCGAGCTGGGTCGCCATGTAGCTGGGCTGCGTCAGGGCGGGCAGGATGGACCCGGCGATGGGGTCGGCCGACTTGACGTCGACCACCACGGCGGACGTCGCGATATAGGTCTTGGGCGTGGCGAGGCTGACCGCGAGTGCCACGCACACGGTCACCAGCGCAGCGACCAGCACGATGCGGTAGCGCGCCTTCAGGGCCAGCAGCAGTTGTTCGAGCGTCATGAGAGTGGGCCGCTCAGAAGAGGCTTTCGGCCACGTACACCACGTCGCCAGGAAGGACCTTGTCGTCCAGTTCGATCGGCAATTTCTCGGTGGCGCCCTGTGCGTTCTGGCGCACGACGCGCAGGCGGCGCTCGGTCCCCCGCAGGGTCAGGCCGCCGCCCGCCGCGATGGCCTGGCGCATCGTCATGCTGCGCTCGATGCGGTAGTTGCCGGGCTTGATCACCTCGCCGTAGATGAAGAACATCGGCGCGCGCGCCACGTAGATAGTGTCGCCGCCGGCCAGCACGATGTCGTCGTTGGGACGCTGGTTGCGATACAGCGCGTCCATATCGATCTCCTGGCGATACGGCTTGCCGGCGCGCGTGCCGGTCACGATGACGCGGTCGTCGCCGGTCGCGGTGACGCCGCCGGCCTCGGCCAGCATCTGCGACACCCGCGCGTTGGTGGTCTGCAGCGGGAACGACCCTGCGCGATTGACCTGGCCCAGCACCGACACCTTGTTGCCGCGCACCTCCATCAGCTGGATGTTGATCTGCGGGCTCTTGAGGAAGCCGCCGTCTTTCAGCGCGGCCGCGATCTTCTTCTCGGCGGTGCCGATCTCGAGGCTGCCGATCACCACGCGACCGACCAGCGGATAGCTGATCGAGCCGTCTTCCGAGACCCGCGTCTCGATCGTCATGTCGGGGTTCTGGAACACCGTGACCCGGATCGAATCACCGGCACCGAGCTGGTAGTTCGACGGCACCGTCGTCTGCGCGCGCGCATCGACCGCTCCGATCAGAAGGGCCGCGGCCAGCAGGAAGAGATGGACGAAGGCGCGATGTAATGGGCTAATCGAAGACCAGTTCATGATTGATGACGCTGCAGCGGGCGGGACGGATGCCTTGTGCGTTGCGTTTCTTGTAGGGTTGCGGCATGTCGGATGACGGACCGGACCTTGTGGGGGCTAGCTGACGCGGCGAACCAGGAAAAAGCCGATCAGCAGGATCGTCGCAAGGATGCCGCTGCCATGGGCCGGGCGGGACAGTTCGAAACCATCCATGCCCTCCAGGACGCCGGCGCGTTCCATCGCAGCGACCGGATTACCGCCACGCGGCGCCGCGACGACCGGCAACATGACCACCGAATCGCCCGCGCGGAACGTGTTGTCCTCGATGCTGGCGAGTAGCCAAGGTGCGATTTCTTGCGACCCCAACTCAGTGCCTGAAGACCCATTCTGACTCATTCCGGGTTGCCCCGGCACCTTCGCCGGCTGGGTCAAAGTCGTATTCGCATGCCGGTCATCAAGCCGAATCGTGCCGGCGTTCGCGGTTTGCAGGGCGACGCCGACACTCGCCACTCCCATCACCGCTCTCAATCGCCATGCCCAACTTGCTGATCCCATGCGAGCTCCCAAGGAACGGAAAGACCTTTGATTCGCAAGAAGCGCGCCACCAAAGCCAAAGCAACGACCTCCCGAAGTGCGGCAAGTTGCAACGCAGCAAAACGGGCTACTCGCGGGCCGTGAGTCTGCCTGGAAAGGATGACGGACCTGCGACACAAGGCACAATTCAGGAGCGGCGATTTACGCCGCACTGCACCAATCATACGTTATGCTGCGATGCAGTGCGGCGGCGGCTCGTCGCGACGGTGCGCGATAGCGGAGATCAGAACTTGAAACGAGCGAACGCGGAGGCGCTGTAATCGACGAACTGCAGGCCCGCGGTCGTCGCATTGCGCGACGACCGGGCCACCGACACCGCGAAGTCCACCGAGCGCAGGGCTGCCCAGTCGACCTCGAGGGTCGCGTAGCGCGTGGTCTCCGTCAGGGGGGAGGCGACCGGGAACGGCGAACCCTTGAACGACTGACGGCGATAGTGGTATTGCGGCTTGACGGTGATCTTGCCCGTGGCCGCGTAAGCGAGATCGAGCGTGGCGATGTCCTCCGCGTAGTAGCTGCTGAAACTGGTCTGCGACGCGTACAGGCTGTGAGCGGCCGTGAAATGCGCGGTGGACTTGCCGGTGACGTCGTAAGCGAGGTTGAACTGGCCGACCGGCCCGGAGAAGTTGCGGGCCGAATACGCCTGCCCGGTGCGGTTGACGTTGCCGACGCGGCCGTCGATGCGGGCCTGGCCGGTCGATTTCCAGACCACCGTCACGCCGACTTCGCTCTGCTTGTAGTCGGTATCGAGCTGGAGCGTGTCGTCGCGGGTCACGCCGAGGGTCTTGCCGCGGCTGGTGCTGGCGTACGGGCCGATGACGGTGCCGGACGGAAAATCGTAGAGGAGCGCCAGTTGCACGCCATGCGACCGCGAGTTGCTCAGCTGGAAGGTCGCGGTCTGGCTGCTGTCCTCGGATTCGAAGACCGAAAAGCGCGGATGCAGGGCTGCGCCCGGCTTGAAGTCGGCGTTGAGGCGCGTCTCGCGCGTGGTGCGCGGATTGTCGTTCGTGACGAAGCCGAGATATTCGTAGTCGGTCGGCACCTTGGCGTACTTGAAGGACAGGTCTCCGGTGAAGGCCGGCGTCACGCTGTAGTAGTAAGTCGACGCGATCCTGCTGCCGGTGTCGTTGAGCCCGGTATACGGCGAGTAGATCTCCTTGCTCGTCGACGCGTTGACGACGAATCGTTGTAAACCGTACGACTTATCGAGGTTGACGCCGATACCGGTGATGCTCGTGAGCGCCGATCGTCGCGTTCGACCGGGGGGCGAGATGTCGTCGGGCAAGCGGAACAGGTTGGAGTCGTAGCGCTCCACCTGGAATACGCCGAAAACCAGCGGCGACGCCTCGGCATCGCGGGGAATCGCTGTGACGTAGGGGACCAGGCCCTGGTCGGCACGGGCGGTGTGCGTCGCCAGCACGAGGAGCAGCAAGGCCCCCGGCGCGCAACGAGTGACCAGCGAGCGATCGCTTGCGCAATGCGAGTGGCGGCCAGCGCCAGCGCGATCTTCGAAGGGGGCTTTTGCGTTCATGGAGTGAAGTGCGAGTGGCACATTTCGTGCCTGTGTCGCGTTGATTGCAGGGAGTTGCGCATTGGCTTCAATCAAAGAATTCTCGAAAGAAATGAATTCTTCCGTCTTTACGGAGGCTGCAGGCCCCGGCGTCGAGATCCACCAGCTGCCCGGACTGCTGCACGGGCGTCACGATACACATGCGCACGTCGAGACGTTACTTGATCCTCTCGCATTGGTGCTGTCGCTCTGGTTCAGTGCGTTTGTTTTCGACCACAACCTCGGCAGCCAATATCTGATCAGCTCGCTGGTGCTCGTGACCCTGACCTTTCCTGGGCGCTCGCGCGTGCACGTGTCGGTCAAGCGCCTGATCGTCGACCTGCTGTTCCTGTCCGTCACGCTGATCGGCCTGCTGCTGTTCTTCGCGTGGGCCACCGGCCACATCGACCTGTTTCCCCGCGCGGCGATTGTCATGTGGTTGTGGACGGCGCCCGTGTCGCTGGTCGCAGTCCATCTCGCATTCCGCTTCGCTGCACCGTTCGTGCTGAAGCGGTCGCAACGCTGTGTGATCGGCGGTATGAACGAACAAGGACTTTCGCTCGCACGGCGCATCGAAGGGAACCCGTACAGCGACCTCTCGCTCTTGGGTTTTTTTGACGACCGCGACGCAACGCGACATCCTGCCGGTCTCAAGTATTCCCTGCTGGGGCGATTCGACGACCTCGCGGCCTACGTTCTCGCAAACCATATCCACGTCATCTATCTGTCGGTGCCGATGGCGACGCAGGAACGTACGCTGAAATTGCTCGACAGCTTGCGCGACACCACGACCTCGATCTACTTCGTGCCCGACCAGTTCGTCACCGAGTTGATCCAGTCCCGCTTCACCAAGGTCGTCGACATTCCCGTCGTGGCGGTCTGCGAGACGCCGTTCGTGGGCGTCAACGGCTTGCTCAAGCGCGCCAGCGACATCGCCATCGCCGGCACGGCGCTCGTGCTGCTGTCGCCGGTGATCCTGCTGCTCGCGTTGCTGGTGCGGCTGACGTCGCCCGGACCGGTCATCTTCAAGCAGCGTCGCTACGGGCTCGATGGCGAGGAGATCATCGTCTACAAGTTCCGTTCGATGACGGCCGGCGACGACGGCGCCACGGTGCGACAGGCCGAGCGCAACGACGTGCGGATCACGCCGATCGGCGCGATCCTGCGCAAGACCTCGCTCGACGAACTGCCGCAGTTGCTCAACGTGCTGCAGGGACGCATGAGTCTGGTCGGCCCGCGTCCGCACGCGGTCGCGCACAACGAGCTGTATCGCAAGCTCATCAAAGGCTACATGCTGCGTCACAAGGTGCGCCCCGGCATCACCGGCTGGGCGCAGGTCAACGGACTTCGTGGCGAGACCGAGACGGTCGAGAAGATGGAAGCACGCATCCGCTATGACCTCGACTATCTGCGCAACTGGTCGCTGCGACTGGACCTGCATATCCTGCTGAAAACCGTGATGGTGGTCGTCAACGACCGGCACGCCTACTGACCGGCGCAGCGGGACGCAAAAAAGCCCCTCGATGCGCGCAGGCGTCGAGGGGCTCCCGTACCTCGAACTACGGATTGACGGCCGTCAGCGTGCCGGACACCGTGCCGCCGCCTGCCGCACCGCTGCTCGCCCACACGATCGGCATGACGCCGTCGGCTGGCCAGTTGAACGTGAGGCTCGCACCGTTGCCGAGCGTGCCCGTCGAGAACACCGTGGCACCGCCGACCGTCAGGTCGATCTTCAGCGTCGCTCCGCCCGTCGCCGTGACCAGCAGCGTGTACGGCTGTCCGACCATCGGCGTCCCGAATACGGACGGCATGCTGCGGTTGCCCGCGTTGGCCTGGACGGTCTGGACGCCGTTGCTCGGGAACACGACGGCCTGCTGCTGGGTGTCGAAGACACCCGGTGCGCTGCCTTGGGCCATCCACCAGTAGCCGCGCATCGACAGCAGGTTCAGCCGATGCTCCGGGGTGAACACCGCGCCGTTCGCATCGACCCATTGCGTCGTGGCGACCACCTGACGCAGTCCCGTGCGGATCAGGTCGAGTTCGGACGCGACTTCGCTGTCCCAACCCGTCGGCATCAGGTTGAAGTTCGAGCCGTTCTCCACGTAGATCACGTACGGCGTGCCGTAGTTGCGATCGACCACATAGGCACCGAACGACTGCAGCGTGCGGGCGATCTTCAACAGGCGCGCGTCCTTGATCGGCGACAGGTCGAAGCTCGCCGGGAGCATCAGCAGTGCGCCCTCGGGTATCGACCCGCTGTTGGCGGTCGCCGCATCCCCGTCCGCGTTGGTGGCCGGGAACGTATAGGTCGGGCTCTTGGCCAGCGCGTTGAAGGTCAGCGACATCGCCAGCGCGTGGCGATACGACGGCAGTCCGTCGTCGATCTCACGGGTGCGGATCAGTCCCGCGGATGCCGGGACGCCCGTCGCGCGCGAGCCCTGCTGGTATTGCGCCGGCGTGCCGAAGCCGCGTCCGTCCAGCGCGGTCCACGTGTACTGCGCGGCGCGCCACTGACCGTTGACCTGCGTCAGTTGATAGAACGAATGGATGCGGTTGGTCGCCGGATCGATGATGTCTGCTTGGCCGTCGGCACCGGACGCGGGCAGGACCGAAGCGGGCCAGTGCGGGATCACGACCTGCGCGACGGTCGCCTCGGCATCGGGCTCCCACACACCGGACGCGTCCGACGTGCCCAGGACGACGACCTGCGGGTCCGTCGCGGCGGCAACGAAGGCGCCGGTCGACCACGTCCCTTCGGCGATGGTCGGGTAGTACTTCGACGCGGGAATCTGGAAGGTCCCGAGCGTGAACTGCGTCGGCCGCGAGTTCCACGGCGACTGGTCGCTGAACGGACGATCCGGCGTCGCCGCCTGCGCCGCGATCGCGTTGACCGTGAGGCGGGCCGTCGCACTGACGACCGATCCAACGCTGTTCCTGACGGTGACCGCAAAGCTCGCGCCGTTGTCGGCGACGACGGTCGCGGGCACCACGTAGGTCCTTGCGGTCGCGCCGGCGATCACGCTTCCGGCCTTGCGCCATTGAAAGGTCACCGGCGTGGGGCTGGTGA
>JBBRRW010000149.1:0-8585 GCA_038245975.1 Burkholderiales bacterium
AGGATGCGATGCACGACGATCAGCGAGACGACGAGCACTGCGGCCACCAGCCAGTAGTAGTCGCGTTCGTCGAACTTGTGTCCGAACAGCGTGGGCTTCGCGACCTTCAGGCCGAGCGGGCCGGCGGTCAGGAAGTCCATCTCGTTGATGAGGATCTGGATGATCGTGCCGAACGCGAGCGTGACCATCGCGAGGTACGGCCCGGTGACCCGCAAGGCCGGCAGCGCGAGAATGGCGCCGAACGCCGCGGTCACGAAAATCGCGACGATCAGCGTGGCGTAGATCGGCAGCCCGAAGGCGCCGATCGTCGACGCGCCGGCCATGCCGGCGCCGGTCTGTGCGAGGACGCCGGCGGTGTAGGCGCCAATGCCGAACAGCCCCGCGTGCCCGAGCGAGACCTGACCCGTGTAGCCGACCACGATATCCAGGCCGAAGAGCAGGATCGCGTAGATCATGATCGTCTCGGCCAGATGGATGTAGTACGTGTTCGGCACGACGATCGGGAACAGCACGAGCGCCGCGAGCGCGACGGCGATCCCGAGAACGCGCAGACCGAGATGGGGCGTGCGGACCCCGTGGGCCGAGGAGGCGGAAGGCGTACTCATACTTTCTTGATCGCCGTCTTGCCGAACAGACCAGCGGGCTTGACCGCGAGGACCGCGAGCAGCAGCACGAGGCCGGGCACATCCTTGTAGCCGGTCGACAGATAGAAGCCGGTGGTGGTCTCGGCGATGCCGAGGATGACGCCGCCGACGATCACGCCCATGCCCGACGACAGGCCGCCGATGATCGCGACCGCGAAGGCCTTGAGGCCGAGCACGGCGCCCATCGTCGCACCCGTCAGCGTCAGCGGCGCGATCAACACGCCGGCGACCGCTGCGGTCAGCGAACTCAACGCATACGAGAAGGTGATCACGAGCCCGGTGTTGATGCCCATCAACCCGGCCGCATCGCGATCGTTCGAGGTCGCGACCACGGCCTTGCCGTAGATCGACTTGCGGTTGAAGATCTCGATGGCCAGCATCATCACGATCGCGCCGGCGATGACGAGCAGCTCCATCGGCAGCACGTTGGCGCCGAACAGGTTGATCGGAGATTCCGGCAGTGGGCCCGGAAAGCGCAGGTCGTCGCGGCCCCAGACGTTCTCCGCGACGTTCTTGAAGATGATGCCCAATGCGATCGTCGACATGATCCAGCCGAACTCGGACTTGATCTTGAGGGCGGGCCGCACGCCGATGCGTTCGACGAAGCCGCCCTGGATGAAACCGAACACGCAGACGATGGGAATCATCACCCAGTAGTTCACGCCCGCGTTGACGAGCGTGAGGCCGACCATGGCGCCGAGCATCAGCGCCTCGCCCTGCCCAAAATTGAGCGTGCCCGAGGTCGCGAACGTGAGCTGGTAGCCGAACGCGATCACGGCGTAGATCATCCCCAGCGCGATGCCGCTGTAGATCAGTTGGAGCAGGATCATCGGAGAGGTCCTTGGTGGCCGTGATGCGGGCGGTGGTGCGTCATGCGCGGTGCTCGGTGATCGGATTCGTCGACTGCGGGACGAAGAAAGGGCCGCGTGCGATGGGCATCGGCGCGGCCCCTGCAGGGTGATGCCTGGCGCTTACTTCTTAGCGGCCTTCTCGCGGATCTGATCGCCCTTGGCCTTGTCGGCATCGTACGCGTAGATGACCTTCTCGCCCTTGACTTCGCCGAAGACCGGGATGTTCGCCGTGATCGCTTCGTGGTCGGCCTTGCTGAACGGCTTGTCGTAGTTGGTGACCACGCCGTCGACCTTCGCGGTGAGGTTCTCGAGCGCGTCCTTGATCTTGGTGCCGTCGGTCGAGTTGGCCTGCTTCATCGCGGCGGCCAGCAGGTAGACCGAATCGTAACCTTGCGCAGCCGACACCGGCGAGTCGATGCGGTTGTTCTTCGGCTTGAACTCCTTCAGGTAGGCCGCGATGAATGCCTTGCGCTTCGGCGTGTTCGGATCCTGGATGAAGGTCTGCGGCATGCGCGCGCCTTCACCGCCGGGACCTGCATTGTCGATGTAGTTCGCCATCGACAGGGTCCAGCTGCCGATCATCGGCACCTTCCATCCCAGCTTGGTCATGCCGTTGGCGATCTGCGCGAGCTCGGGTCCGATGCCGTACGTGAGCACGACGTCGGCTCCGGCTTCCTTGGCCTTGAGCAACTGCGGCGTCATGTCGACGTCCTTGATGTTGAACTTCTCGACGGCCACGGTCTTGATGCCCTTGGTCTCGAGCGCCTTCTCGAGGTCGGCCTTGCCGAGCTGGCCGTAGTTCGTCGAGTCGGCGAGGATCGCGGGTTTCTTGAAGCCGCGACGGACCATTTCGTCGACGATCATCGGGGCCTGGATCGAATCGTTGGCCGAGTTGCGGAAGATGTAGTTGGCGGGCTGGTCGGCGAACTGCTTCGTGATCGCGGTGCCGGTGGCGACGTTGTTCATCACCGGAATCTTCGCGTCCTGGTAGAAGCGCTGCGAGGCGAGGGCGACGCCGGTGTTGATGTAGCCGACCGTGGCGACGACCTTCTCCTTGTTGATCAGCTCCTCGGCAATCTGCACGCCGCGCTCGTTCTTGGCCTCGTCGTCGCGTTCGACGAGTTCCAGCTTGCGACCGAGGACCCCGCCCGACTTGTTGATCTCCTCGGTGGCGAGGCGCACACCGTCGCGCATCGAGACGCCCATCGACGATGAGCCGCCGGTGAACGGACCGGCCACGCCGATCTTGATGGGATCGGCCGCGGCGGCGGTGGAACTGACCAGTGCGAACGACGCGGCCAGCGACGCGGCACACGCAAGAAGTTTCAATCCGTGGATCATTGTGGTCTCCGTAGGGGTAACGAGGGCCGCTGACCGTCGCGCGCTGTTGCCGAGGCGACGGGATGCGACCTGCGGCGTTCTGGGCGCCATGAACATCGCCAAGTGACGACCGAGCCGGGGGAAGGTATCCGAGACGGCCGCCGAGTCCAATCGGAACTAACCCTGAAGATAAGGGGCGGCGGACGGGCGGTCGAATGCAGGGAAGCGACGAAAAAATGCCCCGCACGCCGCGACCTCCGCAGGACCGGCACGGCCGGGGATTGCATTCATGGCCGACGTCCTTCGTCTCCGTCTCCTCGCCGCGCTGTGGGGCGCGTCGTTCATCCCGCTGCGCCTCGTGGTTCCCAGTCGCGGGGCGATCGTCGGCGGGCGGGTCGTGCTCGACGCGCCGGTGAGGTGGCGGATGGCCGGCGGCGGGGCGCTGGTGCGGGTCGCGACCTGGCTGGCCGTGTCGGCACCGCAGGGCGGTGCGTCCGTCGCGGCTCCCCGTGGTCTACTCGGGTTCCGACGAACTCTCCCGAGTCCCACCCATGTCGCGCAGCGCGTTCGTCACCGGCAGCACCGGCTTCGTCGGCCTCAACCTCGTGCAGCGTCTCGTCGCCGAAGGCTGGGACGTGACGGCGCTGCATCGCGCTTCGTCTGACCTGACCTATCTCGGCCGCTTCGGGGCGCGCCTCGCCACCGGCGAGATCACCGACGCGGCTTCCGTCGCCGCGGCGTTGCCCGCGGCCTGCGACACGGTCTTCCACGTGGCCGGCAATACCGCCATGTGGCGCAGGAAGGATGCCGGGCAGACCCGCGACAACGTGGACGGCACGCGCAACGTCGTCGAGGCCTGCATCGCGAAGCGCGTGCGACGCCTGGTCGTCACCTCGTCGATCTCCGCCTACGGCTCGGTCTCGGGCGTGGTGACGGAAGAGACCCCGAGCCTCGCACCGACGTCGTGGATCAACTATCAGAACACCAAGTGGGCGGCGCAGGAGATCGCCCGCGCAGCGACCGCGCGCGGGCTGGAAGTGCTGATCCTGCAACCGGGCGCCATCATCGGACCGTACGACCTGGGCACCTGGTCGCGGATGTTCCTGATGGTGCGCGACGGCACGCTGCGCGGCGTGCCGCAGGGCGCCCGGACTTTCGCGCATGTACGCGAAGTGGTCAGCGCGCACATCGCCGCGGCCGATCGCGGCGAGAACGGGGGGCAGTACATCCTCGGTGGCGAGAACGCGCGGATGCTGGATTTCGTGCGGGAGATCGCCCAGGTCGTCGGCAGGCCGGCGCCCAGCCGCGAGACGCCTGCGTTCGTGGTCAAGGCCGTGGCCGCCGTCGGCGACCTGCTCGGCAACGTGACGGGCCGCGAACCGCAGGTGACCCGCGAGATGGCCGAGGCATTCGGCCGCTCGATGACCGCGACCGCCGACAAGGCGCGCCGCGAACTGGGGTTCCAGGTGGTTCCGCTGCGGACGATGGTGAAGGACTGCTACGACTGGATGGTCGCTGAGAACCGTATCTGAGGACCGGCCCTCTCGACCGGGGCTGCACTCAGATCAGCAGCAGCATCGCCTGCGTCTCGGCGTATTCCTTCGGCAGCTTCCGGAAGCCGCTCTTCGCGAAGCGCGACCAGCGTCCGATCACGGCGGCGACGATCAGGTTGGCGCGCTCGTTGACGTAGCGTTCGGTCGCCGCCGTGTCGCCCTGCGCCGAGCGCTGGGCATCGGACTGCGCCGCGGCCACCTTCAGGCATTGCTTCAGCGAGGCCTCGATGCGATCCATCATCTGGTTCATCCGCACCGTGAGGCGTTCGTCCTCGATGACCAGCGCATCGCCGATCAGCACGCGCGTCATGCCGCGGTTGGTCTCGGCGAAGTTGAGCAGCATGAGGATGATGCGACGCGCCTGCTTGAGGCCGTCTTCCTCGCTGCTCATGATCTGGTTGATGAGACCGAACACGGTCTCCTCGATGAAGGTGATCAGGCCTTCGAACATCTGCGCCTTGCTCGCGAAGTGCCGGTACAGCGCGGCCTCGGACACGTCGAGCTTCTTGGCCAGCGCGGCGGTGGTGATGCGCTCGCCCTTCGGGTGCTCGAGCATCGTCGCGAGCGTCTGCAGGATCTGCAGCTTGCGTTCGCCGGGCTTGGCGATCTTGCGTGCGGGCTTGCGCGCGATCTCGTCGTCGTCGACGGCATCAGGCGCGGTTTGGGATTCTTCCATCGTCACGTCCTGTGGGTCGTTGCATCAACGTATGAAGCGTCGGCGCCGGATCAAATCCGTCACGGATTCTACGCGAAGGGCCAGCCCCGAAAGGCAGCGCGGATGCGCGTCCGAACGGGCCTTCAACGCGATCCGGTCGTAGCCGCGGACGTACACGCCGTGCATGCCGACCGCCCGCGCGCTGCGCAGGTTCGCGAGGTTGTCCTCGATCAGCACGGCATTGCTCGGATGCACCTTCTCCTTGGCCAGCAACATGCGCAGCATGTTGCGCGACGGCTTCGGCCGATAGCGGCCGTGGATGCGCATCTGCTCGATGTGATAACGGCGGCGGATGACGCGGGCGAGGCCGATCTCCTTCAGCACCTTCTTCGTGTAGACGGAGGGCGCGTTGGTGATCAGCACCTTGCGGCCCGGCAGTCGCCGGAAGAGTTCGCTCAAGCCGCGCTCGGCGCGGACCAGGTCGCCAAGATGCGGTTCGCTGACGAAGGCGTGGGTCTCGTGCAGGAAGCGTTTCGCGTCGATGGCGTGGTGGCGGATCAGGCCGCCGAGCGTGGTGCCATAGCGATGCCAGTACTCGGTCCGCAGGCGATCGGCCTCGAACTGGTCGACCGCGAGGTTCGTGACGAGCCAGCTGCTCATCGAGCGATTCATCTCGCCGAAGATCCGGTGAGACGCGTTGTGCAGCGTGTTGTCGAGGTCGAAGAACCAGACGAGATCGGACAAGCGGACTTCCAGAGAGCGGGTGAAGCCTGGCGATTGCGAACGGTCGGCGCGTCGACCCGTCGGCGCTACGCGGGTCACTGGAGACCCGGAGCTTGCGGTCGAGGCGGGAAGGCGCTGAACGTTGCCGTCGCGTCGGCACCGGGTGGTGCCATGGCCGGCATGACGTCCGAGATCGTACCTGCGATCGGCGCAGCTGCGGATGACGAGCGCCGTCGCGTTGTCATCCGCGACCAACGCGGCCTCCGACAGGTGGGTCTGCGGACCCGCACTGTCAATGGGTCCTTCGCCCCGCCGATCGCGCCCTGCGCCGCGAAGCGAGGGCGCGACCGATCAGCCGAGCTTCCGCCGACGCGCGAAGTACGCGAGTGCGAGCAGGCCGGCGCCGAGCAGAACCGGGCTCGACGGTTCCGGGACACCCAGCACCGCGGCGATGGCATTCCCCGCGAGCGCCTGGACGCGACCGGTCGGATGGATCGCGTCCCAATAGAAGTATTGATCGATGCTCTTGCCGTTCACACCGCACTCCGGGGTCGCCAGGGGCGTCAGCGGGGTGTTGGTGAAACACCGGTCGGTGGTGTCGGTGAACCCGTAAGCTGCCGCGCTGGCGATCAGATTGGTGTTGAACGCGTAGAGGTCGAAGAGATTCAGCTTGGTGCCGCTCGGCATCAACAGGCTCATGAGGCCCGAGGCGAGGAGCGCATCGTATTGCTGGCTCAACGACGTCGCCGCCGCGGCCACCGAGATGTTGTCCTGCGCGAACTCGGGGATGACGCCGACGTTCGGGACGTTGACCACCATGATGTTCCGGGCGCCCTCGCCGATCAGCAGCTGAATGGCCGCGAGCTCGTTGTTCACGCCGCTCGTGATGCCGGCCGTGCCCAGGTGGTTCAGCGCCGCCTGACGCACGTCGTTGCCGCCGGAGAGGACGAAAAAGAGCGCGTTCGGATCGGCGATCGACGACTTGAAGGCGCTGTACGCCGCGACCTGCTGCGGCAGGTTCGCCCTGGGAATGCCGCCGAACACGGGCGCCGCTGCGGCCGTCGCGCCGGCGACGGCGTAGTTCGTGCCCGGGACGTACGACAGGCCGCCGAACAGACCAAAGATGTCCTTGAAGCCGGTCAGGAACAGCGACGGCGTGAGCGAAAGGCCGAGCCGACTGGCCAGTACTTCGGCGGCCACCGGTCCGTTCGTGAAGCTGTCGTGGTAGCTGGGCGGGTTCGGGAAGTTCTGGCGGTAGAAGGCTTCCGCGAGATTGCCGTTATCGGAGAGGCTGTCGCCGAACACGTATTCGGCGGTGTAGGGGCCGGCCTGCGCCGTCGTCGAAACCATCGCGGCGACCGCGAATCCAACACCGGCCAACCATCGTGCAAATCCCATTTCGTCTCCTGAGGCGCATGTCGCGCGTTGATGGTCGTGCGCTGTCCTGAACGGCGCGCATGGCAAAACGCACGATGCATGCCACGCATCGGATCGCGTGTCGATTCAAGGTGTTCTCTGGAACGGGACGCCGGCGCCCGACGGCCGGTGTAAGTTAAGTCGACAACGCGGAGCGGGGCGCGAGCGGCTCGCGCCCGGACTCAATGGCTGCGGATCATCGTGCCCACGCCCTTGTCGGTCAGGATTTCGAGCAGCAGGCAATGCGGCACGCGCCCGTCGATGATGTGGACCGCGTTGACCCCGCTCTTGGCGGCCTCAAGCGCCGACGAGAGCTTCGGCAGCATGCCGCCGGAGATGGTGCCGTCGGCGAACAGCTCGTCGATGGTCTTGGCCGTCAGGCCGGTCAGCAGCTGGCCCTGCTTGTCGAGGACGCCCGGCGTGTTGGTCAGGATGACCAGTTTCTCGGCCTTGAGGATCTCGGCGAGCTTGCCGGCCACGAGGTCGGCGTTGATGTTGTAGCTCTCATTGTCGGCGCCGAAGCCGATCGGGCTGATCACCGGGATGAAGGCATCGTCCTGCAGTGCCTTCACGACGGCCGGGTTGATCGACTCGATCTCGCCCACGTGGCCCATGTCGTAATAGATGCTGGGGTCCTTGATGTCCTGCATCTTGATCTTCCGTGCGCGGATCAGGCCGCCGTCGCGACCGGTCAGCCCGACCGCCTGACCGCCGGCATGGTTGATCAGGCCGACGATGTCCTGCTGCACCTCGCCGGCCAGCACCCACTCGACGACTTCCATCGTCTCTTCGTCGGTGACGCGCATGCCCTGGATGAAGTTGCCGCTCTTGCCGACCTTCTTCAGCGCGTCGTCGATCTGCGGCCCGCCACCGTGCACGACGATCGGGTTCATGCCGACCAGCTTGAGCATCACGACGTCGTGCGCGAAGGCCGCCTGCAGGCTCTTGTCGACCATCGCGTTGCCGCCGTACTTCACGACGATGGTCTTGCCGTGGAAGCGCCGCAGGTACGGCAGCGCCTCCGACAGGATCTCGGCCTTCAGCGATTGCGGCGATGAGTTGCTGGTGGACTCCGGAGGCGAAGTCAGCAAGGACGGCAGTGCGGCGGACGACGTGGACATGCGGGTCCTTCGGTATGGGTACGGAAATTCTAGCAGTGGTAGTGTGCGCGTCCCGCGACCGGGAACGTGTCGGACCGGCGCGTCGCTATTCGTCGGCGTCGGCGTCGTCTTTCGTTTTCAGGGTCCGCTGCAGCGCCTGGCGCTCGGCGGTCCGTCGCGCTCCCTGCGATTTGCGGTGCGGACCCGCGACGCGCTTCATGGCCGGTGCGACCAGCGGATTGCGCGGCTTGACCGGCGCGATGCGGAACGTCATCTTCTGACGGGTCTTGTGGGCGCGATCGGCCATCGGCGACGACGCAGGG
>JBBRRW010000150.1:0-8547 GCA_038245975.1 Burkholderiales bacterium
CGCCAGCGTCAACCACGTCGGCACGTCGTCGATGGAGGTCGGCATCAAGGTGGTCGCGCAAAACATCCTCACGCAGGTCGCGCGTCACGTGGACAGCTGTTTCTTCACGATGGTGGCGCTCGACGACGAACGCCAGCCGGTTCCTTTCTGAGCGCTGACGCCGTCGACGCCGGACGAGGCGCCGTCGCTTCGAAGCCGCGAAGCTGCGCAAGGCATTGCGTATCGAACTGCAAGATGGTTTCCAGGCCCGGATGCCGACGGGTTCCTGAACGGTCGAGAGCATCGAGATCTCTGATGACGGTCCCCCGTAGGCATCCGGCATCAGCGCCGACCGGACGGCGTCCCGGTCCGGTTCGGCCCGACGGGCGCTTCTCGTCGACCAGCATGCAGCTCGCAGCAACATCCCGACAGCGCGGATCGTCGATGCCGACACGACACGGGTCAGGCCGCCGCGCGTCGTCCTTCGGGCCGCGCTGCATATGAAATAATTGCGTGCGTCGCCCATCCGGACGGCATCCTCGCTGTCCGCTCTCGGTCCAAGGCGATCAATGGAATTGAAACACCGCAACAACGTAGTCGTCGGAGGCGATGGCGCCGCGACGATGATCTTCGGCCACGGCTTCGGCTGCGATCAGAACATGTGGCGGCTGATGGCCCCGGAACTCGGCCGACGCTATCGCACGGTCCTGTTCGATCTCGTGGGCAGCGGCGCGTCCGACCTCGCCTCCTATGACCAGACCAAGTACGCCTCCCTCCAGGGACACGCGAACGACCTGGTCGAGATCATCGACCGGTTCGCCGAAGGACCCGTGGTGTTCGTCGGCCACTCGGTCAGCGCGATGATCGGCGCTCTCGCGGACATCGCCGCGCCGGGATCGATTGCGGCGCATGTGATGGTGGGTCCATCGCCCTGCTACATCAATGAGGGCGACTACGTCGGCGGGTTTACGCGGCAGGACATCGACTCCCTGCTCGAGACGCTCGAAAGCAATTACCTCGGCTGGTCGAGCAACATGGCGCCTGCCATCATGGGCGCGCCGGGCCAGCCTGAACTCGCAGTCGAACTGACCAACAGCTTCTGCCGGACCGACCCGGAGATCGCCAAGCATTTCGCGCGCGTCACGTTTCTCTCCGACAACCGCAGCGACGTCGCCGGCCTCGCCACGCCGACGCTGATCCTCCAGTGCAGCGACGACATGATCGCGCCGCAGTCGGTCGGTCGCTTCCTCCATGCCGCCATGCCGCGCAGCAAGCTGCGAGTCATCGACAACGTCGGCCATTGTCCCCATCTGAGCGCGCCCTCCGCAAGCATGGCCGCGATGCACGAATTCCTCGCCACGCTGGATCAATGACGGTGTCGTTCGACGAAGGCGGACTGCCTGACGTCGAAAGCCTTTTCGAGGAAGCGCCCTGCGGCTTGATGGTGCTCGACGTCGACGGGACGATCCGGCGCGCCAACCGCACGGTCTGCCGATGGATCGGCTGGTCCGCCACGGACTTGCTCCAACAGAAACGTCGTCTCCAGGATCTGCTGACCGTCGGTGGACGCATCTTTCACCAGACGCACTGGGTTCCGCTGTTGGAGATGCAGGGTTCGGTCTCCGAGGTAAAGCTGGACATCCTCGACGCGCAAGGGCGACGGATCCCGATGCTGCTCAACGCCGTGCGCCGCACGCACGGAGCGACCGTCTATCACGAGGTCGCCCTGGTCGTAGCCGAGGACCGCAATCGCTACGAGCGCGAACTGCTCGACGCGCGCCGCCGAGCCGAAGAACTGCTCGTCACCGAGCGCGCCGCGCGCACGGCTCTGGCGGTCGCGCAGGCGCGGCTTCGGCTGGCGCGCGAGTCGGCGCTACTGTTCCTTTGGGATGCCGATCCTGCGACCCGGGTCCGCCGCTACGACGACGAGACCGCGATGCTGATCGGGCTGCCGGCGGCCGAACCGGTGACCGAAGCACGTTACTGCGCGGCCATCGATGCCGCCGATCGCGACCGCGAGGCGCAGGTGTTCGAGGCCGCGATGACGGGCACCAGCGACCGATACGCGTGCGTCTATCGGCTCAACGGATTGGACGGGCAGCTGAGGACGGTGAGCGCATTCGGTCGCGCGTACGCAGACGCCGACGGCCAGCTCCAGGGTTTCGTCGGCGTCCTGTACGACGTTTCCGAAATCAGCCAGGAGCGTGCCGCGGCGATCGATCGAGCGTCGTTCGCCGAGCAGATGATGGGGATCGTCGGCCACGATCTGCGCAACCCGCTGTCCGCGATCCACATGAGCGCGGCCCTCCTCGCCCGCGCCTCGCTGCCGCCCGAACAGGCGCTGCGCGTGACCCGCATCGACAGTGCGGCGCGACGCGCGCAACGGCTGATCGGCGATCTGCTCGATTTCACGGCAGTCCGCCTCGGACGTGGCCTGCCGGTGGCGGCCCGGCCCGCGCACCTGCACGACGCCGTCCGCGAAATCCTCGACGAACTCGCCGTGTCGTTTCCGGGACGCCAAATCGACCATCGTCCGACGGGGCCGGGCGAGTGCTCCGTCGATCGCGATCGCCTCGCGCAACTGGTCGGCAACCTGGTCGCGAACGCGGTGACCTACGGCTCGCCGGACACGGCGATCGTCGTCGAGTCCTGCACCTCCGACCTGCGCTGCAGCGTCTCGGTCGCCAATGACGGTACCTCCATCGCCGAACACCTGCTACCCACGTTGTTCGAGCCGATGACTCGCGGCGGCGACCATAACGATGGCCTGCACAGCGTCGGACTCGGGCTGTTCATCGTTCAACAGATCGCCCGCGCCCATCACGGCGACGTGCACGTGTCTTCGGCCAACCACCACACCGTCTTCACGGTCGATTTTCCGCGCCTGTCCGGCGCCGCATCATGACGATCGCTGCCGGACGACGATCGATCGTCGCTCGCACGAAATTGGCCGCGCAGCCGGGATCGTCGCGACGGCCGCGGACGCGCCCCGAACGCGACTCGCCCGACGATATGAGCGTGCCGCGTCGAAGAACCGTCCTGCCACCACGGACGAACGAGTCCCCGCGCCTCCCTGCACGCAGGGACCGGTCGGCCTCGCGCGGGTCTAGCGCTCGCCGATCGGCTTGACGTCGCGTCGTGCCGCGCCGACGTACAACTGGCGCGGACGGCCGATCTTCTGCTCCGGGTCGGAGATCATCTCGTTCCACTGCGCGATCCAGCCGACCGTGCGCGCCATCGCGAAGATGGCGGTGAACAGCGTAGTCGGGATGCCGAGCGCGCTCTGCACGATGCCCGAATAGAAGTCGACGTTCGGGTACAGCTTGCGCGACACGAAGTACTCGTCCTCGAGCGCGATCTTCTCGAGCGCCATGGCGAGCTTGAACAGCGGGTCGTCGTGCAGGCCGAGTTCGTCGAGCACCTCGTGGCAGGTCTCGCGCATCAGCTTCGCGCGCGGGTCGTAGTTCTTGTAGACGCGATGGCCGAAGCCCATCAGCTTGACGTTGGAGTTCTTGTCCTTCACCTGCGCGATGAACTCGCCGAGCTTGGCCTCGCCGCCCTGCGCCTGCAGGTCCTTGAGCATGTTGAGCGCGGCTTCGTTGGCGCCGCCGTGCGCCGGACCCCACAGACAGGCGATGCCGGCCGCGATGCACGCGAACGGATTGGCGCCCGACGAACCGGCGAGGCGGACCGTCGACGTCGAGGCATTCTGCTCGTGGTCCGCGTGCAGGATCAGGATGCGGTCGAGCGCGCGCACCATCACTTCGTTGGGCTTGTACTCCTCGGCCGGCACAGCGAACATCATCCGCAGGAAGTTGGCGCTGTACGACAGGTTGTTCTGCGGATAGACGAACGGCTGGCCGATCACGTATTTGTAGGCCATCGCGACCAGCGTCGGCAGCTTGGCGATGAGACGGATCGCCGAGACCTCTCGGTGATGCGGATCGGTGATGTCGAGCGAGTCGTGATAGAAGGCCGACAGCGCGCCGACGGTGCCGACCAGCACGGCCATCGGATGCGAGTCGCGACGGAAGCCGCGATAGAAGAACGTCATCTGCTCGTGGACCATCGTGTGCTGCGTGACCAGGTGCACGAAGTCCTTCTTCTGCTGCGCATTCGGCAGCTCGCCGTTGAGCAGCAGGTAGCAGGTCTCGAGATAGTCGCCGCCGGTGGCGAGCTGCTCGATCGGGTAGCCGCGATACAGCAGTTCGCCCTTGTCGCCGTCGATGTAGGTGATCGTCGACTGGCACGACGCCGTAGACATGAAGCCGGGGTCGTACGTGAACATCCCGGTATGCCCGTACAGCTTGCGGATGTCGATGACGTCGGGCCCGATGGTGCCCTTGAAGACCGGCAGGTCCATATCAGCGGTGCCGCCGGACAGCGCGAGCTTTGCTTTGGTGTCGGAGGAAACCATTCGTGAGTCCTTCTGTGACTTTGTGAACGTTCGAACTTCGCGCGTGCAGGTCGTGGGCAAACGCAACCCCGACACCGATGCCTCCCGCGCACGCACCGCGGGACGCACCCTGTAATCGTCATGCTCCGGACCTCTCCCGAGGCGCGACCCATCGAAACCCGCCCGGACCGCGCTTCAGGCGCCCCGCAGCAGATCCACGACCCGTTGGGTCGCGGCGCCGGCCAGTGCGACCGGCAACTCGCTGCGCGACAGGATCAGGTCCATCAACTCGTTGTCGGACAGCTCCAGCAACTGCGTCAACGCACCGACCTCGTCATCGCTCAGCGTCGCTTCGTGCCGATCGAGGAAGCGCGTCAGGACCAGATCGTTCTCGAGCAGACCGCGACGAGAACGCCAGCGCAGCCGGGCACGGCGCTGCGGATCGGCCTGGTGCGGATCGCTGCGCGGCGGACCGGACTCGGAGAGCGGTGCGGATTCCAAGCGAGGCTCGCCCACTCAAACGGCCCGACGCACCATCAGTTCCTTGATCTTCCCGATCGCCTTCGCCGGGTTCAGCCCCTTCGGGCAGACGTCGACGCAATTCATGATGGTGTGGCAGCGGAACAGCCGATACGGATCCTGCAGGTCGTCGAGACGTTCGCCGGTGGCCTGGTCGCGGCTGTCGGCGATGAAGCGATACGCCTGCAGCAGGCCGGCCGGCCCGACGAACTTGTCCGGGTTCCACCAGAAGCTGGGGCAGGCCGTGGAGCAGCACGCGCAGAGGATGCACTCGTACAGTCCGTCGAGCTCTTCGCGCTCGGCCGGCGACTGGTAGCGCTCCTTCTCGGGCGGCGTCTCGTCGTTGATGAGATAGGGCTTAATCGAGTGGTACTGCTTGAAGAACTGCGACATGTCGACGATCAGGTCGCGGATCACCGGCAGGCCGGGCAGCGGCTTCAGTACCACCGGCTCCTTCAAGTCGCGCAGGTTGGTCGTGCAGGCCAGGCCGTTCTTGCCGTTGATGTTCATCGCATCCGAACCGCACACGCCTTCGCGGCACGAGCGGCGGATCGACACCGAGTCGTCGACGTCGGCCTTGATGCGCAGGATGGCATCGAGCAGCATCTTGTCGGTGTCGTACAGCTCGACCTCGAGCTTCTGGATGTACGGCGCCTTGCCGCTGTCCGGATCGTAGCGATAGATCTCGAACTTCATCACGCGGGTCGGATGCGCGGTGGTGCCGTGGCCGCCGAAGCGGATCGTCTTCTCGACGGCGTTGACTTCAGCGGGATTGTTTGCAGTCATGCTCGTGCCTCGGTATCGATGGGTTCGACGGTGATCAGAACGTGCGCTTCTTGGGCTGGAAGGTCTCGACCGTCAGCGGCTTGAGATTGACCGGCTTGTAGTCGAGCTTCGCGCCTTCGGAATAGAACAGCGAGTGACGCATCCACTGTGCGTCGTTGCGATCGGGGAAGTCTTCGCGGGCGTGCGCGCCGCGCGACTCCTTGCGCGCCTCGGCGGAGACGATCGTTGCCTTTGCCACTTCCACGAGGTTGTCGAGTTCGAGCGCTTCGATGCGCGCGGTGTTGAACACCTTCGACTTGTCCTGGATGGCCACGTTCTTCGCGCGTTCGGCGAGCGCCATGATCTTGGTCACGCCCTCGGCCAGCAGCTTCTGCGTGCGGAACACGCCGCAGTGCGCCTGCATCTCGGCACGGATGCCGTTGGCGACGTCCTGCGTCTTTTCGCCGCTGGTACGCGACTCGAGATCGGCCAGCCGCTTCGTGGTCATCTCGGCCGCATCGGCCGGCAGCGGCTTCCACGCCCTGTCCTTGAGCTTCGACGCGACGATGTGGTTGCCGGCCTCGCGGCCGAACACCAGCAGATCGAGCAGCGAGTTGGTGCCCAGGCGGTTGGCGCCGTGCACCGACACGCACGCGCATTCGCCGATGGCGTAGAGACCGTTGACGATCTCGTTCGGGTTGCCGTTCTTCGGCACGACGACCTGGCCATGGATGTTCGTCGGGATACCACCCATCTGGTAATGAATCGTCGGCACGACCGGGATCGGTTCCTTGATCGGATCGACGTTCGCGAACTTCATCGCGATCTCGCGGATCGACGGCAGGCGCTTGTTGATCGTGTCGGCGCCGAGGTGGTCAAGCTTCAGCAAAACGTGATCCTTCTTCGGCCCACAACCGCGTCCTTCCTTGATCTCCTGGTCCATCGACCGCGACACGAAGTCGCGCGGCGCGAGATCCTTGTTCTGTGGCGCGTAACGCTCCATGAATCGCTCGCCATCCCCGTTCACGAGATATCCACCCTCGCCGCGAACGCCCTCGGTGATCAGTACACCGGCACCGTAGACGCCGGTCGGATGGAATTGCCAGAACTCCATGTCCTCCAACGGGATGCCGGCGCGCGCCACCATACCCATTCCATCGCCGGTGTTGATGAACGCGTTGGTGGACGCGGCCCAGATGCGCCCCGCGCCGCCGGTGGCCAGCATCGTGGTCTTGGCCTCGAGGATCATCGCCTCGCCGGTCTCCATCTCGAGCGCGACGACCCCGACGACGTCGCCTTCCTCGTCGCGGATCAAGTCGAGCGCCATCCACTCGACAAAGAATTGCGTGCGCGCGCGGACGTTGCGCTGGTACAGCGTGTGCAGCATCGCGTGGCCGGTACGGTCCGCCGCGGCACAGGCGCGCGCGACCGGCTTCTCGCCGAAGTTGGCCATGTGGCCGCCAAAGGGACGCTGGTAGATCGTGCCGTCGGGGTTGCGGTCGAACGGCATGCCGAAGTGTTCGAGCTCGTAGACGACGTTGGGCGCCTCGCGGCACATGAACTCGATGGCGTCCTGGTCGCCCAGGTAGTCCGAACCCTTGACGGTGTCGTACATGTGCCAGTACCAGTTGTCCTCGCTCATGTTGCCGAGCGACGCGCCGATGCCGCCCTGCGCCGCGACGGTGTGCGAACGGGTCGGGAAGACCTTGGACAGCACGGCAACCGACAGGCCGGCCTCGGCGAGCTGCAGCGAAGCGCGCATGCCGGAACCGCCGGCGCCGACGATCACCGCATCGAAGCGACGGCGCGGCAGCGTGCTGTGGATGCCGAAACTGGGATGGGTGGTGGACGATGAGTTCGTGGGGTTGGCCATTTCAGACCCTCCAGAGAATGATGACGGCGTACGCGATGCAGGCGAACAACCAGACGATCGTGCCGACCTGCAGCAGCAGCCGGATGCCCGTCGGCTTGACGTAGTCCATCCAGATGTCGCGCACGCCGACCCACACGTGGTAGGCCAGCGAGAACACGGCGACCAGCGTGGCGACCTTCATCCATGCGTGCGCGAAGAGGCCGGCCCAGCCGTCGTAGGAGAAGTTGCGGCCACCGAAGAACGCGACCATCAGGATGACGGTGTAGACGGCCATGGCGACGGCCGTGAAGCGCTGCGCCAGCCAGCCGCCCATGCCGTAGTGGGCACCGACGACGAGGCGCTTCGGTCCGATGCGATCGGCTGCGTGATGGGCCATCAGAAGGCTCCGAATAACTTGAGGGCGAACGCGAACCAGAGGACCAGGCTGATCGCCAGGACGGCGACCGCGGTCTGACGGCCCGCATCCTTCTCGACACCGATGTGCATGTCCATCACCAGGTGGCGGATGCCCGCCACGAAGTGATGCAGGAACGCCCAGATGAGCGCGAGGATCACCAGCTTGGCAAACCAGTTGGAGGTCACCGCCTTGAAGGTCTCGAAGCTGAGCGTCGACGTCAGGCTCTTGTCGAACAGGTACAGCACGAAGGGCAGCAACACGAACATCAGCGCGCCGCTGACGCGGTGCAGGATCGAGACTAACGCGGCCGCCGGAAGGCGGTAACCGACGATCTGACTGATGTGGATGTTGCGATGGATCGGCCGGGTGGGCCGCGTCAGATCGGACATGCGTCGCCTCGAGTTTCTGCTGTCGGATCGGCTGCATCGGGGGATGGCGGCCGCGCACGGCGTTGGAGGCGTGCGAAAGACAACGCGCTATTTTCTACGATTTCGCAGCTGGCTCCAAACGAGCCCCCTGCGGCAAGGATCGGAAACCGGTCGGGAATGTCGCGCCGCACCATCATCCTAGCGTGTTGCGGTAGTGGTGGGCGGCGGTCGAGTACAGGCCGCGCCGCAG
>JBBRRW010000151.1:0-8543 GCA_038245975.1 Burkholderiales bacterium
CCCGACCTTCGCCGGCTTCATCGAGGCGTTGCGCTTCGCGCTCACGCCCGACGAACGCTGGGATGCGCGATGGAACGCGGGCACAGCGCAGACCAGCCACTCGGGCTGGTTCGTGATCCTGCTCGCGGTGCTGACGATGCTGGGCGGCGTCACGCTGCTGATGACGCTGTTGTCCTTCGCGATCGGCCGCTTCGTCGGTTCGGGCGAGACCTTCTTCTCGACGATCGCGCTGCCCGCGATCGGCTGAAGCCGCTGCCCTTCAGTCGAACAGTCGCTGCTGCGGTGAAGCCGGCGCCGCCGCGACCGGCTGCCTGAACTGCGACGTGTCGAAGTGCCGTCGACCGCCGTTCAGTCCGTGCCGCGCACAGGCCGCACGAAAGCGCTTCGAGAACAGCTCGGCCCAGATGCCTTCGCCGGTCATCCGCTTGCCGAAGCGCGCGTCGTAGTCCTTGCCGCCGCGCAGATCGCGGATGCGATGCATCACGCGTTCGGCGCGCAGCGGGAAATGCGTGCGCAGCCAGGTCTGG
Organism: Burkholderiales bacterium; assembly: GCA_038245975.1. Taxonomy (GTDB): domain Bacteria; phylum Pseudomonadota; class Gammaproteobacteria; order Burkholderiales; family Burkholderiaceae_D; genus CAHJXF01. The sequence goes on from JBBRRW010000151.1 coordinate 528, forward strand.
AAGACCTCGTTCAGTTCCCAGGGCAACCTCAGGATGATGAAGTGCGCGCTGTGGGCGCCGGCAGCGGCGGCGGCCGCGACGATGTGCTCCATCTCGTGGTCGGTGATGAACGGGATGACCGGCGACACGTTGACCGACACCGGCACGCCGGCGTCGGCCAGCGCACGCACGGTGCGCAGTCGCCGCGCCGGGCTCGCGGCACGCGGCTCGAGCTTGCGCGACAGGCCATGGTCGAGGGTCGTGAGGGTGATCGACGCGCGCGCCAGGTTGTGCCGTGCGAGCGGCACCAGCAGGTCGAGGTCGCGCTCGATCAGCGATGACTTGGTGATCAGGCCGAACGGATTGCGCGCGTCGTGCAGCACTTCGAGCACGGCGCGCGTGATCTTCAGGTCGCGTTCGATCGGCTGATAGGCGTCGGTGTTGACGCCCACCGCGATGACGTCGGGCACGTAGGACGCCTTGCCGAGTTCGTGCTTCAGCAACGTGGCCGCGTTGACCTTCGCGAAGAGCCGCGACTCGAAGTCGAGTCCCGGCGACAGCCCGAGGTAGCTGTGCGTCGGCCGCGCGAAGCAGTAGATGCAGCCGTGCTCGCAGCCGCGATAGGGGTTCAGCGAGATGCGGAACGGGATGTCGGGCGAATCGTTGCGCGACAGGATGGTCTTCGCGTGTTCCGCCGTGACGGTGGTCTTCAGCGACGGTTCGTCGGACGCGTCGTCTTCGTCACCGGCCACCTGCACGCCGTCGTCCCACCCGTCGTCGAAGCGCTCGCGCACGTCGACCTCGTAGCGGCCGCGGACATTGGCGATGGCCCCGCGGCCCTTGTGCAGCGTGCAATGGAAGACCAGCGGCTGACCGACCGGCTCGCGGCCGTCGTCGGCCGGCACTGCATGCGCATCGGTGCGATCGATGGTCCGCTGTGCGGCCGTGGCGACGCTCAGATCGCGATCGCGCTGGTCTGCACGAGCTGGCATCCCCCCACCTTCCATGACTTGTCGGTTTGCCGCTGCATCGTGAACAACGCCCGCCACACCCTGCCGTCGCCGTCGGCGATCTGTACGACCTGGACCCACTGGCCGCCGACAGGGTCGAGGCTGACGAAGACCACGCTGCCGGGCCGATAGACCGGCCCGTAGTGGTCCTTGACCATCTGCAGGAAATTGTCGGGCGAGCCGAACAGCCGGCGGATGTCCGGTGTCGCGAAGGCGAAAGCCCTTTCGGCGTCGTCGCGGCCGAACGCATCGAGCTGCCTGCGGATGGTCTGCTCGATGCTGCGTCGGTCCGCGACGGTCAGCCGGTCGGCCGCGACGGCGTCGGTCGCCCCGCCGGCGAACGACGCGCACAGCGCCGCCGCCTGCAACAGCCTTAGCGCGTGCCGGGCGATCGCGGCGCCGTGAACGCGGACACCTGCGGGGCCTGCAGATCGAATAGTGAACATTCGTTCAGTCTACCTTCGGACGGCATCCGAATGGAAGTCGCCCGGGAAAAATCGCGACGGACCGTGCGCGATAATGCGGTCCCTCTTCCGGAACCGCTTCATGGCCCGCTTCGAGAAAACCAGACTGCATGTCCTCAGCGCGGTATTGATCCTGCTCGGGCTCTACGCTACAGCAGGCCTGCTCCATGCACTGTGGATCCGCGACGACACGTCGTCCGTCGTCTGGCTGGTGGTCGCCCTGGTCGGGTACGCCGCCGCGATCGCGTTCCAGACCTACACCGCAAAAAAAAGGAGGCGCGCGCAGTAGCGTGGCCTCCTTGTTCCGACCGCCGCGCACGAAGCGCAACAGCGCGGACGTCCGCGATCAGGCGGCTTCGCGCACGGCCTTCTTGCGCTCGTGTTCCTTTAGGTAGCGCTTGCGCAGACGGATGCTCTGCGGCGTGATCTCGACGAGCTCGTCGTCGGCGATGAACTCCACCGCGTACTCGAGCGTCATCTGGATCGGCGGGATCAGGCGCACGGCTTCGTCGGTGCCGGACGAGCGCACGTTGGTCAGCTGCTTGCCCTTGATCGGGTTGACGACCAGGTCGTTGTCGCGCGAATGGATACCGATGATCATGCCCTCGTACACCGGGTCTCCGGGGACGCTGAACATGCGGCCGCGATCCTGCAGCTTCCACAACGCATACGCCACCGCTTCGCCGTCGTCCTGGCTGATCAGTACGCCGTTGCGACGCTCGGCCATCTCGCCGCCCTTGATCGGCGCGTAGTTGTCGAAGATATGGCTCATCAGCCCGCTGCCGCGGGTGAGCGTCATGAACTCGGACTGGAAGCCGATCAGGCCACGCGCCGGCACCCGGTACTCGAGGCGCACGCGGCCCTTGGCGTCCGACTGCATGTCGGTCAGGTCGCCGCGACGGCGACCCAACTCTTCCATCACGCCGCCCTGATTCACTTCCTCGACGTCGACGGTCAGCAACTCGTACGGTTCCATCTTCACGCCGTCGACTTCCTTCAGCACGACGCGCGGACGCGAGACCGCGAGCTCGAAGCCTTCGCGACGCATGTTCTCGACCAGGATCGTCAGGTGCAGCTCGCCCCGGCCCGACACTTCGAAGATGGTCTCGTCACCGGTATCCTGCACGCGCAAGGCGACATTCGCCTTGAGTTCGCGTTGCAGCCGATCCCGCAGCTGGCGGCTGGTGATGAACTTGCCTTCGCGGCCGGCCAGCGGCGACGTGTTGACGCAGAAGTTCATCGTCAGCGTCGGCTCGTCGACGCGCAGCAGCGGCAGCGCATCGGGCGTGTCGACCGCGCAGATGGTCGAGCCGATGCCGAGTTCCTCGATGCCGTTGATCAGCACGATGTCGCCGGCCGACGCCTCTTCGACGATCTGGCGATCGAGGCCGTGGAAGGTCAGCACCTGGTTGACGCGCGCCTTGATCGGTGTGGAATCGGGCCCGTTCATCACGATCACGTCCTGCAGCGGCTTGACGCGACCGCGGCTGACGCGGCCGATGCCGATCTTGCCGACGTAGCTCGAGTAGTCGAGCGACGAGATCTGCAGTTGCAGCGGGCCGTCCGAGTTGTCTTCGCGGACCGGCACGTGCTTGATGATGGCTTCGAACAGCGGACGCATGTTGTGTCCGGCATCGCCGCCTTCGAGGTGGGCGACGGTCTCGCCCTGGTGCGGCGTGGCGGCCTGCTCTTCGTTCGAGCTGGGCATGTCCTTCATGTCGAGAAACGCGTAGCCGGCGAGCGCCGACGCATACACGACGGGGAAGTCGAGCTGCTCTTCGGTCGCGCCGAGCTTGTCGAACAGGTCGAAGGTCGCGTTGATGACGAAGTCGGGGCGTGCGCCCGGACGGTCGATCTTGTTGACGACGACGATGGGTTTCAAACCAAGGGCCAGCGCCTTGCGCGTGACGAAGCGCGTCTGCGGCATCGGGCCTTCGACGGCATCGACCAGCAGCAGCACGCCGTCGACCATCGACAGCACCCGCTCGACTTCACCGCCGAAGTCGGCGTGGCCCGGGGTGTCGACGATGTTGATGTGCGTGCCGTCGAACTCGACGGCGCAGTTCTTGGCCAGGATCGTGATGCCGCGTTCCTTCTCGAGGTCGTTCGAGTCCATCACGCGCTCGGCGACGTGCTGGTTCTCACGGAAGGTGCCCGACTGCCGGAGAAGCTGGTCGACGAGGGTGGTCTTGCCATGATCGACGTGGGCGATGATGGCGACGTTGCGGAGGGATTGGTTGTCGGTGCGGCGCATGCGAGGCTCGCGAATCAGAATGAATGGGTGCAGGGTCCGGCTCGATGGAGGACGTCCGCAGCGGTCGCGACGCATCCTGTTTCAAGGCAACCTGCAAGTGTATCAGTTGCAGTGCACAAATCGGTGACGATTTGCAATTCCGCGCGAGGCGCGTGATCGTCAGGCCCGGTCAGCGCGGCGGATGGGCCACGAGTCGCACCGGCGCGAGCCGGTCGTCGTACCCCACCAGCCCCGTGCCCAGCAGCAGCGCCGGGTCTGCCACGTCGGCCTCGCGATACACGCGGACCCGCCCCTGGATGCCGGTGTCGGTCCACGCCAGGCGCTGGCCATCGACGAAGCGCCGCGCCAGTTCGTCGGCCAGATCGATGCGCGGCAGCCCGCTGATCAGCGTGTCGATCGGCAGCACGTGCGCGTCGCGCTGGTCGGGATCGAGGCGTTCGAAGGCCTCGAGCGAGATCGAGTCCGCCAATGTCAGCGTGCCGACGCCGATGCGACGCAGCGCGATCAGGTGCCCGCCGCAGCCGAGCGCCTGGCCGATGTCCTCGCCGAGCGTGCGGATGTAGGTGCCCTTCGAACAGCGGACCACCAGCGACAGCGCATCCCCGTCCAGGCCCGTCACCTCGAGGTCATGGATGGTCACCGCGCGCGCGGCGCGTTCGACCGTGATGCCCTGGCGCGCGTAGTGGTAGAGCGGCTTGCCGTCGCGCTTGAGCGCGGAGTGCATCGGCGGAACCTGCTCGATCGCGCCGCGAAACCATTCGAGCACGCGATCGACCGCATCGCGATCGATCTCCACCGCGTGGGTCGCGACGACGTCGCCTTCGGCGTCGCCGGTGGTCGTGGTGACGCCCAGCTTGATCGTGGTGGCGTACGCTTTGTCGGCGTCCAGCAGGTCGGAGGCGAACTTGGTCGCCTCGCCGAAGCACAGCGGCAACAGGCCGCTGGCGAGAGGATCGAGCGTGCCGGTGTGGCCGCCCTTCTCCGCGCGCAGTGCGCGCCGGGCGCGGGCCAGCGCGGCAGTCGACGTGATGCCGGCCGGTTTATCGATCAGCAGCACGCCGTGCACCGGACGCCAGGCGATCTTCGGCCGGTCCGCGAACCGCCCGCCGGATCGCAACGGTGCTGTCGCGGTCACGCCGGGCTTCACCTGTTCGTCATCGACCATCGATCAATCCGCAGCGCGGGTCGCGTTGGCGGCGTCGATGAGTTGCGACAGTGCCGCGCCGTCCTTGACCGAGCGGTCGTGGACGAAGTGCAGCATCGGCACCGTGTGGATCGACAGGCGCTTGAACAGCAGGCTGTGGAGCCAGCCGGCCTTCGCCTGCAGCGCCTCGCGCGCGCCTTCGCCGTCGTCGTTCAGCGTCGTGAAGAAGATCTTCGCGTGCGCGTAATCGGGCGTCAGCTCGACATCGGTGATCGTCACCAGCATGGCCCGCGGGTCGCGCACCTCGCGCGGGATCAGCTCGGCGAGGTCGCGCGCGATCTGCGACGCGATGCGCAGGTTGCGGTTCGGGATTGCCTTCGAATGCTTGGTCGCCATGTCGATCTCCGTGTGAGGCAGCGCTCAGACGCCGCTGCGGACGAAACGCAGAACGCGCAGGTCGCCGGGTTGCAAGACGTCCTCGCCTTCGAGCGTAAAGCCGCCGGCGCGCAACGCGGCGAGGGCGGATTCCTTCGGATCATAGGTGTTGTTGAGCCGGGTCAGCAGCACGACGCGCCGCTCGCCGCTCACCTGGCGGATCAGCGGCGCCAGGTCGAAGCCGACCACCGACGGCGCGCACTTGCCCGATGGGTAGCGTACCGGCATGTCGGTCGCCGGATAGTCGGCCGGCAGACCCATCACCCGCACGTCGACGTTCTGCATCTTCGCCTCGTGCGCGAGCGGCAGCACGAGCTCGTTCGGGACGACCAGGATCGGCGCATGCGGCGCGACGGCCGCGAGTCGTGCGACCACCGGCTTCCACGGTTCCTTGACGTGGTCGGCGGACAGGAAGCGCGCCAGCGAGACGAGATGCACGGCGACCAGCGCGACCGCGGCCACCACGCGGACCTTGCCGGAGCGGATCAGGATCACCGAGGCCGCCAGCGCCAGCGCCAGCGCCGGCGCGGCGCCCATCAGCGCGCGCGAGATCAGGATCGGCTTCATCGCGTAGCTGATGCCGACGTTGAAGACGATCGGTAACAACGCCAGCGACGCGACCATCAGACCCCACCGCCAGCCGATGCGCCGATGGATCAGCACCAGCCCACCGAGGATCGCGAATGCCACCCACCAGGTCGCGCGCAGCACGTCGAGGCCGATCAGGTTGTGCAACTCGAAGGTCACGCCGTCGAAACTCGGCGCGGGGATCCAGAAGTCGTCGGTGACTTCGCGCGCCTGCGCGATCAGCAACGGCCAGTCGGGCGCCCAGAAGGCCGCGACCAGCACGCCAGCGACGACGATGGGCACGACGATCGAACGGCTGTCGCGGTCGAGCAGCCACAGCGCGACGAACGCGACGCTGACGGCGCCGAGGACGAGCACCGCCGTGTTGTTGGTCCAGACCACGATCAACGCGCCGACCAGCAGCATCAGCCAGGCCCGGGCGGACACGCGGTCCTTCCACGCGAAGGCCAGGCGTCGCTCGACGCTTTGCATCGACCGGACGATCGCCAGGCACGCGAGCGTGAGCAGCGCGGCGCCGAAGCACAGCAGCGCGTATGGCCGCGCCTCGATCGAGAAGTAGACCTGGAACGGCGTCACAGCGAACAGCAGCGCCGCGAAGGCACCGATGCCGAAGGCGTCGTCGGCATGGCCGCGCGCACGGTCGAGCTCGCGTCCGGCCGCATAGACGATCGCGACCGTCACCACGCCGAACAGCGTCGACAGTGCGCGCATCGCCACCGTACCGTCGCCCATCACCGAGATCCACGGATGCAGCAGCGCGAAGTACAGCGGCGGATGCGGGTCGCAAGTCGGCACCAGCGTCCACAGCGACGTCAGTCGCTGCTGCGCGTCCCACCATGAATAGCCTTCGTCCAGCCACAGCGCGTCGCGGTCGATGACCCACCAGCGGACGATCGTTGCCAACGCAACGATCATCAGCAACAGCCAGGGGATGCGACGCGGCGGCCGCAGGACGATCGGGGGACTCATGTTCGAACCGGTTGACGGAGCGGGCGCTGCGCGGGGGTCGGTGTCCATCGTCGAAACGATCAGGCGAGCCCGAGGCTCGCCTGATCGTGACCGAGGATGGCGGCCCGGCGCGAACCCGCGTCGGTCGACCCGCGACGGCTACAGCGTACGCGCGACTTCCTGGACCTCGAAGATCTCGAGCTGGTCGCCTTCGATGATGTCGCTGAAGTTCTTCAGTGACAGGCCGCATTCGAAGCCGGCACGGACTTCCTTGACGTCGTCCTTGAAGCGCTTGAGCGAGTCGAGTTCGCCGGTCCACGTGACCACGTTGGCGCGCAGCAGCCGCACCATCGCGCCGCGACGGACGATGCCTTCGGTGACCATGCAACCGGCCACCGCACCGACCTTCGGGATCTTGAACACCGCACGGATCTCGACGAGACCGATCTGCTCTTCGCGCTTCTCCGGCGACAACATCCCGCCCATCGCCGCCTTGATGTCGTCGACCGCGTCGTAAATGATGTTGTAGTAACGGATGTCGACCCCGTTGGCCTCGGCCAGCTTGCGCGCCTGCGCATCCGCACGGACGTTGAAGCCGATCACGACGGCCTTCGACGCGACCGCCAGGTTGATGTCGGACTCGGTGATGCCGCCGACCGCCGAATGGACCATCACGACGCGGACTTCGCTCGTGGACAACTGGTTCATCGCGTGGCCGATGGCTTCCTGCGAACCCTGCACGTCGGACTTCACGATCAACGGCAGCGTCTGCACCGCGGCGCCCTGGTCGAACATGTTCTCCAGCTTCGCGGCCTGCTGGCGAGCCAGCTTGACCTCGCGGAACTTGCCCTGGCGGAACAGCGCGATCTCGCGCGCCTTGCGCTCGTCGCTCAGCACCATGACTTCTTCGCCGGCTGCCGGCACTTCGGTCAGGCCCTGGATCTCGACCGGGATCGACGGACCCGCGGTCTGCACCGCCTTGCCGTTCTCGTCGAGCATCGCGCGGACGCGGCCGAACGACGAGCCAGCCAGCACGATGTCGCCGCGCTTCAGCGTTCCGGACTGCACCAGGATCGTGGCGACCGGGCCCTTGCCCTTGTCGAGCTTGGCTTCGATCACGAGACCCCGTGCCGGCGCGTCGATCGGCGCCTTGAGTTCCAGCACTTCGGCCTGCAGCAGCACGTTCTCGAGCAG
>JBBRRW010000152.1:0-8543 GCA_038245975.1 Burkholderiales bacterium
ATCGACAGCGACGCGACCCACTCGCCGATGTTCCATCAGGTCGAGGGGCTGTGGCTCGGAGAGAACATCTCGTTCGCCGACCTGAAAGGCGTCTACACGGCGTTCCTCAACGCCTTCTTCGAGACCGACGCGCTGTCGGTCCGCTTCCGGCCTTCGTACTTCCCGTTCACGGAACCGTCGGCCGAGATCGACATGCGCTTCGAGTCCGGACCGCTCGCGGGACGCTGGCTGGAGATCTCCGGCTCCGGCCAGGTCCATCCCAGCGTCGTGGCCAACTTCGGCCTCGATCCGCAGCGGCATATCGGCTTCGCATTCGGCAGCGGCATCGAGCGTCTCGCGATGCTGCGCTATGGCATCGACGACCTCCGCCTGTTCTATGAAGGCGACCTGCGCTTCCTCGAACAATTCCAATGATCTGTCGGCTGCGGCGCGAGTCTCGCGATGCAGTTGCCCTTCGGCTCGCACTGACGGCACCCCATGCAACTTTCGGAATCCTGGCTCCGCAGCTTCGTCGATCCTGACCTGTCGACCGACGAACTTGCGCACGAACTCACGATGCGCGGCCTCGAGGTCGAGGACGTGCGGCCGGTCGCGCCGCCGTTCACCGGCATCGTCGTCGGCGAGGTGCTCGACGTCGCGAAGCATCCGAACGCCGATCGGCTGTCGGTCTGCCGGGTGCGCGTGTCCACCGCAGGAGCGCCGCTGAACATCGTCTGCGGCGCACCCAACGTGGCTGTCGGCATCAGGGTGCCGTGCGCGATGGTCGGTGCGGTCCTGCCGCCGCCGAAGGACGGCGACGCACCGTTCGAGATCAAGAGCGCCACGATGCGCGGCGTCGCCAGCGAAGGGATGCTGTGCTCGGCGCGCGAACTGAAGCTGTCCGACGATCACGCGGGGCTGCTGATCCTGCCGGCCGACACGCCGGTCGGCGCGCCGATCCGCGCGGTGCTCGACCTCGACGACCACGTCTTCACGCTGAAGCTCACGCCGAACAAGGGCGACTGCCTGTCGGCCCTCGGCGTCGCGCGCGAAATCGCCGCGCTGTCGGGCAAGACACTGGTCGAGCCGTCGTACGCGCCGGTCCCCCCGACCAGCGACGAGATCCTCGCGGTCGCCATCGAAGCGCCCGACCTCTGCGGCCGCTTCTCGGGCCGCATCGTGCGCGGACTGAATGCACGGGCCGCGACGCCGGCGTGGATGAAGGACCGGCTCGCGCGGAGCGGACAGCGCAGCGTGTCGGCGCTGGTCGACATCTCCAACTACGTGATGCTCGAAGTCGGCCGTCCGACGCACGTGTTCGACCTCGGCAAGATCCACGGCGGGCTGTCGGTGCGCTGGGCCAGGGACGGCGAGACGCTGAAGCTGCTGAACGGCGACACGGTGACCCTCGCGAAGGATGTCGGCGTCATCGTCGACCGGGAAGCCATCGAAAGCATGGCCGGCATCATGGGCGGCGACGCCACGGCGGTCTCGCTCGACACCGCGGACATCTACCTTGAAGCCGCGTTCTGGTGGCCCGATGCGATCCGGGGCCGGGCCCGTCGCTACGGATTCTCGACCGACGCCGCGCATCGCTTCGAACGCGGCGTCGATCCCGCGACGACGGTGCAGCACATCGAACGCATCACGCGTCTCGTCGTCGACATCTGCGGCACCGCCGCGACCCGGGTGGGTCCGGTCGACGACCAGGTCGTCGACCTGCCGCCGCGCGAGCCGGTCCGCATGCGCGTCGCGCGCGCGGCGCAGGTCATCGGCATCGCCATCGCGGCCGACGAGATCGCCGCGATCTTCCGCAGCTTCGGCTTCACGTTCGAGCGCGAAGGTCAGGGCGAGCAGGAGACCTTCGTCGTCGCGGCGCCGACCTATCGCTTCGACATCGAGATCGAGGAAGACCTGATCGAGGAAGTCGCCCGCGGCCATGGCTTCGAGAAGATCCCGGCGCATCTGCCCGTCGCTCGTCACCGAATGCGCGCGCAACCGGAAGATCGTCGCAGCATCCACGCGGTGGGCGACGCGCTCGCCGCGCGCGACTATCGCGAGGCGATCAACTACAGTTTCGTCGAGGCCGACTGGGAACGCGACTTCGCCGGCAACGCGCATCCGATCCGGCTGCTGAACCCGATCGCGGCGCCGCTGGCCGTGATGCGCTCGTCGCTGGTCGGCAGCCTCGTCGCCAACGTGCGCTTCAACGCGAACCGCAAGGCAAGCCGGGTGCGAATGTTCGAGATCGCGAAGGTCTACGCGCGGGACAGCACAGTGGTCGACGGGCCGCTGTCGGTCGCGGGCATCGCGCAGGCGCTTCGTGTCGGTGCGATCGCATGGGGCGGCGCGACGAGCGAGCAGTGGGGCGTGCCGCAACGCGCCGTCGATTTCTTCGACATGAAGGCCGATGTCGAGTCGTTGTTCGCCGCGCTCGGGCGCGCAGCGACGCCCACCTTTCACGCGGCGGAGCATCCGGCGTTGCATCCCGGTCGCAGCGCCCGCATCGAGAGTCGTGGACGCGCGGTCGGCTTCGTCGGCGAGCTCCATCCGCGCTGGGTACAGCACTACGAACTGCCGTCCGCGCCGATCGTGTTCGAGATCGCGGCAGACGCGCTGATGCAGTCCGCATTGCCGGCCGTCGAGCCGGTCTCGCGCTTTCCGATGGTGGTCCGGGATCTGGCGTTGATCGTCGATTCGTCATTGCCCGCCGGCCGCGTCCTCGCAGCGATCGAAGCGGTGGAAGGCGACCACCAGAACCTTGTCCGCGACGTGAAGCTGTTCGATCAATATCGCGGCAAAGGCTTGAATGAAAACGAAAAGAGCCTTGCCTTCCGATTCTGGTTGCAAGATACTCGTCAGACCCTAGACGAGACGGCGATCGAGGCTGCGATGGCGAACATTGTTGCGGCTCTCGGCAAAAGCGTCAGTGCGCGACTGCGGCAGTAGGCGCTGCGCCATGACCCAGCCAAAGAGCAACCGGACCGACGTCAACCCTGAATGACCGAACGGCAGGCGCCCATTGTTTTGGGCGTGGCCGTCCTGCGACCTGACCTGGCATCCGACGACCGAAACGCACCATGCAGCCCACTTCCATTCCCCTCGCCAAGTCGCGTCGCGCTTCGTCGTCCGCGGTCACGTTGACCAAGGCGGAGCTTGCCGAACTGCTGTTCGAGCGGGTCGGGTTGAACAAGCGCGAGGCGAAGGACATGGTCGACACGTTCTTCGAAGAGATCCGCTTCGCGCTGCAGCGGGGCGACAGCGTCAAGCTGTCGGGCTTCGGCAACTTCCAGTTGCGCGACAAGCCGCAACGTCCGGGCCGCAATCCCAAGACCGGCGAGGCGATCCCCATCACGGCGCGGCGGGTGGTCACCTTCCACGCGAGCCAGAAGCTGAAGGCGATCGTCGAAGGCGACGAGCCCGACAAGGGCGAGGCCGCCGAGCCGCACCCCGAGCAACGCGCGGCCTGATCGCGTCGGGCCGCTCCGACGATACCGCTAGCGACGACCGCATCTGCGCGTGCTCAAGCCCGATCTCCAAGCGCATCCGCTGCCGCCCATCCCGGCCAAGCGCTACTTCACGATCGGCGAAGTCAGCGAACTGTGCGGCGTCAAGCCGCACGTGCTGCGCTACTGGGAGCAGGAGTTTACGCAGCTCAAGCCGGTCAAGCGGCGCGGTAATCGTCGCTATTACCAGCACCACGAAGTCCTGCTGATCCGCCGCATCCGCGAGCTGCTGTACGAACAGGGCTTCACGATCAGCGGTGCGCGCAACCGACTCGATACGCGCACGGAAGCCAAACTCGCAGCAGCGCACTCGGATGGTGTCGATAGCCCGGCGGTCTGGCACAACGGACATGTCGACGGGATCGCGCACGCGGGAAACGGGGCGAACGGGCATGAGCCCTTCGATGCGGCGAGCTTGCGTGACGAGCTGCTGGCAATCGCTGCGCTGCTCCGTATCTGAAGCGCCGCATCCGCGCGTCGTTCGAAATCGCGCGGTCGTGGGTCGATGCCGCTGATATAATGGTTTCCTTCGGGGCGTAGCGCAGCCTGGTAGCGTACTTGGATGGGGTCCAAGTGGTCGGAGGTTCAAATCCTCTCGCCCCGACCAGAATGAGAGCGACGGACGACAGCGCGAGCTGTGGTCCGTTTTTCATTGGGCGCCCGGTCGGGCATTCGTCGCCGATCGCCGGGTCGTATCGGTCCCATCCGCCTCTTCGATCGGCCTTCGAACCCATGAACGAGCTACCCGACTGGATCGTCGCCGCGCGTGCTCACTGGCGTTGGCGAGGCGGCGATCGCCCATCATTCGCGGTCGAACCCGTTGCCGGCCAGGAGTCGGTCTGGGACTATCCGCGACCACCGGCGATCGTGCCCGACCGGCGCGAGGTCGTCATCGTCTGGGGAAGCATCGAGATCGCCAGGACCAGCGACGCGGTCCGTGTCCTCGAGACCGGGCATCCGCCGAGCTTCTACCTGCCGATGAAGGATGTCGCGCGAAGCCATCTCGAGAGCGCGCCCGGTGGGTCCACCTGCGAATGGAAAGGACCGGCGCGCTACTGGACTCTCCGCGACGGCGACACGCGTCTGCCGGCCGTGGCATGGAGTTATCCGCGTCCGCTGGCGGGTGCCGAGATGCTGGCCGATCGCATCGCCTTCTACCCGACGGCGTTGCGTTGTTTCGTCGGCGGTGCGCGCGTCGTGCCGCAGCCGGGCGGCTTCTACGGCGGCTGGATCACGCCCGAACTGGCCGGCCCGTTCAAGGGCGCACCCGGCAGCGAGGGTTGGTGACGCTTCCCGTCGAGGCGTCGACGATGACGTCGTTGCCCGACGGCTACAGGGCAGTCGTGGTCGGCGCTTCGGGCGGCATCGGCGCAGCGATGGTGCAGTTTCTGCGCGACGACCCCCGCTGCGCGCAGGTCGAGGCGTTGCACCGAAGCGCCGACATCGCGGTCGACTTCGCCGACGAGCGCAGCATCGCCGACGCGGCATCGACGCTGGCCACGGGTGGCGCCTACCACCTGATCGTCAACGCGTCCGGCGTGCTGCACACGGCGGACTTCATGCCGGAGAAGCGGCTCGCCGACCTGAACGTCGCACAGATGCTGGAGACCTTCCGCGTCAACACCTTCGGGCCTGCGCTGCTGCTGCGTCATTTCACGCCGCTGCTCGCAGCGGAGCGATCGGTGATGGCCTTCGTCTCGGCCAAGGTCGGCAGCATCGGCGACAACCGGCTCGGCGGCTGGTACAGCTATCGCGCGTCGAAGGCGGCGCTCAACATGCTGGTCAAGACGGCGGCCATCGAACTCGCGCGTACGCGACCCGGCGCGATCGTCGTGGCGCTGCATCCGGGCACGGTCGACACGCCGCTGTCGCGACCGTTCCGCGGCGCCGAGATCGGCCGTCCCGCAGGCACTGCCGCGGCAGAGATGCTGAAGGTGCTCGACGGATTGCAGCCCGACGACTCCGGCTGCTTCGTGGCCTGGGACGGGACGCGGCTGCCGTGGTGACGACGGCCGGGACCCACCGCCGCGGACGCCGCCGTTTCGGAACGCTCGCGGCCTGCGGCATCGTGTCTTCGGCAATCGTGGCCCCGGCTGATGCCGACGTCGTCGCGCGGCTCGCGCCGACCCTAGCACCGCCGTAAGACCGTGACGCGACGGCTCTATGCGGCGGCAGTGACGCCGCTCATCACGTCGGCGGTGATCTCGTAGGAACGCAGGCGCGCGCCGTGGTCGTGGATCTGCGCCGTCAGCATCAGTTCGTCGGCGCCGGTCTTCAGGATGAAACGTCGCAAGGCCTCGTCGACCACCTCGGGCGTGCCGATCGCCGATGACGAAAGCACCTGCGAAAGGAGCGCCTTCTCCTGTGGACCGATGCGGTCCATGAAGCCTTCGACCGGCACCGGCAGCGGCGTGGGACGCCCGCTGCGCAGATTGATGAAGGCCTGCTGCATCGACGACGCGCGATAGACGGCTTCGTCCTGCGTGTCCGCCGCGAACACGTTGAAGCCGAGCATGACGTAGGGCTTCGCATGCTGCTTCGACGGCTGGAACTGCGCGCGATACACGGCGATCGCATCCATCATCTGCGCGGGCGCGAAGTGCGACGCGAACGCATACGGCAGGCCCAGCGCGGCGGCGAGCTGTGCGCCGAACAGGCTCGAGCCGAGGATCCACAACGGAACATTCAGGCCGGTGCCCGGCACGGCCCGCACGGCCTGACGCGGAGACGCCGAGAAGTAGTCGGCGAGCTCGAGCACGTCCTGCGGAAAGGCGTCGGCATCGGAATCCAGATTGCGACGCAGTGCGCGTGCCGTCAGCGGGTCGGAGCCGGGCGCGCGACCCAGCCCGAGGTCGATGCGTCCGGGATAGAGCGATTCGAGCGTGCCGAACTGCTCGGCGATCACCAGTGGGGAATGGTTGGGCAACATGATGCCGCCCGCGCCGACGCGGATCGTCGACGTACCACCCGCCACGTGGCCGATCAGCACCGCGGTCGCCGCACTGGCCACGCCCGGCATGCCGTGATGCTCGGCGAGCCAGTAGCGGTTGTAGCCCCAGCGCTCGGCGTGCTGCGCGAGATCGAGCGTGTTGCGAAACGACTGTGCGGCGTCGCTTCCCTGGAGGATGGGCGAGAGATCGAGAACGGAATAAGGGGTCATCGGGGGGACATGGGGTTGGACCGCCGGATCGCAACGGAACCGCGATCGGTGTGCATCGTGGCACGACCCGACGCCGGACGCCGGGTCGCCGCGATCTTGCGGTTCGGCTCAAGTTCGGGCCGATTCTTCCGATCGCTCGAGGCAAGGACCGGACACGTCGCGGGGCCAGGTGTCGCGCACTGCAACGGTGACCGCGCCTCCGCGATTCGCGCCTGCCCATACACCAACAAGAGAACGCGCGATGCAGGCAAGAGACCAACTCCGCGTCCTGATCCTTGAGGAACATCCGAAGCGCCGCAACCAATTGGCGAAGGCGCTCGGCGACCTCGGGTTTCGATGCATCCGGCAGGCCGGGGACGGTCACGAGGCGCTCGCATTGCTTCGGGACGGCACCGAAGGGTTCGACCTCGTCGTCTGCAATCTCGACATAAGCGGGATGGACGGGCTCGAGTTCATCCGTCATTCGTCGAGACTCGGCGTGGGTGGCCTGATCCTCTATTCGATTCACGACGATGCGGTCCTGTCGTCGGCCGCTTGGATGGCGCGCGCCTACAAGGCGCCGCTGCTCGGCGTGCTGCGTGTGCCCTTCGGCAGGAGGGCGCTCGAATCGCTGGTCGTGAAGCTGAATGCCAACTTCACGGTGTATTCGGACGTGATGGGCAGCGCAGCCGGACCGGCACAGGGCGATCGCGAAGTCGTCGCGGAGATCGCCGCCGCGCTCGATGCGCGCGAGTTCGTGCCGCACTACCAGCCCAAGGTCTGCCTCGCGACCGGCGCACTGCTCGGCGTCGAGGCCCTTGCGCGCTGGGAGCATCCCGAGCTCGGGCTGCTCGCGCCGGTACATTTCGTGGACCTGATGGAGGCCAACGACCTGATCGACCCGTTGACGCACCTGCTGCTCGAGCAGGCCGGACATCACGCGATGGGATGGGGCAGCAACGGTCTGCACATCCCGCTGTCGATCAACGTCTCGCCGCTGTCGCTCGAACGGCCCGACTGCGCGAAGCAGCTGCTGGCGACCATCGCGGCGACCGGCGCGCAGCCCGCACAGTTCACGTTCGAGATCACCGAGAAGGCCTTTGCCAAGGACGCAACCGCCGTGCTCGAGAACGTGCTCCGGCTGCGCATGCGGGGTTGCGGCATCGCGGTCGACGACTTCGGGACCGGCTATTCGTCGCTGCAACAGCTCAACCGCACGCCGATCACGGAGCTGAAGCTCGACCGCTCGTTCGTGCGCCGCATCACGTCGAACAGCAAGGCCTTGTCGATCGTCGGATCGATGATCGACCTGGCCGCGAAACTCAAGCTGAAGACCGTCGCCGAAGGCATCGACACCGAGCCGCAACGCGACCGGCTGATCGAACTCGGTTGCGATTTGGGCCAGGGCTACCTGTTCGCGAAAGCCCTCGAAAGCGGGTCGCTCCAGGATTGGTGGCAGGCCCGTCAGTCGTCCTCGGCCGAGGAACTGTTGCCTGCATGACGCACCCCGCGACGGTTTCGCGCCGCGACGGAAGACGGGCGCGGACCGCGTGATAAGCTCCGACAGCAAGTTCGCGGGACAGAGCGACTTGCAGGAAAGAGCGACAAGAAAACCACCAGATACGCAGCCACCTCCTCGACAGGGCGTGGCTATTTTTTCGTGCCGAGCCTCCCGCAGCTTCAGGGGGACCGGCACTACTCCCGACTCGCCCCACATGCGCATTCTGGTCTCCAACGACGACGGCTACTTCGCGCCCGGCATCGTCGCGCTGGCCCATGCGATGGCGGCGCTCGGCGAAGTCACCGTGGTCGCGCCCGAACAGAACCAGAGCGGTGCCTCGCATTCGCTGACGCTCAACCGGCCGCTGTCGGTCCATCAGACCGAAAACGGCTTCCGCTACGTGAACGGCACGCCGACC
>JBBRRW010000153.1:0-8400 GCA_038245975.1 Burkholderiales bacterium
CTGCTCGACCAGTTCATGAAGGACGGCGCCAACCGTCGCGACGACGCGTACGGTGGCTCGATCGAGCACCGCCTGCGGCTGACGCTCGAGGTGATCGACGCGGTGTGCGCCGAGGTCGGTCCCGACAAGGTCGGCCTGCGCATCTCGCCGGAGAACAGGGCCAACGACCTCGTCGACAGCGATCCGTATCCGCTGTTCATGACGCTCGCAAGGGCGCTGGTCGCGAAGGGTATGGCGTACCTGCACGTGATCGAGGGCGACATGCTGGCCGGCAAGGACCAGCCCGTGACGGGCTTCGACTATCGCGCGCTCAAGGACGCGTTCGGCGGGCCGTACATGGCGAACCTCAACTTCGACAAGGACCGCGCCAACGCGGCGATCGCCGAAGGGCGCGCCGACATGGTCGCGTTCGGCAAGCTATTCATCTCGAACCCCGACCTCGTCACGCGCTTCCTGCTGAACGCACCGCTCGTCAAGCCGGACAGCAAGACCTTCTACGGCGGCGACCGGCACGGCTATACGGACTATCCGATGCTCGACGGCGTTTCGGGCTGACCGATACGCGCGTACCGCCTTCGCGGCAGGCCTGAACGAACGGCTGTCGGTCAAAGGTCGCGCCACGCACGACGCCCATCGCAGTCCTTTCGGCGAGAGGACGGTCGCGCATCCCGTTTGTGAGGGCCGGGTTCGGCAGTCGCCCTTTCTAGCGGCGGACAGGCCGTGCCGAGTCGGCAATCGGGTCGCTAATTTCGCGGCGTCGGAGTGCTGAAGCCTGACCAGAAACCACGCCGCTCGTCTATGCTTGGAAACGATGTGTCGTCCAGACGAGAGAGCCGATGCGGCTCCATGAAGCGGCACTCGCACTGATCGTTCACTCAGGGAGAACCAATGAATAACATGGACCTCATCATCGGGGGCGCGCGGCGCGGCGCCCTGGGCGTCGTCGCGCTGGCGCTCGCACTGTCCGCCTGCACGAGTACCGATCCACAACTCGGCGGGTCCCCTTCGGTCGCGACAGGCGCCGCCGGCGGCGCGACCGCCGCCAACGCCAACAGTCAGCTCGAGCGCTGCGACGCGTCGATGGGCACCCTCGCCATCGTCGAGGACCAGGCGGCGCCCTGGTACACCTACTACTACTCGCGGTATCACAACCTCGGCTCGACGGTCCCGGTGCTGCGCATGATGATCCAGCAGTCGAACTGCTTCGTGATCGTCGAACGCGGGCGCGCGATGAACAACATGATGCAGGAGCGTGCGCTGGCCCAGTCCGGTGAGATGCGCGCCGGCAGCAACTTCGGCAAGGGGCAGATGGCGGCGGCCGACTACACGATGAGCCCGACGATCAACTTCAACCAGCAGGGCGGTTCGGGTGGCAGTGCCGGGCTGGGCGGGCTGGCGCGTGGCCTGCCCGGGATCGGCGGCGCGGTGCTGGCGGCCGGCGCGGGCCGCATGCGGTCGAACGAGGCGGCCACCACGCTGATCATGATCGACAACCGCTCCGGCGTTCAGCTGGCCGCGGCCGAAGGCAGCGCCAAGAACTTCGACTTCGGCTTCTTCGGGTCGGCCTTCACCGCGGGTCTCGGCGGCGGCGCCAGCGGCTACAGCAACACGCCCGAAGGCAAGATCATCGTCGCGGCCTTCGCCGATTCGTACAACCAGCTCGTCAAGGCGGTGAAGAACTACCGCGCGCAGACGGTCAAGGGCGGGCTCGGCACCGGCGGCACGCTGGGCGTCCAGGGCGGCAGCACGCCGGCCAGCCAGGAAGTGACCACGCCGGCGAAGAAGGCGACGACCAAGACGCCCGCCAAGAAGACGACCACGACCCCGCAGTAGGTCGCAGCGGCGACCTGCCGACGCCGGCACCGCCGTTCGTGGGTGCCGGCGTTTTTCATGGGCGGCTGCAGCCGCAACTGTGCGATTGCCTCGGCGCCGGCGATTTGCGATTGGTACGTGCTTCGCCAGAAGACCCAGAAGTCCGCGGCGAGCCCCTGTCGGTGGATGCCGACATCCATCGATCGGGAGACCCACGAATGTTCATGCAACACCTCCGCACGGCCGCCGTGTCGCTGTGTCTGCTCGCGCCGTTCGCGAGCCAGGCCGGTCCGTACAGCGCCCTCTACGTCTTCGGCGACAGCCTGTCGGACGGCGGCAGCGACTTCGCGTTGTCGTCGTCGATCCGCGCGGCGACCGGCGGCCTGTTCCCTCTCGTCCCCGGCGCACCCGCCGACTATCTCGGCCGCTTCGGCAACGGCAAGGTGGCCGTCGACTATCTGGCGACGTCGCTCGGACTGGCGCTGACCCCGCACTACCTGTCCGCGCCTTTCCTCGGCGGCGCCGTCGGTGGCAACAACTATGCGCAGGGTGGCGCCACCAGCGGTCTCGAGAACGCGTCGCTGCCGGCGACGCTCACGCTCGGCCCGAGCACCACGGTGCCCACCGGTTTCAAGGGCACGCTCGGCGAGGTGAACGATTACCGCGCGAGCCATGCGGCGGCCGATCCGAGCGCCATCTACGTCGTCTGGGGCGGTGCCAACGACTTCCTGCATCCCGGCGTCACGGCCATCTCGGCGACGTGCGCGGCGTCGGCGCTTCCCGCCGTGTGCCAGGCGGTGACCAACATCGCGGCGTCGGTTTCGCTGCTGGCCGCGATGGGGGCAACGCACATCCTGGTGCCCAACCTGCCGGATCTCGGCAAGACCCCGTCGTCGATCGGCGCGGGCCCCGCAACGGTGGCCGGCGCGCACGCGCTGAGCATCGCGTTCAACACCGGTCTCGCCGGCGCGCTGTCGAGCCTATCCACGCTGTTCCCGCGCGACATCGTGCCGTTCGACACCTTCGCGCTGTTCGACCAGGTCCTCGCCGATGCGGCCCACCAGGGTTTCTCGAACACGACGCAGGCCTGCCTCGCCGGCAGTTCGGCCGACGCGACGTCGACCCTCACGGCGGCCTGCGCGACGGCCGGCCCCGACCACTACGTGTTCTGGGACGACATCCATCCCACCACGCATACCCAGGCGTTGCTCGGCCAGGCGTTTTCCGCCGCGCTGGGCGTGCCGGAGCCTTCCGAGTTCGCGTTGCTCGGGCTCGGCGTGCTCGCCTTCGCCGCCGCGCGGCGCGTCAAGCGCCGTCGTTGACCTGCACCGGGTCGTCGGCTCGACGACCCGGTTGTCCTTCCGCGTCGCCCCTGGCGCGCACGCAGTCGACGAAGAACGTCCGCTTGCCGTCGACGCGCGTCTCCACCAGACCGTGGATGTCGGTGCCGAAGCCCGGGAACGCCAGGTTGAAACGCTGCGCGAACTTGAGGTATTCCACGATCGTCCTGTTGAAGCGCTCGCCGGGGATCAGCAGCGGAATGCCGGGCGGGTACGGCGTCAGCAGGACGCTGGTGATGCGCCCTTCGAGCTCCTCGATCGGCACGCGATCGATCTCGCGGTGCGCCATGCATGCGTAAGCCTCCGACGGCTTCATCGCGGGCTGCATGTCCGAGTAGTACATCTCGGTGGTCACGCGCGCGACGTCGTTCAGCTTGTACATGTCGTGGATCTGCTGGCACAGCTCGCGCAGCCCGACCCGCTCGTAGACCGGGTGCGACTGCGCGAACTCCGGGAGGATCCGCCAGATCGGCGCGTTCTTGTCGTAGTCGTCCTTGAACTGTTGCAGCGCGGTCAGCAGCGTGTTCCAGCGGCCCTTCGTGATGCCGATCGTGAACATGATGAAGAACGAATACAGGCCGGTCTTCTCGACGATGACGCCGTGCTCCGCGAGATAGCGCGTGACGATCGACGCGGGGATGCCGGTGTCGGCGAACCTGCCGGACACGTCGAGACCCGGCGTGACCACGGTCGACTTGATCGGGTCGAGCATGTTGAAACCGTCGGCGAGGTTGCCGAAGCCATGCCAGTTGTCGTCGGACTTCAACACCCAGTCGGACTGCGTGCCGATGCCGTCGTCGACGAGTTCGTCCGGGCCCCACACCTTGAACCACCAGCTGTCGCCGAACTCGTCGTCGATCTTCCGCATCGCGCGACGGAAGTCGAGCGCCTCGAGAATGCTCTCCTCGACCAGCGCGGTGCCGCCCGGCGCTTCCATCATCGCGGCCGCCACGTCGCACGACGCGATGATCGCGTACTGCGGACTGGTCGACGTATGCATCAGGAAGGCCTCGTTGAAGATCGTCGGGTCGAGCTTCACGGTCTCGGACTCGCGCACCAGGATCTGCGAGGCCTGCGACAGGCCGGCCAGCATCTTGTGGGTCGACTGCGTCGCATAGATCATCGACGTCTGCGGCCGCGGACGGTCCTGGCCGATCGCGTGCATGTTGCGATAGAACTCGTGGAACGACGCATGCGGACACCACGCCTCGTCGAAGTGCAGGTTGTCGATCTTCCCGTCGAGCATCGCCGCCAGCGTGTCGTCGTTATAGAGGATGCCGTCGTAGGTCGACTGCGTGATCGTCAGGATGCGCGGCTTCTTGTTCGCAGCAATGCGCGCGAACGGGTTGGCCTCGATCTTCCGCGCGATGCTCTCCGGCGTGAATTCGTCCTTCGGGATCGGTCCGATGATGCCCAGGTGGTTGCGCTTCGGCGTGAGGAACACCGGGATCGCGCCGGTCATCGTGATCGCATGGAGGATCGACTTGTGGCAGTTGCGATCGACCACCACGATGTCGTCGGGCGCGATGCTCGCGTGCCACACGATCTTGTTCGACGTCGACGTGCCGTTGGTGACGAAGTAGCAGTGGTCCGCGTGGAAGATGCGCGCCGCGTTGCGCTCCGACGCGGCGACCGGGCCCGTGTGGTCGAGCAGCTGACCGAGTTCCTCGACCGCGTTGCAGACGTCCGCGCGCAGCATGTTCTCGCCGAAGAACTGGTGGAACATCTGGCCGACCGGGCTCTTCAGGAACGCCACGCCGCCCGAGTGCCCCGGGCAATGCCATGAATACGAACCGTCCTGCGCGTAGTGGATCAGCGCGCGAAAGAACGGCGGCGCGAGCCCGTCGAGATAGGCGCGGGCCTCGCGGATGATGTGACGCGCGACGAACTCCGGCGTGTCCTCGAACATGTGGATGAAGCCGTGCAGCTCCTTCAGGATGTCGTTCGGGATGTGCCGCGACGTGCGCGTCTCACCGTAGATGTAGATCGGGATATCCGCGTTCTTGAAGCGGATCTCCTCAATGAACGCGCGCAGGTTGAGGATGGCCGGATCGAGCTCGGGACCTGGCGTGAACTCCTCGTCGTCGATCGACAGGATGAAGGCCGACGCGCGCGACTGCTGCTGCGCGAACTGCGACAGGTCGCCGTAGCTGGTCGCGCCCAGCACCTCCATCCCTTCGGCCTCGAACGCGGCCGCAAGCGCGCGGATGCCGAGGCCCGAGGTATTCTCGGAACGGTAGTCCTCGTCGATGATGACGATGGGGAAACGAAATTTCATCGGAACCTTCCAGGGTGCAAGGGGTTCTATCGGACCGTGTCGCGCAGTGCGGCGGGATGGATGCGCAATTCCTGCTGCTGCGCTCTGCAGCCGACGATATTTCCCTGACGGCGAAGAGGCGCGCATTCTAGTCACAAACACGCGACGCGGCGGTCGGAACCGAACCGACTCGATCGCGCCCATCCGGCTTCGGCCGGATCAGCCGCACTGTCGGCCACTCAACCGGGAAGGACCATGGAAGACGTCTTCGATTCCGCATGGCAAAGCCCGCCGCCGATCAGCGACGCCACGATCGAGGCCGAACTCGCGACGCTCGTCGACGTGCACGGGCTTTCGCTGTTCGAGAAACCCGATCAGATCCGTCGTGTGCTGACGCAGGCCGGTCCCGGCGCGCAGCCGGCCGTCGAAGCGATCCTGCTCGCGCTGAGCGTGCAGGTGCCGCAGCGCCTGCGTGCCGCCGAGCACGACGATGGGCTGGCCGATCTGTTGAGACTGGCCGCACGTGACGTGCAGGCGGCCGGCACGCTGACCGAAGACCGTGCGGCCTGGGCCGTCGACGCCTGGGCCCACGCGCTGGCTCTGCCGACCGCCGGCACGCGCGATGCCGTGTCGCCGGTCGTCACCGATCCGTCGGCAGCTGGCGAGCGGTCGATGGCCGTCGCACCGTGGATGACGGCGTTGGGAACAACGCCTGCGCGTCCGCGTGCGAGCTTCGATGCCGCAGGTCGACGGGCCTCGGCCGACAGCGCCCTGCGGCACGAGCCGCTGATCGGTCGCGATACGAGCGAGGGGCCGGCCCCGCTGCGCGGCGACGCGGTGCACGAAGGTGCTGCAGGCGCTCTCCTGGTCGAGCCGTTGTTCCCCGATCGTCCGGCGCAGGACGAGACGCCCGACGAACACGATGCCGCATTCGTCACCGAACCACCGGTGCTGGCGGAACAGCCGCGCGCCGACGCGGCGCCTTGGACAAGCGACGAGTCGATCGTCCCGCCGACGTGGGATCGTCGGCCCGACGCTGCATCGAAAGGGATCGGCCGGACGGCCGCGATCGTCGCGGCGTTGGTCGCGGTGGTGCTGGTGTGGTTCTTCGGCGTCGACGGGCTGCGCCGACCGTCCGATACCGTGTCTGCGACCGCACAACGACCGCCGACTGTCGCGCTACCGACCCCGGCCGCACCGACCGCCGATGCGACACGGCCGGGGAACCCCGCGAGTGACGCCGTGGCCAGGCCCGCGGCGCCCACCGAGGATGGTCCAGCCACCGCGTCGCGGACCGACACGATGGCGCCGTCAGCAGCGCCGTCGGTCGAAGCACCGCGCGACCCTCCCGAACCGTTGCCGACGACGCCGGTGCCGGCGCCGTCTGGGCCGCCCGTTCTGCAGCGACCGGTGATCGTCGCCATCGACGTGCCCGACGTGGTCGAGGGCGCACCGTTCGCGGTGGCGGTGCGCCTGGCGGGGGATACGCGGGACGTCGCTTCGGTCGAGCGCAGGATCGACGGCAGGACCGGCACCTGGCCGCGGTCCGGCGCGCTTACCGTCGCCGCCGGCCTGCAGCGTTCGGGCAGTCACGTGCTGCTGGTGCCGTTCCGCGCGTTGGACGCGCCGGCCATCGCGACCGTGGACTTCACGGTGATCGGTCGCGACGGTTCCCGTAGCGACGCACGCCGTGCAACCATCGCTCTCGCCGCCACGTCGCGTCCGCTTCCCGACAGCGCGATCACTGCGGCCTGCACGCGCGACACCTGTGGTTCCGTGGCGATGTCGCGCGAGATCGAACCCGCGGAGGGGATTCGTGCAGCCGTCTATGAAGTAACGGTCCGCATGGACGACCAGGAGAGCCGTTCGTTCAGGGGCAACTATCGTCTGCAGACCGGCAGCCGGGTGCGCCTCGTCGACGGACGCGTCTTGCCGCTGGTCGACGGCGCGCGCTGATACCGTGCTGGAACCGCCCGATCGGCGCCGCGATGGATCAGACGATGGCAGACCGACGGACGTGGGCAAGGCCCCACGATGATCGAACGCAGGTGCAGACCCCATCGTTTCCGATCAATGCCATCGCCACCGACGTCACAGGCCCAACCCGGTGCCGGATGCCGGCCGACCAAGCCCGTGCCGGTCCACCGGATCGACAGCCCGGGCATTGACCGTGCGAGCGAGGCGCATCCCTGCCCCGCCGTCAGTCGAATGCCGCGGTTCGCGGGACCGCGGATCAGCCAACTTCTGACGCCAGGAAGGCTGCAACCGGCAACGCGGCCCTGCGCGTTTCGTTCCATCATGCCCCACAGCATCCGAGCCACCGCACAATGCCCCACCCAATCGTTCCAAGCAGATCCATGCCGGCAGACAGCCATCCCGCGAGCGACATCGTGCGGGCCCTCCGTTCGATCATCGATCTCTACGGTCCGTCGATGCTTTACGAGCCCGATACGCTCGCCCGTTACCTGCGCGACGAGTGCTCCGGGAGCGAGCTCGATATCGTCACGCTGCTGCTGGCGCTCGATGCGGACGTCCCTCAGGCTCTCCTCGCCGTCCATACGGTCGACGAGTCACGCGCGCTCGGGACGCGACTCGCGGCGCGGCTCGTCGAAGAGCGCGACATGGCGCAGGGGCGGGCGGCGTGGGCCGTCGAAACGTGGGCACATGCGCTCGATCCGATGGTTCATGCGCCGATGCCTCCGGTCGACCAGATCGTCGTTCCGGACGGTGCGACGTACACAGCGCCGGAAAGCACGCACGGCACCGGTATCGGTGCGGCCGCTGCGCACGACCCCGATGCCGTCGCCACCGAGGCACCATCGGTCCGGGAGCCGGCCGCGCAGGACCGGTCGGCTCCGCTGCTGGCGAACACCCTGACGCACGACCGTCCCGGGGCGACCGCGCTCAAGCTCACAGCGACCGTCGTCTTCGCAGGCGCGATCGGGGTCGCATTGATGCATCACAAGCCGGTGATCACGGCCGTGGAGTCGA